>DATNBX010000115.1:0-42251 GCA_035571795.1 Ramlibacter sp.
GCGCTTGGCGTCGTCCTCCGACAGCCAGATCACCGGCCCGCCGCGATTGAGCGTGAGCATCAGCAGGTTGTCGCTGTAAGTGGAGTGGATGCCCCACTTCTGGTGCGGCGTGATGAAGTTCAGCTGGATCTCGGTATTGCCATTGGGCTTGATGCCCGCTATTCCCGCGGTGGTCTTCAAGTCCACCGGCGGGCGATAGCAGACGCTGCCTTCGCCGAACGCCAGCATCCACGGGTGGTCCATATAGAACTGTTGCCGCCCGGTGAGGGTGCGCCATGGGATCAGCTCATGCACGTTGGTGTAGCCGGCGTTGTAGGAAACCTTTTCGCTTTCCAGGCCGCTCCAGGTCGGCGAGGAGATGATCTTGCGCGGCTGCGCCTGGATGTCGCGGAAGCGGATCTTCTCGTCTTCGCGGTGCAGCGCCAGGTGCGCGTGTTCGCGGCCGGTCTGCTTGGACAGCGCCTGCCAGGCTTTCACGGCGACATGGCCGTTGGTTTCGGGCGCCAGTTGCAGCACCACTTCGCAGGCGTCGATATCGGTGTCGATCGAGGGCATGCCCTGCGTCGCGCCGGCGTCGGTAACGAGGCCGTTGAGCTGGCCCAACTGCTCGACTTCGGTCTGCGTGTTCCAGGAGATGCCCTTGCCGCCGTTGCCGACCTTGTTCATCAAGGGGCCCAGCGCCATGAAGCGCTTGTACACGTTCGGGTAGTCGCGCTCGACCACCGCGATCTGCGGCGCCGTCTTGCCGGGAATGAGCTCGCATTCGCCGCGCTTCCAGTCGGCCACGCCGAAGGGCTGCGCCAGTTCGGCCGGGGAGTCGTGCATCAGCGGCGTCAGCACCACTTCCTTCTCGACGCCGAGGTGGCCCGGGCACAGCTCGCTGAACTTCTTGGCGAAGCCCTTGTAGATTTCCCAGTCGCTCTTCGATTGCCACGCCGGGTCCACCGCCGTCGAAAGCGGATGGATGAAGGGATGCATATCGCTGGTGTTGAGGTCGTTCTTCTCGTACCAGGTTGCCGTCGGCAGGACGATGTCCGAATACAGGCAAGTCGTGCTCATGCGGAAGTCCAGCGTCACCACCAGGTCCAGCTTGCCCTCGGGGCCGTGCTTGTGCCACACCACCTCGGTCGGCTTGGCTTCGTCCACGCCCAGGTCCTTGCCCTGGACGCCATGGGCGGTGCCCAGCAGGTGCTTGAGGAAGTACTCGTGGCCCTTGCCCGAGGAGCCCAGGATGTTGGAGCGCCACACGAACATGTTGCGCGGCCAGTTGGCCGGGTGGTCCGGATCCTCGCAGCTCATGCGCAGAGAGCCATCCTTGAGCGCCTTGACGGTGTAGTCCTTGCCTTCCATCCCGCTCGCCTGCGCATCCTTGACCACCTGCAGCGGATTGGTCTGCAGTTGCGGCGCCGACGGCAGCCAGCCCATGCGCTCGGCGCGCACGTTGTAGTCGATCATGCTGCCGGCGAAGGCCTTCTTGTCGGCGAGCGGCGACAGCACTTCTTCCATGCCCAGCTTCTCGTAGCGCCACTGGTCGGTGTGCGCGTAGAAGAAGGACGTGGAATTCATCTGGCGCGGCGGGCGGATCCAGTCCAGCGCGAATGCGAGGGCCGTCCAGCCGGTCTGCGGCCGCAGCTTTTCCTGGCCGACGTAATGGGCCCAGCCGCCGCCGCTCTGGCCGATGCAGCCGCACATCATCAGCATGTTGATGACGCCGCGGTAATTCATGTCGCTGTGGTACCAGTGGTTCATCGCCGCACCGATGATCACCATCGATTTGCCGTGGGTCTTGTCGGCGTTGTCGGCGAACTGGCGCGCAACGGTGATGATCTGGTCACGCTTGACGCCGGTGATCTTTTCCTGCCACGCTGGGGTATAGGGCGTGTCGTCGTCGAAGCTCTTGGCAGCGAGTTCGCCGGGGATGCCGCGAGCCACGCCGTAATTCGCCGCCTGCAGATCGAACACGGTGGCCACGATCGCCGAGCGCTCCTCGCCGGCCTTGCCCAGCGAAATGCGCTGCACCGGCACCGTGCGTACCAGCACGTCGCCGCCTTGCGAGTTGCCGGTGAAGTGGGGCGTGGCGTTGCCGCCGAAGTAAGGGAAGCCGATCTTCGCCGTTTCCGCGCTCGGCGCATCACCTTCGAGCACCGACAGCTTGAGCTTCACCTGATTGCCGTGGCGCGCCTCCTTGTCTTCGAGGTTCCACTGTCCCTGATCGGGCCGGCCGTCGGGGCCCCAGCGGAAACCGATGGCGCCGTTGGGCAGGACGACTTTGCCGTCCTCGCCAAAGGCCACCGTCTTCCACTCGGGATTGTTCGACTGGCCGAGCTTGCCGTTGAAGTCCGATGCGCGCACGTAGCGGTCTGGCACCATCACCGTCTCGCCGGAGGGCAGGACCTGCTCCTTGAGCATCACCAGCATCGGCAGATCGGTGTAGCGGCGCGCGTAATCGTCGAAGTACGCCGAGCGCTTGTCGAAATAGAACTCCTTGAGGATCACGTGGCCCATGGCCATCGCGACGGCGGCGTCGGTGCCCTGCTTCGGATGCATCCACAGGTCGGACAGCTTGGCGACCTCGGAGTAGTCGGGCGTGATCGCCACCGTCTTGGTGCCCTTGTAGCGCACCTCGGTGAAGAAGTGGGCATCCGGCGTGCGCGTCTGCGGCACGTTCGAACCCCATGCAATGATGAAGCTGGAGTTGTACCAGTCGGCGGACTCGGGAACGTCGGTCTGTTCGCCCCACACCTGCGGGCTGGCCGGCGGCAGGTCGCAGTACCAGTCGTAGAAACTCATGCAGACGCCACCGATCAGGCTCAGGTACCGGCTGCCCGCCGCGTAGCTCACCATCGACATGGCCGGGATCGGCGAGAAGCCGATGATGCGGTCCGGGCCATGCTTCTGGATCGTGTGGATGTTGGCCGCCGCGATCATCTCGTTGACCTCGTCCCAGCTCGAACGAGCGAACCCGCCCAGGCCGCGCACGGCTTGCCAGCTCTTGCGGGTTTCCTCGTTGCCGACGATCGTCGCCCAGGCCAGCACCGGCGCCATCGTGTGCCGTGCTTCGCGCCAGGCCTTGAGCAGGCGGCCGCGCACCATCGGGTATTTGACGCGATTGGCGCTGTACAGATACCAGCTGTAGCTGGCGCCGCGCGAACAACCACGCGGCTCGTGGTTGGGCATGTCCCAGCGCGTTCGCGGGTAGTCGGTCTGCTGGGTTTCCCAGGTGACGATGCCGCCCTTGACGTAGATCTTCCACGAGCACGAGCCCGTGCAGTTCACACCATGCGTGCTGCGCACGATCTTGTCGTGGGCCCAGCGGTCGCGGTAGGCGTCCTCCCAGGTGCGGTCTTCGCCGGTGGTCTGGCCATGATCGCCGGAGAAGCTCTCGCGGGGTTGCGAAAAATAGGTCAGTCGGTCGAGAAAGTGGCTCATGAAATGTCTTCCTTTGATGCAGTCATCCCGGGCTTGACCCGGGATCCATGGTGGTGCGCCAACGTGGATGCCGGATCGAGCCCGGCATGACAGACGTTGTTTGATGGCGGTGCGTTATCAGTCAGCACGGCATAGGTGCGTTTTTGCGGCTGTAGAACCACCATGTGGCGGCGATGCACAGCAGGTAGAACGAAATAAAGACGTACAGCGCCGCCTCCGGGCCGCCCGTCATCGTGATCGAGGTGCCGTAGCTCTTCGGGATGAAGAAGCCGCCGTAGGCTGCCATGGCGGCGGTGAAGCCCAGCGTCGCGGCGCCTTCGGTGTTGCCCTCCTTGATCGCGGCTGCCTTGGCTTGCGGATCGGACTGGTTGACCCGCGCCAGCGCTTCGTTCAGGAAAATCACGGGGATCATGCGGAAGGTCGAGCCGTTGCCGATGCCGGTGGTGAAGAACAGCACCAGGAACATCAGGAAGAAGCCGGTGAAGCTGCCGCCCGAGGCGCCGCTCGGCAAGAAGTACAGCACGCCCACTACAGCCAACGCCATCACCACGAAATTCCAGAAGGTCACGCGCGCGCCGCCCATCTTGTCCGACAGCCAGCCGCCGAAGGGGCGGACCAGCGCGCCGACCAGCGGACCGAGCCAGGCGTAGGCCAGCGGATTGATGCCGGGGAACTGGTTCTTGATCAGGAGCGGGAAGCCGGCGGCATAGCCGATGAAAGAGCCGAAAGTGCCCAGGTACAGCAGGCACATCAGCCAGTTGTGCTTGCGGCGGAAGATCGTCGCCTGCGTCGCGAACGACGCCTTGGCATCGGCGATGTCGTTCATGCCGATCCAGGCCGCCAGCGAGGCCAAGACGATCCAGGGCACCCAGATGAAGGCCGCGTTCTGCGTCCATACCTGCACGGTCTGGCCGTTCTTGATGATGTTCTGCGCGTCACCGCCGAAGATGCCGAAGACACCTGCCGTGACGACGAGCGGGCTGAGGAACTGCACCACGGACACGCCCAGGTTGCCCAGGCCCGCGTTCACGCCCAGGGCCGAGCCCTTGCGCTCCTTCGGGAAGAAGAAGCTGATATTGGCCATGCTGGAGCTGAAGTTGCCGCCCCCAAAGCCGCACAGCAAGGCGAGCATCAGCATGGTCGGATACGTCGTGGTGTTGTCCTGCACCGCGAAACCGATTCCGATTGCCGGGATCAGCAGGCTCGCGGTGGAGATCGCGGTCCAGCGGCGCCCGCCGACGACCGGGACGATGAAGGAATAGAAAATGCGCAGCGTGGCGCCGGAGAGCGCCGGCGCCGCGGCCAGCCAGAACAGCTGGTTGGTCGAGTACTTGAAGCCGAGTGCCGGCAGGCCCACGGCCACCACGCTCCAGACCTGCCAGACGGCGAAGGCCAGGAACAGCGCGGGCACGCTGATCCACAGATTGATCTTCGCGACGGCCTCGCCCTCGCGTTGCCAGAAGGACTTGTCCTCCGGCGTCCAGATCTGCAGCACACGGCCGCGGGTAATCGGTGCAGTGGTGGTAGTGACCATGATCATGCCCTTCCGAGAGCGGTGTCCAGGGATGCGGGCATCCCTTCGGACGTTGAGGAACGAACAGCACCCGGCACGAACGTGCCTGCCCCCTGGTGTGCCAGCGTGAACGAGGGGCTCGCGGGCGCCGATTCGCCCATAACCTGGGTGCCGCGCACCTCGGTGAAGTACATCCAGATCAGGGACACCCAGACCACGCCGTACATCAGCATGAAGGCGCTGGAGCGCACGCCGGTGAAGTCCATCAGCGCGCCGAACATGATCGGCAGCACGAAGCCGCCCAGTCCGCCGGCCAGGCCGACGATGCCAGAGATGGTGCCGATGTTGTGCGGGTAGTCGTCGCTGATGTACTTGAAGGTGCTGGCCTTGCCGAAGGCCCAGGCGATGCCCAGGATGAACATCAGCGCGGTGAACACGTACACGTTCAAGCCGAGGTTGAAGGTCTTGGGGCCATTGACGGTCAGGAAGGTGACCTCGAATTGCGGGTACGACAGCAGGAACAGGCAGATCCAGCTGACCCACATCACCCACCACGTCACGCTGTGGGCGCCGTACTTGTCGGACAGCCAGCCGCCGATGGCGCGCAGCACGCCACCCGGCAGCGAGAAGCAGGCGGCCAGCAGGGCGGCCCAGCGGATGTCCAGGCCGAACTCGCCGACGTAGTACTGCACCATCCACAGCGACAGCGCCACGTAGCCGCCGAACACGATGCTGTAGTACTGGCAGTAGCGCAGCACCTTCGGGTCCTTCAGCGCCTTGAGCTGGTCCACGAACTTGACGTCGCTGGAGACCAGGTGCTTCGGATCGCTGTAGCTGAAGAACCAGAACAGCAGCACGGTGCCAGCCATGATGGCTGCGTACACGGCCGGCACCATGGTCCAGCCGAATGCGACCACGAGCGCCGGAGCGACGAACTTGTTCACCGCCGCGCCCGAGTTGCCGGCGCCGTACACGCCCATGGCCAGGCCCTGGCGCTTGCGCGGGAACCAGCGCGC
Source organism: Ramlibacter sp. (assembly GCA_035571795.1). Lineage (GTDB taxonomy): Bacteria > Pseudomonadota > Gammaproteobacteria > Burkholderiales > Burkholderiaceae_C > Ramlibacter. The sequence goes on from DATNBX010000115.1 coordinate 5,959, forward strand.
GACATACGGCGTGCCGACGGAGAACGACCCGCCGGCCAGCCCGACGAACAGGCCGATCACCAGGAAATGCCAGAACTGGGTGGCGTAGGACATCAGCCAGATGGCGGGGACCGTGACGGCCATCAGCACCGCCATCACGATGCGGCCGCCGAAGCGGTCGGTCCAGATGCCCAGCGGCACGCGAATCAGCGAGCCTGTGAGCACGGGCATGGCGGTGAGCAGGCCGAACTCGGTCGCGTTGAGGTTGAGCGTCTTCTTGATCGGGATGCCGATCACGCCGAACATCATCCAGACCATGAAGCAGACGGTGAACGCCAGCGTGCTCACTGCCAGCACCGACCAGGACTGGCGGGTAACCACGGCGTCGAGGGGCATCGTTTGATGTTTCTTGTGCATTACATGAGCCTCTGAATGTCTTTTTCGCGCGTTGGGCGTGAGTTTCTGTGTGCGTATATGAGTGTTTGTGTGCGTATGTGATTGTCGGAGTCGCGCGCCATCGCGGACATCCTCCCGATGTGCGCGGCGCCGCGGCAGAAGGAGGATGGCGGGAGCAGCTGCCATCGTTCTTTCGAACTAGGGTGGGCTAGGAATCGTCCGAGCTCAATTTGTCGTGCCGGGCTTGACCTGGGCTTGACCCGCAGCCATGTTGGCGCGCGACCGTGGATCCCGGATCAAGTCCGGGATGGCAGCGCTTGCTTGCCCCCCGGTGGCTAGTCGTCGGAGCCGCTTGCGGCCTGCGCCCTGGCCGCGCCGGTGGCGAACACGGCGGCCTGCACGCGCGAGGTCAGGTCGAGCTTGCGCAGGATGTGCTGCACGTGGATCTTCACGGTCGTCTCGGCGATCGACAGGGTACGGGCGATTTCCTTGTTGCTGGCGCCCAGCGCAATCTGCTGCAGCACCTGCAGCTCGCGCGCCGACAACTGCGCCAGCGGATCGGCCTGGCTTGGCGCCGTGGGTGCCGGTGGGGAAGCCGCGGACTGGAATGCCGTCACCAGCTTGCCGGTCATCTCGGAACTGATGACCGGCTCGCCGCGCATGGCGCGATGGATCGATTGGGCCAGCAGGTCGCCTTCGATCGTCTTGAGCAGATACCCGTGGGCGCCGGCTCGCAGGGCCGCCTGCAGATCCTGTTCGTCTTCGCTCACGGTGAGCAGGATGATCCGCGCCGACGGCGCCGCATCCTTCAATCCCGGCAGCGACTGGATCCCGGTGGCGCCGGGCAGGTGGTTGTCCAGCAGGATGACATCGGGCTGCAGCGTGGCCGCCTTGCGCACGGCCTCGGCCGCATCGCCGGCTTCGCCGATCACCAGCAGGCTGGGGTCGGACGCGAGCAACGCCACCAGGCCGCGGCGGAACAGCGTGTGGTCGTCCACGACCATAAGGCGCACGGGCGGCGATGCGCCTGTATTCATGCGGCAGCGCTCGTCAGCGATTGCTCGGCGGCTTGCTGGCTGGCGTGCGCCAGCTCGAGTATCACGCTGCAGCCAGCGCCGGGCGCGGACACCACCTGCACCGTCGCACCGATGCGCTGGGCGCGTTCCTGCATGATGCGCAGGCCGACGCGCGTTTCATTGGCCGAGCCGCCGTCCGCGGCAAACCCGATGCCGTCGTCGTGAACCTCGAAGCGCCAGGACGGTCCGGAGGACACCAGCAGCGTCACCTCGCGCGCATGCGAGTGTTTGCGCACGTTGGACAGCGCTTCCTGGATGATGTGAAGCACCTGGACCTGCACATCCGGCGCCAGCGCGACGCCGTGGCCTTCCATTTCCAGCCGCGCCGCCAGGCCGGTCTGGTGCTCGAACTTGGAAAGCGTGGTGCGCAGGGCCGGTTCGATGTCTTCGGTGCTGGTGCGCGTGCGGAAGTGGACCAGCAGCTCGCGCACGTCGGAGTAGCTCTCGCGCACCCCCGCATCGAGCTCGCCGATCGCGCGCCCCATGGCCTCGGTGTCGCCGCGCCGCATGGCGTCGCGCAGCAATTGCGCCTGGATTTTCAGGAATGCCAGCGTTTGCGCGATCGAGTCGTGCAGTTCCTGCGCCAGCAGGCTGCGCTCCTGCGCCACTGCCGCCTCGCGCTCCAGTGCCGCGGCCCGCAGGCTTTCCATCGCGCTGGCCAGGTGGCTGGCCAGGGTGTCGATCAGGTCGCGCTCCTCGGGGTCGAGCTCGACCTCGGACCGGAAGAACAGGTCGACTTCGCCGAGCACCCGCTCGTGCAGCTTGACGGGCACCGAAATCAGCGTTCTGAACCCGGCGCGCCGGCAATGATCCATCGGGGCGGCGTATTCCTGGCGAATGGCAATCAGGCGGATCGCGGCGCTGTCGCGAGGCTGGCCGCAGTGGCACTTGCCCGTGTCGAGGCAGGCCCCGGCCGCCACCATGTCTTGAGGAAGGCCGTCAGAAGCAAGCATGAGGTAGCGCCGATTGCCCTCATCGGACCAGCGCACCGCCGCGCCATCGGCATTCGCGACGCGGCGAATCTGCCGCACGAACCCGCGCGCCAGTTCATCGAGCCCGGTGGCATGCGCCATGAAGGCGCTGACTTCGTAAAGGTCGGCCAGGCGCTGGCGCTTGACTTCGAGCCCGGCCGTCTTCTGCCGCACTTTCTCCTCCAGCCTGCCGTAGAGGGATTGCAGTGTGCGCGCCATGTCGTTGAAGCCGACAGAAAGCTCCCCGAACTCATCGCTGCTGTCGACTTCGACGCGCGTGGACAGATCGCCCTGCCGCACGGCCGTGAGGCCGCGCTGGAGCCGCGCCAGCGGGTTCAGGACGAACAGGTAGCCGGCGTAGATCATCATCACCGCGCTGCCGATGGCCAGCCCCATCACCGCCAGCTGCACCATCTGCAGGATCGTGGTCCAGCGGGCGATCTGGCTCTCGATTGCCGCGACGAAGCCGTCGACCAAGGTGACGAATTCCCGGGCATCGCGGGCCGCCTGCACCGGGGTGGGACGCGAGCGCAGCCACCGCCCGCGCAGCTCGCGCCAGCTGTCGTTGACCCGCTCGAAGCGTTCGCGCGAGGCGGCCGACCAGGGCACGAACAGCGGACGCGACGGATCGCCCGATCGCAGCAGCGCGAGGCTGTCGTCGAAGCCGCGGGCCAGCACCAGCGCCGCTTCGGAGTCGGACGCGCCCGAGACCTCGAGCGCCATGCGGTAGGTCTGCATGCGCATGCGCCCCGCCTCGTTGACGGCGGCCGCCCCGCCTTCCAGGTTCCACGAGATCCACAGGGTCAGGCCGATCGACGCCAGCGCCAGCACCAGGAAGCCGATGCCGCTGGTGTACAGCTTCGCGGTGAGGGTCCAGGGTCCTCGCATCGGCACGCGGTCGTGTTGCGCGGCTGGCCGCTACTTCACCAGCAGGACCGGAATGTCGCAGTCGCTGACGACGCTCTGCGCAACGCTGCCCATCAGCGCCCGGCCGATCACGCCGTGCCCGCGCGTGCCCATGACGATCATCTGCGCCTTTTCGCGTTTGGCGACACGGACCACTTCGGTAGCGGGCGAGCCGACCACCCACATGGTTCGAAACTGCACGTCGTGACGCTTGAGGAAGCGCTCCATCGGCTCGAGCACCTTGGCGGCCTCATCCTGGTGGTACGAGCCGACCGCGCTCGCGCCCAGCATGGTCTTGACCCGCGGCGGCACGGCCGGCTGCACGTGCAGCACAACCAGCTCGTTTTCGGGACCGACCAGGGCTTCCTGGTTGACCAGGAAAGCGGCCGCCTTCTTGGTGTACTTGCTATCGTCCGCGGCCAACAATATTTTCATCGGATCTCCGAGGGACGCTTTCAGCGCAGCACCAGCACCGGGATGCTGCTGTGGGTGAGAACGTGCTGGGTTTCGCTGCCGAGCAGGATTCGCTTGAGGCCCTTGCGCCCGTGCGAGGCCATGACGATCAGGTCGCACTTGTTCTTCTTCGCGGCCGACATGATCGCTTCGGCCACCAAGTCGGACTTGGACACCAGAGCCTTGACCTTGACGCCCTTGGCCTCTGCGGCCTGCTGCACGGCGTCGACCACCGCCTGGCCCTGGTCGGCCCACTGTTTCTCGGTCCGTGCGATGTCCTGGCTCGACACGGTGATTCCGCCTTCGAAATAAGTGATGGGATAGCGCGGCACGACATAGAGCGCCAGCAGTTCGGCATCGACGGCACCGGCCAGCTCGATGGCGCTGCGCACCGCCTTTTTCGACAGGGTCGACCCGTCGGTCGCGACCAGGATTTTTTCGTACATGAGCTTGTTCCTCCCGTTGGTTGCTTTCAGCTTAGGACGCCACTCCGTGTTCCCCGTTGATCCAGGTCAACTTGACGGGCGCCGGTGCATTTAGCCTGCTAAGGATGCAGCCTTCCGCCCTAAAGCTCGATGCTCACGCTGCCGCGGATCCGGCGGCCTGCGGCTGGGCCGCGCTCGACGAGCCGGCGGAGTGGGAGAGCTTCAGCCGCGCCGTTGCCGGCCGCGAAGGCCGCTGGGAATCGTTTCTCGCGATCGAGGGCATGCATTGCGCGGCCTGTTCGCTCACCGTGGAAGAGGCGCTGGCACGGCTGCCCGGCGTCGACGGCGTGCGCGTGAACGGCGCGAGCGCGACCGCGCAATTGGTCTGGTCGCCTCAGCGCAGCCGCCCCTCGGATTGGCTGGCCGCGTTGAAGCGTGCCGGCTACGGCGCTGTTCCGGCAGGCGACCTGCTGGCGGCGGTGCCGCGGTTGCAAGCGCAACGATTGATGCTGTGGCGCTGGCTGGTCGCGGGCTTTTGCATGATGCAGGTGATGATGTATGCCGTGCCCGCCTACATGGCCGCGCCGGGCGAGATCACGCCCGACATCGAGGCGCTGCTGCGCTGGGCCTCCTGGGTGCTCACGCTGCCGGTCGTGCTGTTTTCCTGCTGGCCGTTTTTCGCGGCCGCGGGGCGCGACCTGCGCAATGGCCGTATCGGCATGGACGTGCCCGTCGCTTTGGGCATCGCCATCGCGTTCGCGGCCAGCACGGCCGCGACCTTCGATACGGGCGGACCGCTGGGCCACGAGGTCTGGTACGACTCGGTCACCATGTTCGTGTTCTTCCTGCTGTCGGGACGGCTGCTCGAGCAGCGGCTGCGCAACCGCACCGCCGGTTCGCTCGAAGCGCTGATGCGGCGCCTGCCGCAAACCATCGAGTGGCAGGCGAGCGACGGATCGTTCGAACGGGTGCCGGTGCGGCGCCTGGCGGCCGGCGACCTGGTCCGCGTCCTGCCCGGCGAGGTGTTTCCCGCCGACGGCACCGTAATGGACGGCGAGAGCCGCGTCGACGAAGCCCTGCTGACCGGCGAATCCAGGCCGCTGTTGCGGCGCAAGGGCGAAGGCGTCATCGCCGGCAGCCACAACCTCACCGGTGTGGTGCTGGTGCGGGTGGAACGCACCGGCGCCCAGACCCGCTATGCAGCCATCGTCGGCCTGATGGAACAGGCGTCGATGGACAAGCCCAGGCTGGCGCAGATCGCGGATCGCATCGCCAGTCCGTTCCTCGTCGGCGTCGTGCTGGCAGCGGCGGCGGCAGGGGCCTGGTGGTGGCCCAGCGACCCGGGTCACGCAATCGGCGTGGCCGTGGCGGTGCTGATCGTCACTTGCCCCTGTGCCCTGTCGCTGGCGACGCCGGCGGCCACGCTGGCGGCCGCCGGCGCTCTGGCCCGGCGCGGCATGCTGGTGCGCCGGCTGCAGGCGCTGGAAGGCTGCGCCTCGATCGATACGATCTTCTTCGACAAGACCGGCACGCTGACCGAGGACCGGATGGCGCTGGTCGCAACGCGCGCGCGCCCCGGAATCGATCCGCTCGAAGCCTTGGCGCTGGCCGCGGCGTTGGCGCGGCATTCGCTGCATCCCGCTTCGCGCGCCATCGCCGAAGCGGCCGGCACTGCCAGGTGCACCGCTATCCATGTCACCGAAGTGCCCGGCTGCGGCGTGCAGGGCACGGTGGCCGGCGAGTGCGGCGGCCCGCCCCGCGAACTGCGTCTCGGCTCGGCCTCGTTCTGCAGTGCGCCGGCCGGCCCGCCCGATACCATGGGACTGGAAGCGCACCTGGCGGACGGGCAGGGCTGGCTGGCCAGCTTCGAGCTGGACGAAGCGATGCGCAGCGATGCACCGGCGGCGGTGAAGGCGCTGCGCGTGCTCGGCCTGAAGGTGCAACTGCTCTCCGGCGACCGCCTCGCGACGGTCAAGCGGCTGGCATCCCGCGCCGGCATCGATTGCGCCATTGGCGACTGCTCGCCGGAAGACAAGCTGGACCACGTGCGGCTGGCGCAGCAGCGCGGGCAGCGCGTGGCAATGGCCGGCGACGGCGTCAACGACGCGCCGGTGCTGGCGCGCGCCGACGTTTCGATCGCGATGGGACAGGCAGTGCCGCTCGCGCAGGCCAAGTCCGACTTCGTCGTGCTGGGCGGCCAATTGGCGGCGGTGGCTTCGCTGATGCAGCACGCGCGCCGCACCCGCGCTATCGTGCGGCAGAATCTGGCCTGGGCTGCCGTCTACAACGCGGTATCGGTACCGCTGGCGGTGCTTGGCGCCATGCCGCCGTGGCTGGCTGGGCTGGGCATGGCCGCAAGCTCGCTGCTGGTGGTTGCCAATTCGGCGCGGCTCGCCGTTTCTTCCTTTGCCGGCCAACAGGAAATCTGATGGACATCCTCTTCATTCTTATCCCCCTGTCGGTCGGGCTTGCCCTGCTCATTCTTGGCGCGCTCGGCTGGGCCGTGTGGCGCGGCCAGTTCGAAGGCGTCGATGCGGAGGCGGAGCGCATTCTCAAATCGGATTGACATTCGTCAAGCTTTCGTAAGCCCGCGCGGAGAAACTGTCAGGGTTTCCACTAAGGACTCCCATGAACGACATTCCAGCTGAAACCGGCCTGTACAACGACACGGTCGTGCGCCAGTTTTCCCTGATGGCCGTGGTCTGGGGCGTGGTTGGCATGCTGGTGGGCCTGGTCATCGCCGCCCAGCTCGCCTGGCCCGAACTGAACTTCGGCATTCCCTGGCTCAGTTACGGCCGGCTGCGGCCGCTGCACACGAACGCGGTGATCTTCGCCTTCGGCGGCTGCGCCCTGTTCGCCACCAGCTACTACGTGGTCCAGCGAACCTGCCATGTGCGCCTGTTCGCCGGGCAGCTCGCATCGTTCACCTTCTGGGGCTGGCAGGCGGTGATCGTCGCCGCCGCGATCAGCCTGCCGCTGGGTTACACCACCGGCAAGGAGTACGCCGAGCTGGAATGGCCGATCGACATCCTGATCACGCTGGTGTGGGTGGCCTATGCGGTGGTCTTCTTCGGCACCATCGGGATGCGCAAGGTGCGCCACATCTACGTGGCCAACTGGTTCTACGGCGCCTTCATCATCGCCGTGGCGCTGCTGCACGTGGTCAACAGCGCCGAAGTGCCGGCCGGCTGGATGAAGTCCTACTCGGCCTACGCGGGCGTGCAGGACGCGATGGTGCAATGGTGGTACGGCCATAACGCGGTCGGCTTCTTCCTGACTGCGGGCTTCCTCGGGATGATGTATTACTTCATCCCGAAGCAGGCCGAGCGGCCCGTCTACAGCTATCGCCTCTCGATCGTGCACTTCTGGGCGCTGATCTTCACCTACATGTGGGCCGGTCCGCACCACCTGCACTACACCGCGCTGCCCGACTGGACCCAGTCGCTCGGCATGGTGTTCTCGCTGGTCCTGCTGGCGCCCAGCTGGGGCGGGATGATCAACGGCATGATGACGCTGTCGGGCGCCTGGCACAAGCTGCGCGACGACCCGGTGCTGCGCTTCATGATCGTGTCGCTGTCGTTCTACGGCATGAGCACCTTCGAAGGCCCGATGATGTCGATCAAGACGGTGAACGCGCTGTCGCACTACACCGACTGGACTATCGGCCATGTGCACTCCGGGGCGCTGGGCTGGGTCGGCCTGATCTCCATGGGCTGCCTGTACTTCCTCATCCCCCGCTTGTTCGGCCAGAAGAAGATGTATTCGGTGCCGGCGATCGAGCTGCATTTCTGGATCGCCACCATCGGCATCGTGCTGTACATCGCGGCGATGTGGATTGCCGGCGTGATGCAGGGGCTGATGTGGCGTGGCATCAATGCCGACGGAACGCTGACCTACACCTTCGTGGAATCGGTGAAGGCAACCTATCCCTTCTATGTGATCCGCGTGCTCGGTGGGGCGCTGTACCTCGCCGGAATGCTGGTGATGGCGTGGAATACCTTCATGACCGTGGCGAAGGGCCACTCGTCGCGCATCCCCGTGGCAATCGCGCAAGCCGCCTGATGGAGCAACACACATGAGCGACAACCACACCAACACTGCCGGCTTCTCGCACCAGAAGATCGAGACCAGCAATTTCCTGATGATCGTGCTGATCCTGCTGGTGGTCGCCGTCGGCGGCCTGGTCGAGATCGTGCCGCTGTTCTTCCAGAAGACGACGACGCAGCCGATCGAGGGCGTCAAGCCCTACACCGCCCTGCAGCTGGCCGGCCGCGACATCTACCTGCGCGAGGGGTGCTACAACTGCCACTCGCAGATGATCCGCCCGTTCCGCGCCGAAACCCTGCGCTACGGCCACTACTCGGTGGCCGGCGAGTTCGTCTACGACCACCCGTTCCAGTGGGGCAGCAAGCGCACCGGCCCCGACCTGCACCGCGTGGGCGGCAAGTACAGCGACGAATGGCACCGCATCCACTTGAACAACCCGCGCGACGTGGTGCCCGAATCGAACATGCCGGCCTACACCTGGCTGGAAAAAAGCATGGTGGACGGCCCGGGCATGGCCCCGCGCATGCGGGCCTTGCGCACGGTCGGCGTGCCCTATACCGACGCTGAAATCGCCCAGTCGGCCGCGGACGTGAAGGACAAGACCGAGATGGATGCGCTGGTCGCATACCTGCAAGGTCTGGGCCGGGCTTTGAAGTGAAATGACTTGGGGACAGATCTTCAGCTCTGTCCTCAACTGACTAGGAAGACCGCCATGGACCTCACAACCCTGCGCATCATCGCCACGCTGGCCTGCTTCGCCACTTTCCTGGGCATCGCCTGGTGGGCATTCGCGCGCCACAACCGGGACCGCTTCGAAGAAGCCGCCCGCATTCCATTCGAACAAGACTGACGCGGAGCCTGCCATGAGCGATTTCACTGCAAACTTCTGGTCGGTCTACGTGGCCGGATTCACCGTGGTCAGCATCCTGGCCTGCCTGCTGCTGTTGTGGGTCACGGCGCGCAAGCAACCGGCGCCTCAGTCCGACAACACCACCGGGCACGTCTGGGACGGGGATCTGCAGGAGGCGAACAACCCGATGCCGCGCTGGTGGATGTGGCTGTTCGTCATCACGATCGTGTTCAGCCTGCTGTACCTGGTCGCTTATCCGGGGCTGGGCAGCTATCCCGGCGAGCTGGCCTGGAGCACGCGCGGCGAGTACGCATCGGAAGTCGAGCGGGCCAACAAGGAACTGGCGCCGCTGTATGCGCAGTTCACGGCGAAGAAGGTCGAGGAACTGGCGGGTGACCCGAATGCCAGGGCGGTGGGGGAGCGGCTGTTCATGAACAACTGCGCCCAGTGCCACGGCTCGGATGCGCGCGGCGGCAAGGGCTTTCCCAACCTGACCGACGGCGACTGGCTGCACGGCGGCACCCCGGAAAAGATCGCCGAAACGATCACCAAGGGACGGCGCGGCCAGATGCCGCCGATGGCGGCGGCGGTCGGCACGCCCGACGACGTGAAGAACGTGGCCAACTACGTGCTGAGCCTGTCCAAGAGCCCGCACGATTCGGTCCGCGCCCAGCTGGGCAAGGCCAAGTTCGCCGGCTGCGCCGCCTGCCACGGCATCGACGGCAAGGGCAACCAGGCCGTGGGCGCGCCCAACCTGACGGACGACGTGTGGCTGCACGGCTGGGGCGAGCAGGCGATCATCAACATGGTGAACAACGGCAAGCTCAACGAGATGCCGGCCCAGGCCGGCAAGCTCACCGAAGCCCAGATCCACGTGCTGACCGCCTACGTCTGGGGCCTGTCGAACAAGCCGCCGCCGGCCAAGCCGTAAGGTCTTCCGCATGCAGCCTTCGGCCGTCCGCAAGGTGATCCCGATCGCCCCGGCCGCCGGGGAGGCCGGCGCATCGCTATACGAAGCTCAGAAGAAGATCCACCCCCGCGCGGTGACGGGGCTGTTCGCGCGCTGGCGCTGGGGCTTCGTGTTCCTCACGCAGATTGTGTTCTATGGGCTGCCCTGGCTGCAGTGGGGCGAGCGCCAGGCCGTTCTGTTCGACTTGAGCGCGCGCCGGTTCTACATCCTCGGCTACGTGCTGTATCCGCAGGACTTCATCTATCTCACCGGCTTGCTGGTGATCAGCGCGTTGTCGCTGTTCCTGTTCACCGCCGTCGCCGGCCGGCTGTGGTGCGGCTTCGCCTGCCCGCAGACCGTCTACACGCAGTTGTACATGTGGATCGAGCGCAAGCTGGAAGGCGACCGCAATGCGCGAATTCGGCTGGACGCCGCCCCGATGTCGCCGCAGAAGCTGGCCCGCAAGGGCGCCAAGCACCTGGTGTGGATCGCGCTGGGGGTGTGGACGGGCTTCACGTTCGTGGGCTACTTCACGCCGATCCGGATGCTGTGGGCGCAGTCCTTCACGCTTTCTTTCGGTCCCTGGGAGTGGTTCTGGGTGAATTTCTACGGGCTGGCCACGTACGGCAATGCGGGCTTCCTGCGCGAGCAGGTCTGCAAGTACATGTGCCCCTACGCGCGTTTCCAGAGCGCGATGTTCGACCGCGACACGCTCATCGTCAGTTATGACATGGCACGCGGGGAGCCGCGCGGCTCGCGCTCGCGCAAGGCCGATCCGGCCGCGCTCGCGCTGGGCTCCTGCGTCGATTGCAAACTGTGCGTACAGGTCTGCCCGACCGGGATCGACATCCGGGACGGCCTGCAGTACGAGTGCATCGGCTGTGCCGCCTGCGTCGACGTGTGCGACGACGTGATGGACCGTATGAACTATCCGCGCGGGCTGATCCGCTTCACCACGCAGAACGGCATGGCCAGGCGTTGGAGCCGATCGCAGATCCTGCGCCACGTGCTGCGGCCGCGGGTGCTGGTGTATGGCGCCGTGCTGCTGGCGCTGTGCGTTGCGCTGCTGGGCAGCCTGGTGGTTCGCACGCCGCTGAAGGTCGACGTGGTGCGCGACCGCGCATCGCTGTCGCGCATCGTTGCCGGCGGCAAGCTTGAGAACGTCTACCGCCTGCAGATCATGAACGCCACCGAGCAGCCGCAGCGTTACCGCATTTCCGCCGGCGGGCTGGAAGGCCTGGCCCTGGCATCCGATGCCGAGGTTGCGGTCGGGCCGGCCGAGTCGCGCTGGGTCGCCGTGCGATTGCAGATCCCCTACGGCTCGGCCGCAGCCGGCTCGCATCCCGTCCATTTCAACGTCGCGACCGTCTCGGGCGAAGCCCAGGTCAGCGAGAAGTCGGCCTTCCTTGTGCCGAGATAGGAGCCAAGATGAAACACGAACAGGCCAGCGCGCCGTGGTGGAAATTCGGCCATGTATGGCTGGTCATCGCCGGGCCGGCGGTGGTGGTCGTGGCCGCGCTGTTCACGGCCTGGCTCGCGGCGCGCAGCCCGGACCCGGTGCTGGCGGAAGAACATTACCGCCGGCCGGTGGCGGCCAACAAGAGCGCGGCGAACGACAGCGCGCTGATGCCGGCCCTGCAAGGCCGTAACCACGCAGCGACCCCCGCGCGCTAGTCCACGGATCGAAGGAGACCCGCCATGAGGAGCCAGAAATTGATGTGGATCGTCTGGCCGGCGTTCCTGTCGGCCTGTTTGCTCGAGCTCTTCGTGTTCGCGATGGTGGACCCGCAGGACCTGCACTGGTTCGGCCGGCCGCTGGCGCTGTCGCGTCAGGGCGTCTATACGGTGAGTTTCTTTGCCTTCTGGGCGATCAGCAGCATATCGAACGCAGTGTCGGCGCTTCTGGGCAAACCGCCCGCGGAAGTGAACATGTGTCCCCTCGCGCCGGGCGAGCGGCCGGACGGCTGTCCGCAGCAATAGAGCGGGAAGTCTTCCCTAGCGCCGTATGGCCAGCTTGCTGGCCGCGAGTGCGCCCAGGCCGCCGAGCACCAGCGCGCGCAGCCAGGGACGGCGCACCAGGAGGCGCCCCGCGATCAGGCCGATGCCGGCGAAAGCCAGATCGGTACGCAACTGGGCCAGCGACCCGCGCATCTTCACACGCTGCTGCTGGACCTCGGCGCCGAGCACGGCGCGCCGGCGCGCGATGGCATCCAGGCGCGCTCTCAAGGCGCTTCCCGCCACTGTTCACAATCCCGGTCCAGCTCGGCGAGCGTGCCCGCGAGGAAGCGCGGCTTGTCGCGCAAGGCGCGGGCCAGGCGCCAGACCATGAGGGCGCCGGCCAGGGCGAAGAACGCCGTGACGCCCAGTGTCGCGGCCAGCCGCGCGCCGTCCCAGAAATAGATCACCAGCGTGGCTGCGGCGCTGGCGAGCGCCAGTGCCAGCATGAGGGCGGTGACCAGGGCTGCGGCAAGCAGCCCGCCCACCCGCAGCAATTCCTCCTCGACATCCAGCGAGGCGAGTTCGAGCCGCTGCCGGGCCATCAGCACCGAACTTGCGGCCAGCTGGGTCAAGGACTGGCCCAGGCCCATCGCTTTACCTGCGCGCGATGAGCATGCCCAGCAACAGGCCCACGCCCGCGCCTATGCCTATCGATTCCCACGGGTGGTCGTGGACATAGCCGTCGGTGGCGCGGGCCGCCCGGCGCGTGCCTTCCATGACCGCTTTTTCCATTGATTCGAGTTCCGCGCGAGCCGCCTTGAGGCTGCGTTCCAGCCGTGCCCGTGCTTCGTCGTAGCCGTCGCCGGCATCGGTCGCCGCATGCCGGAGCAATTCTTCGGCGTCCTTGACCACTGCCTTGAAATCCTCCGCGAGGCGCTTCTGGCCATTCTTGGCGGTCTGATCGTTCATCGTGTCGCTCCTTAGGGCTAGTGAGAGTACAGCTATTTGTGGGACAGGACACAAATTCAGTCTAGTCACCGGATTGCAGGGGAGCGTTGATCATTGTCAAGATCGGCGGCGCAGCCCCGCCGCACGCGTGGGAGCGGCCGTTGATGTGGGTCAAGCCTGCTTTCAGCCCCGTGGCCTAACGTGGACGCTTGCATGCAGGAGCTTCCATGAGCGATCTTTTCACCGACCGCGCTGCGGCCGGCCGCGCGCTGGCGGACCGGTTGCAGGCCTACGCCGGCCGCGAGGACGTCGTGGTGCTGGCCCTGCCGCGCGGTGGTGTGCCGGTTGCATCGGAGGTGGCGCGCGCGCTGCATGCGCCGCTGGACCTGCTGATCGTGCGCAAACTGGGCGTACCGCGCCGGCCGCAACTGGCGATGGGTGCCATCGCCAGCGGCGGTGCGTCGTACATCGATCCGAAGATCATGGCCGACTGCGGCGTGAGCACCCGCCAGCTCGATGAAATCATCGCCGCCGAGTCCCTCGAGCTGATCCGGCGCCATGCGCTCTACTGCGGCAAGCGCGCAGCCGTGCCGGTCGAGGGCCGTACGGTCATCGTGGTGGACGACGGCGTCGCCACCGGTGCGTCGATGCGCGCGGCGCTGGTGGCATTGAGAAGCGCCAAACCGGCCTGGATCGTGGTGGCGGTGCCGGTGGCGCCGCCCGAAGCGCAGGAACTGATCGGCACCGCGGCGGACGAGTTCCTGAGCGTGCTGAACCCCCCGGAATTCGGCAGCGTGGCGCAGTACTACCGCGATTTCGGCCAGATCGCCGACGAACAGGTGCGCAATCTGATCGCGCGTGCGCCCGCCGCGTAGCATCGTCGCGACGCACACTAGCTGGTCGCTTATGGCCGAGTAGCCGGCTTTCGATTGTTAACGTTTGTGTGCATGACGGCTTAAATCTCCAAACCTTGAGGGAGATCAGTACATGTCATACTGATGTGTGGCCATTTCTCCTGTTCATATTCTCGATGCCCGGACGCTGGGCGGCGACTCTGCCAACGCGGCGGCGATGCTCGCCGGATTGCTCGACTCGGCGATGGACGCGATCGTCACGGTCGACGAGCAGCAGCGGATCGTTTTGTACAACCGCGCCGCCGAAAGGATATTCGGCTGGCCGCGCGGCGAGATGCTGCGCCAGCCGCTGGAAAGGCTGATTCCGGGCCGGTTCCGGCCGACCCACTCCCAGCATGTCGAGAACTTCGGCAGCACGGGAGAGTCTTCGCGCCGCATGGGCGGCCTGCGATTGGTCTACGGCCTGCGCGCCAGCGGCGAGGAATTCCCGATGGACGCCTCTATCTCGCAGCTGGAAACGCCGCAGGGCAAGCTGTACACGGTGATCCTGCGCGACATTACCGAGCGGCTGCAGGCCGTCGAACGGCAGGCCCGCCTGTCGGCCCGGCTGTCCGGCCTGCTCGACTCGGCGATGGACGCGATCATCACGGTGGACGAGCGGCAGCGCATCGTGCTGTACAACCGCGCGGCGGAGCGGATCTTCGGCTGGACCAGCGAGCAGGCGATGGGCGGCCCGCTGGAAAAGCTCATGCCCGAGCGCTTTCGCTCCAGCCACGGGGCCCATGTGCACCGGTTCGACCGGACCGGGACCACCTCGCGCCGCATGGGCGACGGCACGATTCTCTATGGCCAGCGCGCCAACGGCGAAGAATTCCCGATGGAAGCTTCGATCTCGCAGCTCGATTCGGCCGAGGGCAAGCTGTTCACTGTGATCCTGCGCGACATCAGCGAGCGGGTGCGCGCGCAGGAGGAGCTGAGCAGCTTCGCCGCGGAAGCCCACAACCTGCGCGAAGGCGAGAAGGCCCGCATCGCGCGCGAGCTGCATGACGAACTGGCGCAGTCGCTCACCGCGCTGAAGATGGACACGATCTGGCTGCGCGACAACGCCCCGGCCGAGCCGGACAAGGCGGTGGCCAAACTGGCCGACATGGTCACCATGCTCGACACCACCGTAGCCGCCACGCGCCGCATTGCGGCCGATCTGCGGCCGCTGCTGCTGGACGACCTCGGGCTGGCGCCGGCGATCGAATGGCTGGCCCATAACTTCACGCAACGCACTGGAGTGCCCTGCGAGGTTTCGGTCGACGAGGACCTCGAGCTGGAGGAGCCCTATGCGACCGCGGTGTTCCGCATCGTCCAGGAGTCTCTGGCCAACGTGGGCAAGCACGCCCGTGCCAGTGAGGCGGGGGTGGTCATCGCGCGCACCGGGCAGGCCGTCATGCTGGAAGTGCGCGACAACGGCCAGGGCTTCGTGACGGCTTCCCCACGCAAGCCGCACTCGCTGGGCCTGATGGGCTTGCGCGAGCGGGCCCATCTGCTCAAAGGCGCCGTGGCGATCGACAGCCAGCCCGGCAAGGGTACGCGGGTGCAGGTGCGCATCCCGGTGCAGGACGGGGAGCCGCGATGATCAGTATCGTGATCGCCGACGACCACGCCATCGTGCGCGAGGGCCTCAAGCGCATCGTTTCCGAGGCCAAGGACATGAAGGTGGTCGGCGAGTCGGCCAACGGGGCCGAGGTGATGCAGCGCGTGCGCGAGCTCGACTTCGATATCCTGGTGCTCGATCTCTCCATGCCGGGGCGCAGCGGCATGGAATTGATCAAGCTGGTGCGGGCAGAAAAGCCGAAGCTGCGCATCCTCGTGCTCAGCATGCACCAGGAACTGCAGTACGCGGTGCGCGCCATCAAGTCGGGGGCCAGCGGCTACCTGACCAAGGAAAGCGCTCCGGCCCAGCTCGAGCAGGCGATCCGCAAGATCGCCGCCGGCGGCGCGTTCGTCACGCCGGAAGTGGCGGAGCAATTGGCGCTGGGCGCGATGCCGGGCAGCGAAACGCAGCCGCATGAGACGTTGTCCGATCGCGAGTTCGAAGTGTTTCGCCTGCTGGCCGCGGGGGTGTCGGTGACCGAGATCGCGTCCCAGCTGAAGCTCTCGGTCAAGACCGTGAGCACGCACAAGGCCAACCTGATGCAGAAGATGGGGTTGCAGAATTCCAGCGAACTGATCCGCTATGCCATCAAGCATGGCCTGGGCGACTCGCTCGAGCCCTAATTTCTCCGCCGAACCGGGTCCAGGCCTGCAACTACAGCAGGCGGTAGATCTCCCAGCGGCTGGTGCCCGACACTACGTGAGGTTCGAGCTCCTTGCTCCATTTCTGGTGTTCCGGAAGCGCCGCCAGCTGGTCCCAGGTCCGGTTCAGTTCCGCCAGGTCTTCGATCACGTGTTCCGACTGGACCGTCGCTTCGAGCGCGCCCACCGATCCTGTCAGCAACCGTGTCCTGTCGGGCTTCAGTCCGACCTTGGGGCCGATTTCGCGCAGCCAGCGCTGCATCATGTCGATCACGTTCTGCTTGTATCCGAATTTCGCGTCAATGCTCCAGCGTGCAACCATCATGATTCGTCTCCTTGGCCACCGGTGCGGGGGGATCGAGTTATAGGCGTGCGGCCGTGGGGTTTCAAGCGCGGCGCCAAGCCGTTCGAGGCGTGGCGCGCATGTGGCGGGACGGCGACTTGCTCCCTTGCTTCCCGGAACGACTTTGACACGTATCAAGGCAGCCTGGCCGGCGCCGGGCTATCGTCTTACGGATCACCGGAGCCTCGCAGCCCGCTTCTCGATGCCCACCAGACCGAAACCCGACTGGGTCCTCATTGCCAACACCATCCGTGCACGGGTGCTTCAGCAAGAACCCGGGGGCGCGATGGTAGTCCTGGAAAGTTTCGTCCACCCGGCCGGGCGGGGCCAGCGCGCCGAACTCATGGACGTCCGTCAGAAGGAATGCACCCGTTTCGCGCGTGAACTGGGCCAATATCTCGAGCACGAGGCCCGCGTGGGCCACTTCGGCTCTCTCACCATCTTCGCCCCCACCGCATTCCTGGGCGAACTGCGGGCAGCCCTCGGCAAGGCCACGCTGAGCGCTTTGGCCGGTACCCACGAACTGGACCTGACCAGTGTGAGCGTGCCGGAACTGGATCGGCGCATCACGCACGAGCTCGCGCTGGCCGCGGGCTGAGCTATCAGGTGCCGCCGCAGTCCGGGCGGCGGGATTTCACTCACTGTTTTCGCTGCACGAACAGGTTTCGCTTGGCGTCTTCGTCGTAGGCGAAAGTGATGGCGCCGTTGCGAACCATGCCCATCACCAGCATGTTTTGCGTGAGCGCGTCCTTGTCGGTGGGGCTGAAGGGCCGCTCGTAGGTGGCGACCACGCCGTAATAGGTGCGGGCCTTGGTCTCTAGTGCCGTCTTGACCGCCGGCCCCGACAGATTGCCGTCGCGGATGGTGAAGAGCGAGTACAGCAGGAGATAGGTCGAGTCGTAGGCTTGCGCGGCGGCCATCGGCACCGGTATGCGCCGAAGGTTGAAGCGCCGCGCATAACTGGTGAGAAAGGAGGCGCGCCTTTCGTTGCTGGGCTCCGCAATGAAAGTCTGGACCATCAACGCGCCTTCGGCCGCCTCCTTCGCGCCCTCGAGGAAGAAGGGGAACGACAGGGTCCAGGCGCCCACCAGCGGCACCTTCCATTTCATGGCCTGCCGTCCCCTGGCGATCACGGCATTTTCCTGGCCCACGGTGTAGTTCAGGATCACATTGGCGCCGGCGGCCTTGGCGGCCTGCAGGTCTTCGTCCAGGTTCTTCACGCCCAGCGCGAAGCGCGCCACGTAGACCGGTTTCAGGTTCTTGGCCGCCAGCGCCTTTTCGACGTCCTTCAGGCCGGCTTCACCGTACCCGGTGGTGTCGGCGAACACGGCGACGCGCGTCCAGCCTCGCTTGACGATGTCCTCCACCATGAAGGGCGCCTGGATGCCGTCCTTGGCCGAGGTGCGGAAGATATAGCTCTCGGCCGGCGGAAACTTCGAAGTGAGCACCGTGCCGGTGGCGCACGGAATGATCAGGGGCATCTTGTTGGTCTGGAACACGTCGATCGATTTGGCCGCGACGCCCGTGTTGCAGTAGCCGATCGTGGCCGTGACGTTCTCGCGCGCCATCTGCTGCGCCATCTTCAGCCCGGTTTCCGGGTCGCCCTTGTCGTCCATGATGACGAGCTCGAGCTGGCGGCCCATGTAACCGCCCACGGCGTTGACCTCGTCGGCCGCCATCGTGATTCCATTGCGCATCTGGACGCCGAAATCGGACGATGAGCCGGTGAACGGGCCGATCACCCCGATGCGCAGCGGCGGGAGCGCCGCTGCGAGAGAACACAGCGGCAGCAAGGCCGCAATCACGAGCGAAACAACTTTGCGCATGGAATCTCCGCGAGCAGTGCCAAAAAAGAACCCGCCGGCCGTTTGCACGGGCGGCGGGTGTTGGAGACCCCGGACGGCCGTGATGACCGTATCGGTCTGATGTGTCTCCCTGCATCCCGGCGAATGAGGACGCCGGAGCCTCGCCATTCGGGCTGACTGCTCCCGGTGGCCCACGTGCCTCAAGGAAGTCAAGTTCCTCTTCGGCACGATCCCACTCTAGGGTTCGGCTATTTCCGCAACATTGATATTTGTCAGTTGGCCGCGAGAGAGCGACTAAGGCTTCACCTAGTGCCCGTGTCCCGCGAAATCTGGCATGGACCGGATGTCATCCCATCCGGGTGAGCAGCTTCTGCAGATCGGCCATCATCGGTGCGAGCTCGGATTCCTTGCTGGAATTGCGCAGGCGCGCCTGCAACTCCTGCTCGAGCATGCACATCGTCATGCGCACATAGGTGCTGTCAAGCGCCTTGCGCACCGCCGAAAACTGCTGGGCGATGTCCATGCAGGCCTCGCCTTCCTCCACCATGCGCTGGATTCCGCGCAACTGGCCTTCGGCGCGCTTGAGGCGGGTCAGGATGTCGGCGCGGGCCGATGCGTTCTTGAGGGTGGCCATCATTTCAGTCGCACGCCGGCGGCGTCCCATACTTCCACGCCGATGGCGATGCCCGCTCCGATGCTCTGCGTGACGGTGCAAAACGCCTCGAACTGGTCCAGCACGCGGTCCAGGTGCTGCAGCGACGCGCCTGCCACGCCGAGCGTGAGCACGGCTTTCATCGCTTGCACGCGCAGGCGCCCCCGCTCGTTGCGGCCGGTGACGGCTTCGACGCTGCAGGAAATCGGTTCGGGCTGCTGCTTGTATTTTCGCAAGGCGAACAGCAGCGAATCGCACAGACAGCTCCCCACCGCGGCGGCCAGCAGTTGCTTGGGCGAGGGACCCATGCCGGCGCCGATCGGAGCCGGTTCGTCGGCGATCAGGTCGGGGACGGCGCCGCCGAAGCGCACGGCCAGGCGGTAGTCCTGTTGTTGCGTCAAGTCGACGCGGATGGCTTCTTCAGACATGGCTCAGTTTAGCGTGCGCAGGCCGCCGTCGATTCCGGCACACCCAGTTTCTTGAGGATCATGCCCAGCGGACAGAGGTTCGTGAAGCCGAACTGCAACAGGTTCGCCCCGACAAAAGCGGTGAAGGCCAGCGCCCATCTGCTGACGAACAGCGGGCTGCCTTCGACGCCCAGCGCCAGCGAAACGAGGATGAACAGCCCCGCGAAGATGTGGATGTAGCGATCGACGGTCATGGTGCGACTCCAGGTTGTTGAAACGAAACTCATTGGCCAACCGCTTCGAAGCGGCGCCGGTACAGCGCGTAGTACAGGACAGGAATGACCACCAGCGTCAGCAGGGTGGACACCAGGATGCCGAAGATCAGCGACACGGCCAGGCCGTTGAAGATGGGATCGTCCAGGATGAAGAAAGCGCCGATCATCGCGGCCAGGCCGGTGAGGGCGATCGGCTGCGCCCGCACGGCGGCGGAGTTCATGACGGCGGTGCGCAGCGCAACACCTTGCCCTACCTGCAGCTCGATGAAGTCCACGAGCAGGATCGAATTGCGCACGATGATGCCGGCCAGGGCGATCATGCCGATCATGCTGGTCGCGGTGAATTGCGCGCCGAGCAAGGCGTGCCCGGGCATGACACCGATGATCGTGAGCGGGATCGGCGCCATGATCACCAGCGGGGTGAGGTAGCTGCGGAACTGGGCCACCACCAGCAGGTAGATCAGCACCAGGCCGACGGCGTACGCCGCGCCCATGTCGCGGAAGGTCTCGTAGGTGATCTGCCATTCGCCATCCCATTTGACCGCGTAGGCGCGGTACGGATCGGCGGGCTGGCGGATCCAGTACTCGCCCAGTTCACCCGTACCGGGCAAGGCCGCGGCGTCGAGCTTCGCGCGGATCGCGAACAAGCCGTACAGGGGCGAATCGGGCATGCCTTGGCCGGCGCCGGGGCCGGTGCGCAGCCCGACATCGCCGAACACGTAGCTCAAGTGCTTCAGGTCCTTGGTGAAGAGGGGCTTGTCGATCGTGCCGTGGTCCAGTTGCACCAGCTCGGACAGCGGTACCATGCGGCCCGATGCCGAGCGCATGGGCAGCGCCAGCAGCGCATCGAGTCCGACTTGCGATTCGAGCGGCAACTGCAGCCGCACTGGCACCGGGTACTTGCTCAGGCCGTCGTGCAGATAGGCCGCATCGACGCCGGACAGCGCCGAGTGGACGGTCTGCGCCACGGCGGACACCGGGATGCCGAGCGACTCCGCGCGCTGCCTGCGCACCGTCAGGTGGACCTGCTGCGCGTCTTCCTTGAGCGTGCTGTCCACGCCGACGATGTCGGCGGTGCGGCCGAACGCCTGCGCGATGCGCTGGGCGAGCCGCTGGCGCCCGGCTTCGTCGGGACCATAGACCTCGGCCACGAGCGGGCTCATGACCGGCGGGCCGGGTGGCACCTCGACGATCTTGACGCGGGCGTGGTGGCGCGCTCCGATTTCCTCGAGGGCAGGGCGCAGGCGCTGCGCGATCGCATGGCTCTGCTCGTTGCGGTGGTGCTTGTCGGCCAGGTTGACCTGCAGGTCGCCCTGCTCGGATTCGGCGCGCAGATAGTACTGGCGCACCAGCCCGTTGAAAGTGATCGGGCTGGCGGTTCCGGCATAGCCTTGCAGGTCGCGCACCTCGGGTTGCCGCGCGAGATACGCGCCCATCTCGTGCAGCGCAGCGGCCGTGTTTTCGAGCGGCGTTCCGGCCGGCATTTCCACGACCACCTGGAATTCGCTCTTGTTGTCGAAGGGCAGCATCTTGAGCACCACCCATTGCACGAGCACCAGCCCCACCGACAGCGCCAGCGCGCCCAGGATCCCGGCCAGCAGGAACCAGCGCTTGCGCGCGCTCGCGAGCAGCGGGGTGAGCAGCCGCGTGAACACGGTCTGCACCCGCCCGGTCAAGCCACTTGTGGGCGCCGTCGCACCGGCGTGGTGGTGCTGCAGCAGCTTCAGCGCCAGCCAGGGCGTCACGGTGAACGCGATCGCCAGCGAAATCGCCATGCCCAGGCTGGAGTTGATCGGGATCGGGCTCATGTACGGGCCCATCAGGCCGGATACGAACGCCATCGGCAGCAGCGCCGCGATCACCGTCAGCGTCGCCAGGATGGTCGGGCCGCCGACCTCGTCGACCGCGCCCGGAACGATCTCGCGCAGCGGCTGGCCGGGATGCAGCTGCCGGTGCCGGTGGATGTTTTCGACCACGACGATCGCGTCGTCGACCAGGATGCCGATCGAGAAAATCAGCGCGAACAGCGACACCCGGTTGAGCGTGAAGCCCCAGGCCCAGGAAGCGAACAGGGTGGCGGTGAGCGTCAGAATCACGGCCGCGCCGACGATGGCGGCTTCGCGCCGGCCCAGCGCCAGGCCCACCAGCACGATCACCGAAGCCGTCGCGAACGCGAGCTTGCCGATCAACTTGTTGGCCTTTTCCGCGGCGGTCTCCCCGTAGTCGCGCGTGACCGTGGTTTCGATATTGGCGGGAATCACCGTGTTGCGCAGTGAAGCCACCCGCTCGCGCACCGAGCGCGCCACGTCCACCGCGTTTTCGCCCGGCTTCTTGGTCACGCTGATCGTCACGGCGGGAAAGACCTGACCGGTTGGCACGGCCGCGGCGGATTGATCATTGCCGGCCGTTGCGGAAGCCGGGCCGGGTGTCAGCCAGACATAGCGCTGCGGCAACCGGGCGCCGGCCTCGATGCGCGCGACCTCGCGCAGGTACAGCGGCTTGCCCTGGCTGACGCCCACCACCAGCGAGCCGATGTCCTCTTCCGAGCGCAGGAATTCGCCGGTTTCCACGCTGAGCATCTGGGCGGTCGATTCCGTTGCGTCGAGCACCGCGCCTGCGGGCATGCCCAGGTTGGCAGCCGCCAGCGTCGCTTTCAGCCCCAGCACGTCGACCCCGCGATCGCGCATGCGCACGGGATCGAGCCAGACGTGCACTGCGCGCCCCGGCCCCCCGATCGTTTGCACCTCGCGCGTTCCCGGCACGCTCTTGAGTTCGGCCTCGAGCGTTCGTGCCACGCGCTCCAGGTCGTGCGCGGCCAGCACATCGCGGCTCCAGAGCGTCACGGCCAGCACCGGTACGTCGTCAATGCCCTTGGGCTTGACGATCGGCGGCAGCGCACCCAGATCGCGCGGCAGCCAGTCCTGGTTCGCGTTGAGCACGCCATACAGGCGCACCAGCGCCTCGGTCCGCGGCACGCCAACCTTGAACTGCACCGTCAGGACGGCCAGCCCCGGCCGCGCCACCGAATAGGTGTGCTCGATGCCGGCGATCTGCGACAGCACCTGTTCGGCCGGCCGCGCCACCATGTTCTGCACATCGGCGCTGCTCGCGCCCGGAAAAGCGATCAGCACGTTCGCCATCGTCACGTTGATCTGCGGCTCTTCCTCTCGCGGCGTGACGAGTACGGCGAACAGGCCCAGCAGCAGCGCCACGACGGCGAGCAGCGGCGTGATGGCGTTGGCCTGGAACGCAGCCGCGATGCGGCCCGAAATGCCCAGGCGAGTGGCGGCAGCCCCGGTATCTGAAGTCTTGTACTGCGGCATGGGCGGCTCAGGGGGCAATGATCGGCCGCGCGCCGGCGAGGCTCGCTTTCACCGGATCCAGCGCGAGCCAATCGGCGGCATCGAGGCCGGCAAGTACCTCCACGCCGGGGGTGCCGTGGTCGGCGCCCAGGCGGACGGCCTTGAGCAAAAAACCGGCGCCATTGGGCGACACGACATAGACGGCTGTGAGCTCGCCCCGGCGCAACACCGCGCTCGCAGGCACGACCACGCGCCGTTGCGGGCCCGCGGCAAATCGAACGTGCACCTGCTGCCCCGGCGCGACCGTGCGCGCCGCAGCGGCGGGCAGCTCGAGCCGCCACTCCAGAGTTTGCGCGACCGGGTCAGCCGCGGGGAGCATGGCGCGAGCCGCGGGGCTGATCCACCGACCAATGCCATCGCCATCGGGAATGCGCACTTCCACCGTGGCCGCGGCCCGGGCTGCGGCGGCGCGCGAGGCGGGCACCTGGACTACGGCGCGCAGGGGCAAGGGCGCGTACAACGTCAGCAGCGGCTTGCCCGGCACGGCCAGGTCGCCGGCCTGCGCCAACGTTTCGAGCACCCATCCTTCGTATGGCGCCGCAACCCTGGTGAATTCCTGCGCGATCGCCGATTGGCGCTGGCCTGCGCTGGCCTGGTCGCGGGCCGCCTCGGCCCCTTTGAAGGCCGCTTCGGCCGTGTCCAGCGCCGCCTTGCTGACGAAGCCCTTGGACGTCAGCTCGCGGGTGCGCTGCAGCTGCGCTTGCGCATTGCGCAACTCGGCTTCGGCCTGCGCCGTCTGGGCCCGGCTGCGCTGCACGCCGGTCTGGCTCTCGCGATCGTCGATCGTGGCCAGCAACTGGCCGGCGCGTACATGGTCTCCCGCCTTGACGGCGAGCTGGCTGATGCGCCCGGACGCCTGCGCCGCCACGGTGCTCTGCTTGACCGGCTCGACGACACCATCGAGCTCGATGCCCACGGTGACCGCCTGCGGGCTGGCTTTCACTACCGGCACCTCGACGCCGGCCGCGGCATGCGCCAGCGCCGCACCCCCGAGAGCGAGCGACACCAGGGCGTTGCGCGCGCGGGCTCGAATTGCGAACGACGGAACAAACGGATGCATGGCGGCGTTGAAAAGTGGTTGACAGACGGTGTCGTTGATACTCCACCCAGTATATCTGCAGGTCTTTGATGTGAGTCAAGGCACGGGCTTTTCAAGAGCCCGGCCAAAAAAAAGCCCGCCGGTGCGGCGAGCTGCTCAAAGCAAGTTGCGAAGGGGCGCGCTGGTGCCGACCCGTCGCGGGAGGGTCACGGGGCGCCGGCGGCGGCGAATTCGTTTGTCAAGGACGCGATCGCCGGCGGGCGACAAGTTCGATAGGCAAGATTCGTCCTTCGGCAAAGCCTCGCGACGTGTTTTTCATGGCGGCGGCGGCGTTCTCGGCGTGGACGAGCATGACAGCCCGGTGAGGCGGCTTCTCGCCCCGCTGGACCAATTCGCGCGAACGGGCGCCGAATGCGAGCATCTCTTCGAGCGTGGATTGAACCGAGATGACTTCAAAGCCCGCCGCCTTCAAACCGAGCACCGTTTCGTCAGGGGTGCACAGAAAGCTGGATTCGGAACTGGCCGCCCACGCTGTGGGATAGTCCACGTCCGGCCCTTTGCCGCGTGCGATCTCGGAGAGCACCAGCCAGGCGCCGGGTTTCAGCACCCGATGGACTTCCCCATAGAAGGCGGCCTTGGCAGGGATATTCATGGAGACATTCATGGAGTAGGCGCCATCGAAACTGCCAGCTTCGAATGGCATCGATGTCGCGTCAGCCACCTCGAACACCGTCCTCTTGTCGAAGTCGAGTAACCGCGAAAGGTGGCGAGCCACCTCGCAGAACTCCGGCATGAGGTCGATGCCGGTGACGGTGCAGCCGAAGCGGTCTGCAACCGACCGCGCCGGGCCGCCGAGCCCACTTCCGATATCGAGAATGCTGTCGCTTGCGCATGCCGGCATCAGTTCAAGCGCATCCCGGGTCGCCTCCACACCGCGGCCATGGAACTGGTCGTACGGGGCCAGGGCGTCCATCGTCGGGTGGTCCGGATCGGCGCCGTCGTCCTGCAAGGCCGCACGCAGTCGCGACAATAATTCGCCCCGGCTGTAGTGTTTGGCGATCCCGAGGTTGCTGTTCAAGGCCGCTCTCCTGTTAACTCGGCAGGTGTCTTCCGCCGATCTGTCGAGCAAGTATGCTCCAAGCATTGCTCAATATCGGCGATGCCGATAGCCTCGCCAGCTCAACGCATCGGGTAACCGCGTCCCATCGGATGTCCGCCCATCGGGCCTGCGCCCCCGTCGGCAATTGCGCGCTGCTCGGGCGTCAGCACCGCATACAGGTCCTTGAGTGCGGCAGTGCGCGCCGCGAAAGCGGCGTCGTGCTGCTTGATCATGGCGTCGCGCTGGGCGATGAATTCGGCGCTGCCGGGTTGCGCGTTCTGCATCAAGTCCCGCATCTTGCCGCGCGCCATCTGCATCGAGGCGGCCTGCTGCAGGATCGCCGCCTCATAGGCCTTCCAGGCGGCCTCCTGCGCCGCTGTGATCTTCAATTGCGCCTTCAACTGCGCCGTATGGGCGGAAGCCAGAGCGCTCATGTCGGAACCACCCATCGGGCCGCCCATGCCGGGACCCATGCCCATGCCCGGCCCCATGCCCCAACCCATGCCGCCATAGCCGAAGCCGCCACCGGGGTGGGCGGACACGGTTGTAGCCACGGCGAGCGACAAAGCGGCGGCAACGCCGGCTACGATCTTGTAGGCGAGTTTCATATCGGTATCCTGTCAATGGTCAGAAAGCGGTCGATGTGCCATCGGCCTGCTGCAAGGAAATCCCTCGCAACGGCTTGATTTGAGCGGCTGCATGTAAGCGGGGAATTTCAGTCGACGGCATTTTTGTCGCGCACTGCGACAGCCGACCCACTTGACATGCTGTGTTACGTTGCTTGGTGTGCCGGCACCCGCGCGCGGCTGTAATACGAATCGATGGACCGATCCGACCACATCCTGATCGTCGACGACGACGCCGAGATCCGCAACCTGTTGGGCCGCTACCTGCAGAAGAACGGCCTGCGCACCACCGCGGTTGCGGACGGCCGCGCGATGTGGCACGCGCTGGACAAGGGCACTTTCGATCTGATCGTGCTCGATCTCATGCTGCCAGGCGACGACGGCCTGACGCTGTGCCGCACCCTGCGTGCCCGGTCGGACATTCCCGTGATCATGCTGACGGCGCGGGGTGAAGAAACCGACCGCATCGTCGGCCTCGAAATGGGCGCCGACGACTACCTGCCCAAGCCTTTCAGCGCACGCGAATTGCTGGCGCGCATCAAGGTGATCCTGCGCCGCTCGCGCAGCCTGCCGCCGAACCTGCGTCCGGAGGAGGAGCGCGAGATCGGCTTCGGCGATTGGGTGCTCGACACGGTCCACCGTCAGCTGATCTCGCCCACGGGCGTGGTCGCCCCGATCGGCGGCGCCGAGTACCGCCTGCTGCGGATCTTCCTCGCGCATCCGAACCGGGTGCTCAGCCGCGA
The DNA here is from genome assembly GCA_035571795.1 of Ramlibacter sp. Taxonomy (GTDB): domain Bacteria; phylum Pseudomonadota; class Gammaproteobacteria; order Burkholderiales; family Burkholderiaceae_C; genus Ramlibacter. The sequence continues at coordinate 32,388 of DATNBX010000115.1, forward strand.
CCAGCTGGTGGAGATGACGCAGGGCAAGGAGGCCGATGCCCTGGATCGCAGCATCGACGTACAGGTCAGCCGCTTGCGCCGCCGGCTGGGCGACGGTTCGCGCGATCCCGGCATGATCAAGACGGTGCGCGGCGAGGGTTATGTGCTGTCGGTTCCGGTGAAGAAGGCGGCGGCCTGATGGCGAACCCGGCGCGCTGGCTGCCGCGGTCGCTGTTCGGGCGCCTGATGCTGGTGCTGGCCGGCGGACTGCTGCTCGCCCAGTTGCTCAGTGCAGCCATCAACCTGGCCGAACGCGACCGGCTCTTGTTGACGGCCAGCGGCAGGCAACAGGCTCAACGAATCGCCGACGTGGTCAAGCTGCTGGACACCTCGGGGCCGCCCGAGCGTGAACGCATCGTCGCAGTGTTGAGCGTGCCGCCTCTGGTGTTGTCCCTGCGCGATGCGCCCACCGCCAGGCCCGGCACCGATACGCACGGTCCGCACGCGATGATGTTCGCGGCGTTTGTGCGCGATTCGCTCGGCGATGACCGTCAGGTGCGCGTCGAGCCTGGCGAACCGTTCAATCGGCCCTGGCCCCCGGGCATGGGCCCCGAACACCGCGCGGCGATGATGGGCCGTGGTCCCGGCGCCATGGTGGGTGGCGGGCCGGGCATGGGCGGACCCGGCATGGGCCGGGCCGGCTTGCATATCGGTCCGATCCTGCGCACCGAGGTTCAACTGCGCGACGGGCGCTGGGCCCGTTTCGACGCCGAGCTGCCCCAGGCCGCGACCGCGCTGCCATGGCGACTGGCGCTGACGCTCGGGGTGCTGCTCCTAGCCGTTCTGGTGCTGTCGTTCGTGGCGGTGCGCTGGGTCACCCGTCCGCTGCACGTGCTGGCACAGGCCGCGGAAGCCTTGGGCAAGGACATCAACCGCCCCGCGCTGTCGGAAGCGGGACCCTTGGAAATCCAGCAGGCCGCGCGCGCCTTCAACACCATGCAGACGCGTCTGTCGCGCTTCATCGAGGACCGCACCCGCATCCTGGCGGCGATGTCGCACGACCTGAAGACACCGATCACCCGCATGCGCCTGCGCGCGGACCTGCTGGACGATGAAGAGACGCGCGAGCGCTTCGAGGCCGACCTGAAGGAGATGGAATCCATGGTGACGGATTCGCTCGAGTTCATGCGTGGGCTGGGCGGCAACGAGGCGCGGCAGGCGGTGGACGTGACGGCACTGTTGGAGAGCCTGCAATCCGACAACGAAGCCATGGGACGCACCATGAAGCTGGAAGGCCGGGCCAATGGGCCCTATGTCGGCGTGGTGTCGCTGCTCAAACGGTGCCTGGGCAACCTGATCGACAATGCCGCGCTGTACGGAGATCGTGTCACGGTGCAGGTGGAGGACACCCCGCAGTGCCTGACGCTGCGCGTGCTGGACGACGGTCCGGGGATTCCCGAGGCTGAACTGGAAAAGGTGTTCGAGCCGTTCCACCGGCTCGAGGCTTCGCGCAGCCGCGAGACCGGCGGCACCGGGCTGGGCCTGACGATTGCGCGCAACATCGCGCAAATGCATGGCGGCGACATCAAGCTGCGCAATCGCACCGGACGCGGCCTGGAAGCCGTGCTGACCTTGCCGCGCCGGGCTTAGCCTGCGCTGTCCACCGCTTACGGCATTCCTTGCGTAGACTGGGGCGTCGGGAAAGGACGGACAGGCCATGAACGGATACCAGGTCACTTTCTTCACCCAGCAGGACCACCGGCACAAGGGCAAGCCGGTCGGCGACTGGCTGGTCCATCTGGCGCAGGAACTGGGCTTGCGCGGCGCAACGATGGTGGCGGGCGGAGAAGGATTCGGGCAGCACCGCCGCATCCACTCGGCCCACTTTTTCGAGCTGGCCGACCAGCCTCTGGAGGTGGTGATGGCATTGACCGAAGAGGAAACGCAGCGCCTCTTCGCCCGCCTGCGGGCCGAAGGCGTGCACCTTTTCTACGTCAAGGCAGCGGTCGAGTTCGGCAGCCTGGGTGAGCCGGACGCGTGACCGTTCAAATCGTGACCGGCCGCGAGGCGGATCGCCGATGGTGAGGATCGTGCTGGCTGTGATACGGCCCCCAATAGGGGCGGGCCGGGCAGTCGGTCGCCTGGCCGGGTTGCGTCGCGCCGTAGGACTGTGCTGCCTGGGCGTGAGTCACCCACAAGTGGTGTCGTTTGACCAGGTGGTGCAACAAGACCGCGTCGAGCGCTCCGCCCAAGGCCAGACCGAGCAGCAGGATTGCCAACGCAAGAGGACGTGATGTGCTTCGGGTTCCTGGCATATGAAGGCCCTTTCCCTGTCGCCCCTACATTGCCCGAGCTCGCGTTCCAGCGGCGCTCGACCATAGGATTTTGCAAATTGGAACTATAGCAAGTGACGTGCCTGGGTCGCTCGGCGTTGCCATAGCCCGGCAGGTCCACGGGCCGGTCCAAGCCGCGGCGGCTCAAGAGCGGCTAGGACGATTCCTAGGCCGCCTCGGTCTTGCGGAAGGCAAGAACCGGATTCCGCCGAGGCTGGAATTGGGCTTGGTCCGATACCCGCCAACGCCCCTTGCGACCACACTAAAGCCATGTCACAGCTCACCGCCCCCGTCCGAGTGTTTCTGGCCGACGACTCGGCCCTGATCCGCGAACGCGTGGCTGCGATGCTGGGGGCCCGGGCGATGTCCATCGTCGGCCATGCGGAAACGCCGCAGGGTTCCATCGACGGCATCCTCGCCGCGAAGCCGGACGTGGTGGTGCTGGACGTCCAGCTCGAAGGCGGCTCGGGCTTGCAGGTGCTGCGCGCAGTCCGGCAGGCGGCGCCCGACATCGAGTTCGTCGTGTTCAGCAACAACTCCGGACCGGCGTACCGCAAGCGCTATCTGGGCGAGGGTGCCCAGCGCTTTCTCGACAAGAGCACCGAATTCGATCAGCTCGTTCCCGCCGTCGAAGTTGCGTCGCAGCACGCGCACTGAATTTCGCATTTCCGAGGAGAACCAATGTCCGGTGCCACTCTAGAGCCTACCGTCAGCCGAATTCGCGTCGTATCGGCGTCGCAGACGGTGCAGGCCCCGCCGGTCGCAACGGTCAAGACCCAGTGCTCGAGCTGCCACCTGCGCGATTTGTGCCTGCCTTGCGGCATGGCCGGCGCGGAAGTCGATCGCCTGGACAGCATGATGTTCGCGCGGCGCAAGATCAGGGCCGGGCAGACGCTCTATCGCGAGGGCGACCGCTTCCAGTTCATCTATGCGGTGCGCGCGGGTACCCTGAAGTCCAGCCTGATGCTGACGGACGGCCGCGAGCAGGTCAGTGGTTTCCATATCGCCGGTGAACTTGTGGGCCTCGACGGCGCGGCACAAGGGCATCACGCCAGCGCCACGATGGCCCTGGAAGACACCGACATCTGCGCCATCCCGTATGCGCACCTCACGGACGTGGCCGCGTCGGTCAGCGGCATGCAGCATGTGATCAGCCGGCTCATGAGCCGCGAGATCCTGCGCGAGCACAGCCTGATGATGCTCCTGGGCAGCATGAACGCCGACGAGCGCCTGGCCGCCTTCCTGCTGAACCTGTCGCAGCGCTACGCGGCGCGCGGCTACTCGGAGCGCGAATTCCACCTGCGCATGAGCCGCGCCGAGATCGGCAGCTACCTGGGCATGAAGCTGGAAACCGTCAGCCGCACCTTTACGGCATTCCAGCAGCAGCGCCTGCTCGAAGTGGACAAGCGCCACATCCGCATCGTCGACCTGGAAGGCCTGAAGAGGCGGTTCGAAGTCCGCGTGCATTAGGTTAGTCACCAAATAAACCCGCCACGGCGGGTTTATTTGGTGGACCAGCATGTGTGAGAAGGCCCGGCAAAGCCGGATCCTTCTCACAAGCGGGACCCCGCTGCACGATGTTCCGCGGGATCCACGCAAGGCGGGCAGTTGTGCTGCCCGCCTTGAAGACTGCGTGAAACAGCGTGCAGCGCAGTCTCCTTTGCGGACAGGATCCGGCTTTGCCGGGCTTGTCCGCACGAGTCAGCCTCTCAGAAATCGCTCCAGCGATTTCTGAGAGAATGGTTCGCGCGGTGATCCATGAAATACAAGGACTACTACGCTACCCTGGGTGTGCCTCGCGACGCTGACGCCGAGCAGATCAAGAAGGCTTACCGCAAGCTCGCGCGCCAGCACCATCCCGACGTTTCCAAGACGGCCGGTACCGAGGCGAAATTCAAGGAGATCGGCGAGGCCTACGCCACGCTGAAAGACCCGGAAAAGCGCGCCGCCTACGACGAACTCGGACGCCGGCCGGCCGGCCAGGAATTCGCACCCCCGCCGCAGTGGACGCACGAGTACGGCTCCGACGCGCAATCGTTCGAAGACGTCGACCTGGCCGACCTGCTGGACGCCTTGGGTCGCCGGCATCGTGGCGCGGCGCGGGGGCCCATGCCCATGCACGGCCGCGACTTCGAGACCACGGTGCGAATCAGCCTGGAAGACGCGTACCGCGGCACTACCCTGGGCTTGAATCTTGAGGACGAGACCGGCGGGCGGGCGCTGGAAGTGACGATTCCGCCCGGCGTGAGCGAAGGCCAGAAGCTGCGGCTGCGCGGCAAGGGCGGCAAGGGCCGAAACGGCGGGGCTGACGGCGACATCTACCTTCACATCACGCTGGCGCCACACCCCGTGTTTCGCCCCGACAAGCACGACCTGCACTTCGACCTGGCGCTGGCGCCATGGGAAGCGGCGCTGGGCGCCGAAGTGGAAGTGCCGACTTTGGACGGACCCGTGGTCCTCACCGTGCCCGCCGGCACGCGCGCGGGCCGCAAGCTGCGGCTGCGCGGGCGCGGGCTGGCCAACGGCCGCGGCGGCCGCGGCGACCTCTACGCCGCGGTCGGCATCGACGTGCCCGCCACGCTCACCGAGCGCGAGCGGGAGCTGTTCAAGGAACTGGCCGGCGCTTCGCGCTTCAACCCGCGCGCCGCCGCCGCGAAGGAGCAAGCGACATGAAAGCGCAGGTGGTTGAAGTCACCTGGCTGGACGCCCGTGAATCCATCACGCTGGCGGAACTCTCGCGCGCGTGCGGCCTGAGCGCGGCCGAACTGGATGAACTGGTCGAATACGGCGCGCTGGCGCCGCTGCAGCGCGATGCGTCCGAACGCGCATTCAGCGCGGAGTGGATCGTGCCGCTGCGCACTGCCGGCAGGCTGCGGCAGGACTTGGACCTGGACCTGTTCGCGGTAGCCATCCTGCTTGGCTACCTGAACCGCATCGAGGAGCTGGAGAGCGAATTGAAGTCGTTGCGGGCGCACCTGCCGGCCCACACGCATCGCCGCGATGAAGGCCCCGAGTCCTGGCGCGAGCCGCACGGCAAGGGCACTCAGGACTAACCGTTGGTCAAGCGCTCGGTTTGTCCTTGACGCCGGCCGGATCACGTTCGGATCCGGTCTTGCCCGCGCGATCGGACGTACCCGGCACCTTCGCGCGCGCCCTCTCTGCCTTCATGTCTTCCAACGCCTTATCCAGCAAGGCGCGCCGGACTTCGAGGGGCAATTCCTCGTTGGTCCATGAAAGGTCGTTATCGTCGCGGCCGCCGCCAATTCCACCCATGACGAAGCTTATTGCCGGGCTAAGCCGGCAGCCGTAGGACGGGAAGGAGACCGGTCGTGGGATTCCTCCTGCAAGGTGGCTCGCTGCCTCAGCGCGAGCAAAGGCCGAGGCTGCTTGATGTTCTGAGGGACGCCAGCGGGCGGGCGCTCGCGCCAGCGTCCTACAGCTGTGGAAGGGCGGCGCTTGCAAGATGCCTCTCGTGAGTGAGGCACCTGTCACGGCTTTCGTCGCTGAAGTTTGCCGCCGCCTGTGGGCGTGGGCCGGGCGTCACGCCGGCCTGCTGGCAGGGGCGGTGCCGGCACTGGTGCTGCCGGCACTGGTGCTGCTGTACTTGCCGGGAGTGATACCGGCCACGCCGAGCGTCGCCGACATGCGCAAGGTCAGATTGGAGCGGCCGACGGTGGTGCTCTCGGCCGACGGCAAGGAACTGGCCGAGTTCAAGCGCGCGCACCGCGAATGGGTCAAGCTCGCCGACATTTCGCCGAACGTGGTCGCCGCAGTGATCGCAACCGAGGATCGCCGCTTTTTCGAGCACCACGGGATCGATCCGAGGCGCATTGCGGCGGCCGCGCTGCAGACCGTCCAAGGTGACCTGCAAGGCGGCTCGACCATCACGCAGCAGCTGGCCCGCAACCTCTACCCCGACGAGATCGGCCGCGCGCCCACGATCCTGCGCAAGGTCAAGGAAGCCCTGACGGCTGTGAAGATCGAAGACGCGTACGGCAAGGAAGAGATTCTCGAGACCTACCTCAACACCGTGCCCTTTCTCTACAACACCTACGGCATCGAAATGGCCGCGCGCACTTACTTCGACAAGCCGGCGCGTGAGCTGAACGTGCTGCAGAGCGCGACGCTGATCGGCATGCTCAAGGGCACGACCCACTACAACCCCGTGTTGAATCCGGAACGGGCACTGCAGCGGCGCAATACCGTGATGGCGCAGATGGTGCGGCACGGGCAGCTGGCGGCGGCGGCTTTCGAATCGTTGAAGAACCAGCCGCTGGGGCTGAACTTCGAGCGCCAGGGCGAGTTCGTCGGGCCCGCGCCGCACGCCGCCCAGCAGCTGCGGCGCTGGCTCATCGATTGGGCCGACCGCAACAGCTACAACCTGTACACCGACGGGCTCGTGGTGCGCACGACCATCGATTCGCGGCTGCAGGCGATGGCCAACGAAGCGCTCGCGCGCCAGAGCGACAAGCTGCAGGCGATCGCCGACAAGACCTGGGGCAAGGCGGCGCGCGGCCGCAACCGGGAATTGGCCCGCAGCTTCGTGCGCGAAACCCCCGAATACCGCGGCGCCCTGGACGCCGGAGCTACCGATGGCGAGGCGCTGAAGAAACTCGAATCGGACGCTGCATTCATGAATGCGCTGTGGCAGGGAAAGACGCGCCTGCAATCGGGATTCGTCGCACTGGACCCCGCCAGCGGCCACGTCCTGGCCTGGGTCGGCAGCCGCGGCTTCGACGAGGAAAAGTTCGACCACGTGCAGCAGGCGCGGCGCCAGCCGGGATCCACGTTCAAGCCGTTCGTGTACGGCGCCGCGTTCGAGCAGGGCATCGATCCGGCCGACATCCTGGTAGACCAGCCGGTCGAAATCCCGCTCGCCGATGGCACGGTCTGGCAACCCAGCGACATGAGCGCGCCGAGCGGACTGGCGATGAGCCTGCGCCAAGGCCTCATCCACTCCAAGAACACGATCACCGCGCAACTGGTGCAGAGGATCGGGCCGGCCCGGGTCGCCCAGGTCGCCCGCGCCATGGGCGTGCGGCAAAGCAAGCTGGACGTGGTCCCGTCGCTCGCGCTCGGGACCAGCCCCGTGACCCTGAAGGAGATGGTGTCGGGCTTCGCATCGATCGCCAACGGCGGCAACTACATCGAACCGGTGCTGGTCACGCGCATCGAGAACCGCAACCACATGCCGTTGCAGCAGTTCCAGGCCAGGCCGGAGCCGGCGTTGTCGAACGCTGCCGCGCAGACGCTGCTCGACGTGATGCGCGGTGTCATCGACCAGGGCACCGGCACGGGCATTCGCCGGCGCTTCGGAATCCAGGCCGACGTGGCGGGCAAGACCGGTACCACGCAGGACAACACCGACGGCTGGTTCATCCTGATGCATCCGCAGCTGGTGGCGGGCGCGTGGGTCGGCTTCAATGACAATCGCGTGACGATGAAAGGCGACTGGGGCCAGGGCGCGCACAACGCGCTGAACATCGTCGGCGATTTCTTCCGGCAAGCGCTGCAGTCGCGGCTGATCGATCCCAAGCTGCGATTCGACGCGCCGCGCCAACAGGACCTGGCGGACCCCATGGTTGGCCGCATGAGCGACTGGTTCAACCGGCTGTTCCAGGGCGCGCCGGAATCGCAGCGATACTTTCAGGCCCCGAGCGATCCGGCGATGGCTTCGGCGGCGCCATCGAAGATTCAACCTGGGGCGACCCGGCGAATCGAGAGCCTGCCGCGGATCGTGATTGTGCCCGACGGCTCGCTGCGAGTGGAGCTTCCCGAGCAGCGTGGCGGGCACTCGCGCGACCCCGCGAGCGGCGGGTGAGCCTAACCGCGCGCCGCCGCGGTGATGCCTGGGCTATGCTGCGTTCCTGCGCAAGGAACAGGCAAAAATCATGTCCCCGATTCCCGAACTGTGGCGCCTGGGCGCCGCCCAGGTGGCCAGACTCGTGCAAGCGCGCGAGGTCTGCGCCGTCGAGGTAGCGCAGGCCGCCCTGGCAAGGCTGCCTGCGGTGAATCCGGCCGTGAACGCGGTGGTGGAACATCGCCCCGAGGAAATCATGGCGCAGGCCCGCATGGTGGACGACGCGATCGCGCAAGGCCGCCCGGTCGGGCCGCTGGCGGGGGTGTGCGTGACGACCAAGGTCAACATCGACCAGGCCGGCTATGCCACGACCAATGGCCTCAAATCGCAGCGGGACCTCGTAGCGCGCAGCAGCAGCCCAGTGGCGGACAACCTGCTGCGGGCCGGCGCGGTGCTGGTCGGCCGCACCAACACGCCGGCCTTCAGCTACCGCTGGTTCACCAGCAACCTGCTGCATGGTGCGACGCGCAACCCGCACGATCCGCGCCTGACGCCAGGCGGCTCTTCCGGCGGCGCGGCCGCGGCGGTCGCCACGGGCATCTGCCAGCTCGCGCACGGCACCGACATCGCGGGATCGATCCGCTACCCGGCGTATGCCTGCGGAGTCCATGGCCTGCGGCCTTCGCTCGGGCGGATCCCCGCATACAACGCCACCGCCGCCATCGATCGCACGATCGGCGGCCAGATCATGGCCGTGTCGGGGCCGATCGCGCGCAGCATCGACGACCTGCGGCTGGGGCTGGCCGCGATGTCGCAACCCGACCCCCGCGATCCCTGGTGGGTGCCGGCCCCGCTGGAAGGACCCGAGGTGCCGCGGCGCGCAGCCTTGTGCCTGCGGCCCGGCGGCCTGGACACGCAGCTCGAGGTTTGCGCTGCGCTGCTGGATGCGGCGCACCGCCTGCGCGACGCCGGCTGGACCGTCGATGAGATGGACGACCTGCCGCCGCTCAAGGAGGCCGTCGCGATCCAGATCACGCTGTGGCTGGGGGACGGCTACCCTGCGCTGGTCGATGCGGCGCAGCGCGAGGGGGACCCCGGCGCCATCGCCGCATTGGCTGGCCAAGCCGAATTCGTGCGTTCGCTCGGCCCGCAGGACCTGCCAGCGGCCTTGCAGCGGCGCCTGGGCATCGCGCGTGCCTGGCAACTGTTCCTCGAGCGCTATCCGGTGGTGGTGCTGCCGGTTTGCGCCGAATTGCCGTTCGCGGATGACCTGGACCTGCAGGGCCGCGATTCGTACGAGCGGGTCTGGCGCGCGCAATTGCCGATGATCGCGCTGCCGGTCGCCGGGCTGCCTGCGCTCAGCGTCAGCACCGGCCTGGTGGGACGCACGCCGGTGGGTGTGCAGATCGTGGCCGGGCGCTTTCGCGAGGATCTGTGCCTGGCGGCCGGTGCGGACATCGAAGCGCGCGGCAAGGCCGTCGCTCCGGTCGATCCGGAGCCGGGGTGAGCGCGACTGCAGGGCCACCGGTGACTTCAACGGTTGCAGCGGCCGACGGCCTGCCCGCCCCCGCGCGCTATCGTGCGATGGTGGTCATCATCCTGGGCATCGCGATGTCGGTGCTCGACGGCACGATCGTCAACCTGGCGCTGCCGGGCATCGCCCGCGACCTGAATGCCAGCCCCGCCCACTCGGTCTGGGTCGTCAATGCCTACCAGCTGGCCACGCTGGCGCTGCTGCTGCCCTGCGCCACG
>DATNBX010000116.1:0-2165 GCA_035571795.1 Ramlibacter sp.
GCGGTGTAATAACAGGCATACGGCGCCCTTGCGGGGCCGCCGCACACGATGCGCCGGGCTCCCCGGTCGCGTGATCCTGGCGTGGTCACGGTGTATTCGCGATAAAACCCGCGCTTTTCGGCCGGCAGCGAGCGCTCCCGGTTGCCGAACACCGCGCCGTCCTTGCCATAAGGGAACGGTCCGCCCCGGCGGATCAGTTCATAGGTTTCCCGGCCTTGCTTGGGCAGGTCGGCAACCTGAACGGTTGCCGACTGGCTTTCAGCGGGGCGGTCCGTCCTGGCTTGCGCCGGGAGGGCGGTGATCGCTGCCGACAAGAGGCAAGTAAGCGCAAACTTGACAGCCGCGACGCGCGCCATAAACGGACGTTCTTCGGGTGACCTTGGGGGACGCCACACTCCGGGTAAACCCGGAAAAATTCCAGCGGTAGTGTGACTTATCTCGTCCTAAAAGGCAAGCGGCTGCCCAATTTTTGGGCAGCCAGCATGGCTATTAGTGCTCGCAAACATGCTTTGCAAGTTAGTGCAAACTGTCGATAAAAGTCTTATCTGGCAACGTTCGCGTCGGCAACTGTCAAGGCTGCGATGTTCACGATCCGGCGCACGGTCGCGCTCGGTGTGAGAATGTGCACCGGTTTGGCGGCGCCGAGCAGAACCGGCCCAATAGAAATATTGCCGCCGGCTGCCGTCTTGAGCAGGTTATAAGAAATATTGGCCGCGTCCATGTTGGGCAGTACCAGCAGGTTGGCGTCCCCCATCAGGCTGCTGTTCGGCATCAGCAGGTTGCGCGCGGCGCCGTCGAGCGCCACATCCCCGTGCATCTCGCCATCCACCTCCAGCCAAGGCGCCTGGATCCGCAGCAATTCCAGTGTCTCGCGCATCTTCAGCGCGCTGGGCTCGTTGCTGCTGCCGAAGTTCGAATGCGAGAGCAGGGCGGCCTTCGGCTTCAGGCCGAAGCGCAATATCTCCTCGGCCGCCAGCACCGTTATCTCGGCCAACTGCGCGGCGGTCGGATCGTAGTTGACGTGCGTGTCGACCAGGAACAGCTGACGGCCCGGCAGCAGCAGCCCGTTCATGCAGGCGTAGGTGCCGACCCCGGGTCGCCGCCCGATCACCTGGTCGATGTACTGCAGGTGGATCAGGGTCGTGCCCCAGGTGCCGCAGATCATGCCGTCCACCTGGTCCTTGTGCAGCAGCATCGAGCCGATCAGCGTCAGGCGCCGGCGCATCTCGATCTTGGCCATCTGCGCCGTCACGCCCTTGCGTTCGGTCATGCGGTGATAGGTCTGCCAGAAGTCGCGATAACGGTGATCCTGCTCGACGTTGACGATGTCGTAATCGAGCTCCTCTTTCAGGCGCAGGCCGAACTTCTCGACGCGCTCGGCGATGATTGTCGGCCGGCCGATCAGCGTCGGCCGCACGATGCCCTCATCCACCATGATCTGGGAGGCGCGCAGCACCTTCTCTTCCTCGCCTTCGCAAAAAACCACCCGCTTCCTCGCGGCCGTCTTGGCGACCGCGAAGATCGGCCTCATCGCCGTGCCCGATGCATAAACGAAACTTTGCAGCTTCTCGCGATAGGCCTCCATATCCTGGACCGGACGCAGCGCCACGCCGCTGTCGGCCGCCGCCTGGGCCACGGCCGGCGCGATCTTCATCATCAGGCGCGGATCGAAAGGCTTGGGGATCAGGTACTCGGGACCGAACGCCAGTCGTTCGCCGGCATACGCGGCAGCCACCACCTCGCTTTGCTCGGCCTGCGCCAGGTCGGCCATCGCGTGCACGGCCGCAATTTCCATTTCCGTCGTGATCGTGGTCGCGCCTGAATCGAGCGCGCCGCGGAAGATGTAGGGAAAGCACAGGACGTTGTTGACCTGGTTCGGGTAGTCGGTGCGGCCGGTGGCCATGATGGCGTCGGCACGCACGGCCTTGACCTCCTCGGGCGTGATTTCCGGATTGGGGTTGGCCAGCGCCAGGATGACCGGGCTGGCGGCCATCTTCTTGACCATCTCCGGCTTGAGAACACCTCCGGCCGAAAGCCCGAGGAAGATGTCGGCACCCGCTATGACTTCGCCGAGCGAGCGCGCCGCCGTCTCCTGGGCGAACTGGATCTTGTCCTCGTCCATCAGCTCCTTGCGCCCCGCATAGACCACTCCGGCCAGGTCGGTG
>DATNBX010000117.1:0-52155 GCA_035571795.1 Ramlibacter sp.
GACCGCGCAGGCCCTCACCGACCTGCTCGGCGGGCAGGTCGACGTGATGTTCCTGCCGATCCACGTGGCGCTGCCGCACGTGAAGGCCGGCAAACTGGTGGCGCTGGGCATCGGCAGCGAAAAGCGCCATCCCCTGCTGCCCCAGCTGCCCAGCCTGACCGAGTCGGGCATCAGCAACCTGAACGTGGACATGTGGTACGGCGTCTTTGCGCCGGCCGGGACCTCGCCGGAGTTCGTTGCCCGGCTGAACCGTGAACTGGGCGACATCCTGGCCAGCCCCGAGGTGCGCACCGCGTTCCAGTCGCAGGGCATGGACCCCGCCACCAGCACGCCGGAAGAATTCCGTCATCTGGTGGAGCAAGATGCGGATCGCTGGGCGCAGCTGGTCAAGGCCCAGAATATCAAGGCCGATTGAGGCCGCCCGAAGCGGACCCTCATGAAGATCGCGATCGTCGGCGGCGGTATCGGCGGCCTGAGCCTGGCGCTGTCGCTCCACCGGCAGGGCCTGACCTGCGATGTGTACGAAGCGGTCGCCGCGATGCGCGAGATCGGCGTCGGCATCACGTTGTTGCCGCATGCGATGCGCGAACTCGCGGAGCTCGGGCTCCAGCCGCAGCTCGAGGCCGCCGGTATCGAAAATTTCGAAAGCGTGTTCTTCAACCGCTTCGGCCAGTTCATCTACCGGGAGCCACGCGGCCGGCATGCCGGCTACGCCTGGCCCGAGGTCGGGATTCACCGCGGCAAGCTGCATCGCGTGTTGTACGAGGCGGTGCGGGAGCGGTTGGGCGCGGGCCGCGTTCACCTGAATCACCGCTTCGTCCGCGTCGACCAGGATGGCGGCGGCGCTACCCTGCGTTTCTACAGCAATACCCGCGCGCCGTTGCCGCCCATACGAGCCGATGTGGTCATCGCCTGCGACGGCGTGAACTCCGCAGTGCGGCGCCAGTTCTATCCTGCCGAAAAGCTGGCCTTCGGCGGCATCAATACCTGGCGCGGCGTGACGCTGCACGCGCCCATCTTGAGCGGCAAGAGCTACCTGCGCATCGGCTCGATCGAAACCGGCAAGATGGTGATCTACCCCATTGCCGAGAATTTCGACGGCTCGGGCCGCCAGCTGCTGAACTGGGTGGCCGAGATCCGGCGCGAAGGCGCTGCGATGAACGACTGGAACAAGCCCGGCAAGACCGAAGACTTTCTTTCCCTATTCGAGGACTGGCGTTTCGATTGGCTGGATGTGCCGGCCCTGATCGGCGGCGCCGCACACGTGTTCGAGTACCCGATGGTCGACAAGGACCCGGTGCCGCGCTGGACCTTTGGCCGGGTGACTTTCCTCGGCGATGCTGCGCATCCGATGTATCCGCGCGGCTCGAACGGCGCGGCGCAGGCGATCCTGGATGCCAGGGTACTGGCCCAGCAACTCGCCACCGCCGCGGACGGCCCCGCAGCGCTGTCCGCCTACGAAGCGCTGCGTCTGCCGGTGACGGCCAAGATCGTCCAGACCAACCGCACGGCGCCGCCGGACTTCATCAACGTCAAGGTGGATGAACTGAGCGGCGGCAAGCCGTTCCGCCAGATAGACGATGTGATCAGCCAGGAGGAACTGCGCCGTATGTCCGAAGACTACAAGCGCATCGCCGGGTTCGCACTGGACCAGCCGGAAGATTAAGTCCTGGATGCCCCGGGATCGGGGTCCGAAGCAGGCTCCTCGGAGTCCGGCATGACAACCCTTCTCTTGCGGGCCATGCCTCAGTTCAGGTAGCGCGGCTTGCGCGAAGGGCGGTCCTCGTCGCCTGAGGCCCCGTCCTCGACCGCCACCGGCGCCCCGAAGGCTTCGCGCCACTGCGAGCGCAGCAGCGCCTGCTCCAGCAGATGCATCAGTCCGCGCATCAGCTTGGGTTCCATCTCCATCCGGAAGCTGCGAGGTTCGCCATCGCCCGGCGGGCGCTCGTTGAAATTCAGGCGCAATTGCCCGTTGGGCAACGGCGCCGCATCCACGTCGGTGATCAGCAGCGGCTCTTCGCCCAGCGGCATCTGCCGCTGGTGCTCCTGGTAGGGCGTCTCGAAATCTGCCTGCTTGAGGAACTCCTCCTTGCGAAATTCGGTCAGCATTTTCTTCAGGTCTTCGTCGGCGGTTTCGAGCGAGGTACCGGCCGCTTCCAGCTTGAGCAGGTGTTTGGTGAGCAATTTGGACAGCAGGGGCCACAGCCCCAGCATTAGTCGCCGGGTCAGCCACAGCCGCATTTCCTCGGCCGCCTCGGTGTTGACCCGCACCAGGATGCGATCCTGCTCGGCGACGTAGGTGACGGACAGCTGGTGAATCTTCATGCTTTGATTCTAGTGGCGAGCCTTTGGCGACAGAACCTTACATAAACCCTTGAAAAGCTGGGGACAAGCCTAAGCTGGAAGGTGAACGGAGCGATCCATGCGACTAGACAAACTCACCACCAAATTCCAGGAAGCCCTGGGCGAGGCGCAGACCCTGGCCCTGGGCAACGACCACGCCTACATCGAGCCGGAACACCTGCTGGTGGCCATGCTGCGCCAGGACGACGGCCCGCGTGCCTTGCTGCAGCGGGCCGGCGTCAATGTGCCCGGCCTGCTGGCAGCGGCCGAATCGGCGATGCACCGGCGGCCCAAGGTCGAGGGCCAGGAGCAGGTCCAGGTCGGCCGCGACCTGGTGTCGCTGCTGCAGGCGGCCGAAAAGGAATCCATCAAGCGCGGCGACCAGTTCGTCGCCGGCGAGCTGTTCCTGCTGGCCGTCGCCGACACCAAGCAGGACATCGGCCGTATCGGCCGCGAAAACGGCCTGACGCGCAAGTCGCTCGAGTCGGCCGTCGATGCCGTTCGCGGCGGCCAGAACGTGGACAGCCCGGAGGCCGAAGGCCAACGTGAGGCGCTGAAGAAATACTGCCTCGACCTGACCGAGCGCGCTCGCATGGGCAAGCTCGACCCGGTGATCGGGCGGGATGAGGAAATCCGGCGCGCAATCCAGGTGCTGCAACGCCGCACCAAGAACAATCCGGTGCTGATCGGCGAACCGGGCGTGGGCAAGACGGCCATCGTCGAGGGGCTGGCCCAGCGGATCATCGCCGGCGAAGTGCCCGAGACCCTCAAGAACAAGCGCGTGCTGTCGCTGGACATGGCGGCGCTGCTGGCCGGGGCCAAGTACCGCGGCGAGTTCGAAGAACGCCTGAAAAACGTGCTGAACGAGCTGGCCAAGGATGAGGGCCAAACCATCGTCTTCATCGACGAACTGCACACCATGGTGGGCGCCGGCAAGGCCGAAGGCGCGATCGATGCCGGCAACATGCTCAAGCCGGCGCTGGCGCGCGGCGAGCTGCACTGCGTGGGCGCTACCACGCTGGGCGAATACCGCAAGTACGTCGAGAAGGACGCCGCGCTGGAACGGCGCTTCCAGAAGATCATCGTGGAAGAGCCTACCGTCGAGGCGACCATCGCGATCCTGCGCGGCCTGCAGGAGAAGTACGAGGTGCACCACGGCGTCGAGATTACCGACCCGGCCATCGTGGCCGCGGCCGAGCTTTCGCACCGCTACATTACCGACCGCTTCCTGCCCGACAAGGCAATCGACCTGATCGACGAGGCCGCCTCCAAGATCAAGATCGAACTCGACTCCAAGCCGGAAGTCATGGACCGGCTGGATCGGCGCCTGATCCAGTTGCAGATCGAGCGTGAAGCGATCAAACGGGAGAAGGACGAGGCCTCGAAGAAGCGCCTGGCACTGATCGAGGAAGAGATCGCCAAACTGCAGAAGGAAATCGCCGACCTGGACGAAATCTGGAAAGCCGAGAAGGCCCAGGCCCAGGGCTCTGCGCAGGTGAAGGAAGAAATCGAAAAGCTGCGCGGCCAGATCGAGGAGTTCACCCGCAAGGGCGACTTCAACAAGGTCGCGGAACTGCAATACGGGCGCCTGCCCGAGCTGGAGAAGCGGCTCAACCAGGCGCAGGCCACCGAAGCGGGCAAGGCGAAAAGCGCCAAGGACGGCGGCCGCCCGCAGTTGCTGCGCACCATGGTCGGCGCCGAGGAGATCGCCGAAGTGGTGGCGCGCGCGACCGGCATTCCAGTGTCCAAGCTGATGCAGGGCGAGCGCGAGAAGCTGCTGCTGATGGAGGAAAGATTGCACGAGCGCGTGGTCGGCCAGGACGAGGCGATTGCCGCGGTCGCTAATGCGATCCGCCGCTCGCGCTCGGGCCTGTCGGATCCGAACCGGCCCACCGGCTCGTTCCTGTTCCTCGGCCCCACCGGCGTGGGCAAGACCGAGCTGTGCAAGGCGCTGGCGAACTTCCTGTTCGACAGCGAAGACCACCTGATCCGGGTCGACATGAGCGAGTACATGGAGAAGCATTCGGTGGCCCGCCTGATCGGCGCGCCGCCGGGCTACGTCGGCTACGAGGAGGGCGGCCAGCTCACCGAGTCGGTGCGCCGCAAGCCCTACAGCGTGATCCTGCTCGACGAAATCGAGAAGGCCCACCACGACGTCTTCAACGTGCTGCTGCAGGTGCTGGACGATGGCCGCCTCACGGACGGCCAGGGCCGCACCGTCGACTTCAAGAACACGGTGATCGTGATGACGAGCAACATCGGGTCGCACATGATCCAGGCGATGGTGAGCAAGTCGTACGAGGACATCAAGGAAGCGGTGTGGGACGAGCTGAAGAACCATTTCCGGCCCGAGTTCCTGAATCGCATCGACGAGACGGTGGTGTTCCACGGCCTGGATGCCAAGCACATCGCCAAGATCGCGGCGATCCAGCTGCGCGTGCTCGAGCAGCGACTGGCCAAGATGGACCTCAAGCTGGAGGTTTCTCCGGCAGCGCTGGAAGAGCTCGCGAAGGTCGGCTTCGATCCCGTGTTCGGCGCGCGGCCGCTCAAGCGGGCGATCCAGCAGCGCATCGAGAACCCGCTGTCCAAGCTGATCCTGGAAGGCCGCTTCCCGCCCAAGAGCGTGATCCCGGTGGACGTGGACCCGGTGCGCGAGCCGGGCGTGTTCCACTTCGGCAATGCGCAGCCGGTGCAGGAAGTGGCGACCGCGTAAGGCAAATGTCCAGGTTGCATGCCGGGCTTGGCCCGGCATCCATGGCTTGCTCATTCCCAGCTAATGGCCGGAGCCGATAATCCGGCCGTTTCCTTTTCGACGGAAGGCGATCTGCGATGCCCACCTTCATGACGTTTCTGCTGCGCCTTTTCCTGATAGGCGCCGGTCTTGTGTTCGCGGCGAGCCTGGCTGTCGCCGCCGCGTTGTTAGTGGCGCTGTGGAGCATTCGCGCAGTCTGGGCGAAGCTCACCGGCAGGCCGGTCGTGCCCTTCGTCATGGGCATCAACCCGCGCAGCGGTTTCGAAACGGTCTGCCGGCGCGCGCAGCCGCGCAGCCGCACGCCGAGGGCGGATGCCGTGCGGCCCGGCCGACACATCGGCGAAGTGACCGATGTCCAAGCGCGGCCGCCGGGGCGCTAGCTCACACAGCCGTTCGGCTAAACTGGTCCGTGAGAAAGGGGCGATTCCCGAACTCGCCCAGGCATCCATTTTCAATGCGCATCCTTTTGGTCGAGGACGAGCACGAAATGGCTTCATGGCTGTCGCGCGCTTTGAAGCAAAGCGGGTTCGTGCCCGATCAAGCGCCCAATGCCGGCACGGCGGAAGCCTTTCTCGCCGCGGGCACCGAATACGACGCTGTGGTCCTGGACCTGGGCCTGCCGGACCGGCACGGCTTCACGGTGCTCTCGGCCATGCGTGACCGCGGCGACCACACGCCGGTACTGGTCCTTACGGCGCAGGGTGCGCTGCCCGACCGTGTACGCGGCCTCAACCTGGGCGCCGACGATTTCCTGGCCAAGCCATTCGCGATCGAAGAGCTCGAAGCCCGGCTCATGGCGCTGATCCGCCGCAGCCATCGGCGCAAGCATCCGCGGCTCCAGTGCGCGTCGCTTTCGTATGACAGCGACAGCCACGCGTTCGCCCTTGGCGGCGCGCTGCTGCAGCTGACCCCGCGCGAACATGCGGCGCTCACGGCGCTGCTGATGCGCGTCGGCACACCGGTCACCAAATCCCAGCTGTACGGCAAGGTGTTCCCCCACGCGAGCAATGCCGGGCCCGACGCCATCGAGCAGGTGCTTCATCGGCTGCGGCGCAAGCTGGTGGGCAGGGACGTGCGGATCGTCACGGTTCGCGGACTCGGCTACATGCTCGAAGCCACCGCCAACGCCCATGTCGCCAGCGCACCAGCCTCCTGACCCTCCTGCGCAGACGGTCCGCGGCCGCCGGCCGAGGCGGATCCGCACCCAGTTGCTGACCTTGTTGCTGCCTGGCATGGCCCTGCTGCTGGCCGTCGACAGCTGGAGCGACTATCACGCGCTTGCGCGCACGATCGAAAGCGCCTACGACGAGGCGCTGCTGGAGCCGCTCTCGGCCCTCGACGACAGCGTCCACTTCAACGCCGACGGCCGGATCGACCTGTCGATACCGCTCGCGGTGCAGGCGATTTTCGAGTCGGTCGATGCGCCGCACAAACATCTGCATGTCGGGCTCATCCCGATGGACGAGAGCGATGAGCGCTATCTCAAGGAGCGGACATTGATCGGGGTGACCGACCTGCCTGCGCCGCCTCCGGGCGGCCGGGTGGACGCGGCTGGGGCAAGCCCCGGCGCTGCGCCGGGCGCCGGTATCAGGTTCTACGATGCGATCTACCGCGGCTCGCCCGTCCGCGTGGGTGCCCTGCAGCACCAATTGCAGGATGCGAGCGGCCGGCAATACATGGTCAGGGTCCAGATGGCCCAGAACACCGACCCGCGCGACAAAGTACAGAGGGCATATCTGCAACGCGAGCTGTGGCAGGACGGGCGCATGCTGGCGGCGATGGTGCTGCTGGTCTGGCTGGGCATTGCATGGGCCTTGCAGCCGCTCAAGCGCTTGCGCGCCTCGCTTCGCAAACGTCCCGCGCACAACCTGCAGCCGCTGGACCCGAGCGATGTTCCCTACGAGGTGGTGCCGCTGGTCGAGGCGGTGAATCACCACATTGCCGACCACCGGCACTTGTTGGCCGAGCAGGGCCGCTTCCTGGCGGATGCGTCGCACCAGTTGCGCACGCCACTGGCGATCATGATGACCCAGGCCGGCTATGCGCTGCGCGAGCACGACCCGGAGGTGCTGCGCGAAACCTTGCGCGCCATCGTCACGCAGCTCGGGCGCAGCCGGCGGCTTTCCGATCAGTTGCTGGCGATGGCGGACGCCGCCCGGCCCGGAGACGACACCGAACCCGCGCCATTGATCGACCTGAACTCGGTCGCGCGCGAGGTGGTGCTTCAGTACCTGCCACTGGCACACGAAAGGAACCAGGATCTGGGGTGGATCGACGTACACGGCGAAGACGTCCAGGAGGCCGCCGATGTTGCCGGGCTGGCGGCGCCGGTGCGTGCGCAGGCGGCGGAACTGCACGAGGCGCTGGCCAACTTGTTGCACAACGCGATCCGGCATACGCGCCCGGGCGGCAACATCACTGTAGGCGTGCGCGTCGAGGGCGATGCCATGGTGGCCGAGGTATGCGATGAAGGGCCGGGGATCGCTCCCCACCTGCGTGAAGCCGTGTTCGAACGTTTCAGGCGTGGCAAAGCGCCGGAGGCGGAGGGAACTGGTGGTGCCGGTCTGGGCCTGGCCATCGCACGCGCCTACGCGCGGCGCAACGGCGGCGACATCGAGCTCGCCGATCGCGCGCCGGGCGGCGGCGCCCCCGGCTTGTGCGCGCGCCTGCGGCTGCCGCGGGCCGCCGGGGATGAGGGATAACACGTATTTTGGGCCGCGCCGCGGCTGTCGGCAGCAGATTGGAAGGTTCGGTTCCTAGACTGGGCTGCTCAACCTCATCTGACTTCATATGAATGACCGGAACCTTCTCAGGGGCCTGTTCGTCATGGCGATCTCCCTGATCTTCGGCGTGGCGTCGCTGCGCTACCCGATGGGCGAGTTCAGCCGCGCCGGGCCCGGCTTGTTTCCGCTGACGGTGAGCTGTCTGCTGTTCCTCATCGGCCTGACCATCGTCGTGCGTTCGCGCTTCGTCGAACACGTCCACGTGGAGCTGAACCTGAAGAACATCGTCATCATCCTGGCCAGCCTGGGCAGCTTCGCGTTGATCTCCGAGCATGTCAACATGATTGCGGGCATCGTGTCCATGGTGTTTTGCGCCTCGATTGCGGGCACCGCGTCCTATTCGGTGATGCGCAACCTCAAGGTCGCGGCCGGCCTGGTCGCCGTCGCCCTGGTGTTTCAAAGACTGCTTGGCTTTAACCTGCCCCTGTACTGATGGACGTCCTGCACAACCTCGCGCTGGGTTTTCAGATCGCTCTGACCTGGCAGAACCTGATGTACTGCGCCATCGGCTGCACGGTGGGCACGCTGGTGGGCCTGCTGCCTGGCCTCGGCCCGCTGGCCACCATCAGCATCCTGCTGCCGCTGACCTATTCCATTCCCACCGGCGGCGCGCTGATCATGCTGGCCGGCATCTACTACGGCGCGCAATACGGCGACAGCGTCAGCGCCATCACGATGAAGATTCCGCACGCCAGCAGCATCGTGGCCTGTATCGATGGCTACCAGATGACGCTCAAGGGCAAGTGCGGGCTGGCCCTGTTCACTGCGGGCGTTTCGAGCTTCATCGGCGGCACGGTGGCCATTGTGGTGCTGTCGTTTTTCGCCCCGATGCTGGGCGAAGTGGCATTCCTGTTCGGGCCCGCCGATTACTGCGCCCTGATGCTGGTGGGATTCGTGTGCGTGAGCTTCGTCACTACCGGCAGCCTGATCAACGGCCTGGCCATGTGCCTGATCGGCGTGCTGCTGGGGCAGATCGGCACCGACGTCAACAGCGGCGCGCAGCGCTTCACCATGGATTTGCCGTTCCTGACCGACGGCGTCGGTCTGGTGAGCATTGCGCTGGGATGCTTCGGCATCGCCGAGATCACCAAGAACCTGGACAACAAGGATGAGCGCACGCCGTTCAACGGCGCGATCAAGCTCATGCCAACCTGGGCCGAGTTCAAACGGATCATCCCCAGCGCCTTGCGGGGCAGCGCGGTCGGCTCGTTCCTGGGCATCTTGCCCGGCGGCGGTCCCGTGATCGCCCAGTTCGCCGCCTATGCGATCGACAAGAAAATCAGCAAGCACAAGGACGAGCTCGGCAAGGGCGCCATCGAGGGCGTGGCCGGCCAAGCCGCCGCCGACGAAGCGGCCGCGCGCACCAGTTTCATCCCGCTCATGAGCATCGGCATTCCCGAGAACGCCGTGATGGCATTGATGATGGCCGCCTTCATCATCAAGGGCATCCAGCCGGGACCGAACATGATCGCCGGCCACCCGGACCTGTTCTGGGGCCTGGTGGCCAGCATGTGGGTGGGCAACGTCTTCCTGATCACCCTGAACGTGCCCCTGGTGCGCTACTGGCTGTCGGTGTTCAAGATCCCCTACGCCGTGTTGTTCCCGTCGATTCTTTTCTTCTGCTGCATCGGCACCTTCAGCGTCAACAACAACCTCGACGACATTTTCATCACCGCCGTGTTCGGTTTCATCGGCTATATATTCCTGCGGCTGGACCTGGATGCTGCTCCGCTGATGCTGGGCTTCATCCTCGGTCCCATGCTGGAAGAAAACGGCCGCCGCGCACTGCTATTGAGCCGGGGCAGTTTCAGCTCGTTCCTGACCCGGCCGATCAGTGGCACCTTGCTTGCGTTGATCGGCATCTTTGTCACGTGGCAATTGGTAGCGTTCTTCTGGCAGGCGCGCAAGGCGCGTGCTCATCTCGAGCAGCCCGCATAGCGGCCATTGACCGCCGCTCAGACGGCGGCGAGCCGGTAGCCCACGCCGGTCTCGGTCAACAGATACCGCGGCTCCGCGGGGTCGGCCTCGATCTTGGCCCGCAGCTGCCCCATATAGAGGCGCAGGTAATGCGTGTGCTCGGTGAATTCCGCACCCCAGACGTCCCGCAGCAGTTGCCGGTGGGTGACGACGCGGCCGGCGCTGCGGACCAGCCTAGCCAGCAGTTTGAACTCGGTCGGAGTCAGGTGCACCGGCTCGCCCGCCAGCTCCACGAGCCGCAAGTTCAAATCGACGCGCAGGTCATCCAGCTGGTGAACCGTCGCAGCCGGCTCCAGCGCGGTCCCGCGGTGCCGAAGTGCCACCCTGATGCGCGCCAGCAGTTCCCCGACGCTGAAAGGCTTGGTCAGGTAGTCATCCGCCCCGGCGTCGAGCAGCTTGATCTTTTCGGTTTCCTGGTGGCGGGCCGAGACGACGAGAATGGGCAGCGAGTGTTGCCTGCGCACCTGCTCGACCAGCTCGATGCCATCCCCGTCGGGCAGCCCGAGGTCGAGCACCACGACGTCCGGCAGGCAATTGCGCACGAGCGCACTTGCCTCGCTGACCGACACAGCGGTCTGCACGTCGAATCCTTCAACGGCAAGGGTGGACTGCATCATCGAGCGCATGTCGCGGTCATCCTCGACGAGCAGCACGCGCAAGCTCATGCGGGCTCTCGCTCGGGCTGATGTTCCTCGATGGGCAGCGCAAGGACAAAGCTGCTGCCGCCGCCGTCGCGGCGGTTCATCGCCAGACTTGCGCCATGCGCGCCGGCGATGGCCTTGCACACGGCAAGCCCGAGGCCGGAACCGCGCTGGCCGGAGCGGTCGTTGCGCTGGTAGGGCTCGAAGATGGCAAGCTCCTCGCCTGCTGGAATCCCCTGGCCGCGGTCCTCGACCGCTACCTGCATCGCGTGGTCCGCCTGCTTCACGATCAGCTCGATGCCGTCGCTGCTGTACTTGAGGGCATTGTCCAGCAGATTTTCCAGCAGCTGGGTGAGCAACACCGGGTCGGCCCTGATCAAAGGCAGAGCGGGCGGAACTCTCGACTTGATCCGCCGTGCCGGATCCCGTTGCCGCACCCGAGCGAGGACAGCGCCGACCACTTCCTCCATGGAGACCCAATCCAGATTGAGCCGGCCCGAACTGCCCAGGCGCACGAGCTCCAGCGTGTTCTCGGTCAATGTCGACAGGTAGCCGGCCTCGCTCAGGATGCTGCCCACCAGCCGGTCCTGTTCCGCCTGCGCCAGCTTGTCACGTTGCGTTTGAAGCGACGAAGCGGCGCCCACGATGGCCGCCAGGGGCGTGCGCAAGTCGTGGGAAATGGCCGCGAGGAAAGTGCTGCGCACCTGGTGCAACTGGGATTCGCGCTGCGCCGCCTGCATCGACTCGGTCAGCTTCAGCCGCCACAGCGCCTGGGCAATCAATGTGCACAGGGCTTGGGCGTGTTCCCTGCCGCTGTGGTCGTACGAGGAAACGTTGCCCACGCACGCCGCGCCGCTCAGGTGGCCCTTCTCGCCCAGCGGGAGGTACCAGGCATTCAAGCCCGGCCAGCGGCCGGTGCCCGGCCCCAGCGTTCCTGCTTCCCGAATGCAGCGCAGCATTCCATCGCGATAGGTGGACACCAGGGCGGGCGGGAGGTCGAGCTCACCGGCCTGGTCGATCAGCGCGAGCGCGCATTGCCCCCAAAAGGCCCGGTTCAGCGCGGTCAATCCGGTCGAGAGAACCTCTTGCGGCCCGGTGGCGCTGGCCAG
The DNA here is from genome assembly GCA_035571795.1 of Ramlibacter sp. Taxonomy (GTDB): domain Bacteria; phylum Pseudomonadota; class Gammaproteobacteria; order Burkholderiales; family Burkholderiaceae_C; genus Ramlibacter. The sequence continues at coordinate 11,606 of DATNBX010000117.1, forward strand.
TTCGGTCGCGAGTTCCTGCAGTTCCCGCGCGCGCCTCTCGTTCAGGCGGGCCGCCTCGGTTTCGCGGCGCAGCGCCGTCCCCAGGTGGCTGATGACCAAGGCGACGGCGAGCATGGTCAGCAGCGCGATCAGGTTCTCCTGGGTTTCGACCTCGAACGTGAAGCGCGGGGGCACGAAAAAGAAGTTCAGCAGGATGACCGCCGCCAGGGCGCAAAACAGCGAAGGCACCCATGGCAGCCGGTAGGACGCGACGACGACGGCCAGGACGTACAGCATGGCCTGGCTGGTCAGGGAAACATACCGGTCCAGGACAAAGCCGGCCAGGGTGGCTGCGGCGAGCAGGCCGAGCACCACCGCCCAATCCCGAACTGGCCAGCTCTGGGGTTGCGCAACAGGTTCAATGTTCATGATGAGGGCAGGGTATCACTGCCGACATCAGGATTGCATTAGGAAGACGAGCTGGAGCCGCAGCCGTCCTGAGCCTCATCTGCCCTTCAACTGCTCGCGCAGCACGGTCTTGAGCACCTTGCCGTAGTTGTTCTTGGGCAGGCTTTCGACGACGCGGTAGTGCTTCGGACGTTTGAAGCGCGCAATATGTTCGAGGCACAGCGCGTCGAGTTGCGCCGTGTCGGCTTCGCAACCTGCCTTCGGAACGACGAACGCCACCACGACTTCACCCCACTCGGGATCGGGCGTACCGACCACGGACACCTCGGCCACGCCCGGCGCCAGCAACAGCACGTCTTCCACTTCGCGCGGATAGATGTTGGAGCCGCCGCTGATGATCACGTCCTTGCTGCGGTCCTTGAGCGTGAGGAATCCGTCTTGGTCCAGTGCGCCCATGTCGCCGGTGAAGAGCCAGCCGTCGCGCAGCGCTGCTGCGCTGGCCTGCGGGTCGCGCCAATAGCCGGCCATCACCGTGTCGCCCCGCACCAGGATTTCACCGATGTCTCCGACCGGCAGCGGCGCGCCCGCGGCGTCCGCGACGCGGACCTCGACCGGCGTTTGTGCCACGCCGACCGACGCGATCCGCTGCAGATGGCGCGGATGCGCCGTGTCGCCAAGATGGGACCGGGACAGGGCCGTGATCACCATCGGGCTTTCGCCCTGGCCGTAAATCTGCACGAAGCACGGACCCATGACGCGGATCGCCCGCTGGATGTCGGTGGCGTACATCGGCGCGCCGCCGTACACGATGGTCTTGAAGCTGGAACAATCGGCGTGGGTCGCCTCTGCATGGTCGACCAGCCGCTTGACGATCGTGGGTGCGGCGAACATCGACATGCGGCCCAGCCCGCTTGCCAGCTCGAAGATTTCCGCCGGATCGAATCCGCCCGAGGCGGGGACCACATGACGGGCGCCGGCCATCACGTGCGGAATGGCGTAAAGGCCCGCGCCGTGCGACATCGGCCCGGCATAGACGATCGCGTCGCGCGAATCGATAGCGTCCACATCGACGAAATACGTCAGGCCCATCGTCATCAGGTTGCGATGGGTGAGCATCACGCCCTTCGGTTTGCCGGTGGTCCCGCTCGTATAGAACAGCCACGCCAGATCGTCGGCGGCGCGTGCGGCGACCGGTGCGGGCGCGAGGGCGAACAGCGCTTCGTAATCGGACCCGGAGACCTCGATCGTGCGGCCGGGCGCGGACAAGCCTTCACCCACGTCGGCGCTCACGAAGGCCCACTGCGCCTGCGAGTGTTCCACGATCCACTGCGCTTCGCGCAGGTGCAGCTTCGCATTCATGGGCACAACCGCCAGCCCGGCCCACCAGGCGCCGTAGAGCACTTCGAGGTACGCGGGATGGTTGCGCATGAATAGCGCGACGCGGTCGCCGGGCCGCAAGCCGGCCGATTGCAATGCGCAAGCCAGGCGCGCGGCCCGCTCGGCCAGGCCCGCATAATCGCGCAGCAGCTGGCTGCCCCCGAACAGGGCTGGGCGGTGCGGGTCGGACAGCGCCACACGCAGCAGTGAATGTGCGAGGTTCATTCACGTGATTGTGTCGCAACGCAATTCAATGGGTTGTCATACCGGACTCAATCCGGGATTGCGGGCAGCGCGTGCGCAGATGCTGCTCCCGGTTTTGGGTATGCTCGCAGTGCCCGGAAGGAGAAAGCCAAAATGTTCAAAGCCCTGGTCCTCGAAAAGACTCCCGAATTCTCGGCCGCCGTGCGCGAAGTGGACGACTCGTTCCTGCCCGACGGCGATGTGACGATCGACGTGGCTTACTCCACCGTCAACTACAAGGACGCGCTCGCGATCACCAACCGCTCACCGGTCGTGCGCAATTGGCCGATGGTCGCGGGCATCGACGGCTCGGGTACTGTCGTGGCGAGTTCGTCGCCGGTCTGGAAAGCGGGCGACGAGGTCATCCTCAACGGCTTCGGCGTCGGCGAAACGCACAAGGGATGCCTGGCCGAGCGCGCGCGGCTCAAAGGCGAATGGCTGATCCGCCGGCCGCCACGCTTTGGCGCGCGCGAGGCGATGGCCATCGGCACCGCCGGCTACACCGCCATGCTGTGCGTGCTCGCGCTGGAGCGGCACGGGCTCAAGCCGGGCGAAGGCGAGGTGCTGGTGACCGGCGCCACCGGCGGCGTCGGCTCGACCGCGGTGGCGCTGCTGTCCGCGCTGGGCCATCGTGTCGTCGCGGCGACCGGCAAAGCGTCCGAATCCGAATACCTGAAAGCGCTTGGCGCGAGCGCGGTGATCGACCGGGCCGAGCTCGCCGCGCCGGGCAAGCCGCTGCAAAAAGAACGCTGGGCCGCCGTCGTCGACGCGGTCGGCAGCCACACCCTGGCCAATGCGTGCGCGCAGACCCGCTATGGCGGCGTCGTGGCGGCCTGCGGATTGGCGCAGGGACTCGACCTTCCCTCGACCGTGATGCCCTTCATCCTGCGCGCCGTCACGCTCGCCGGCGTCGACAGCGTGATGGCGCCGCTGGCTCTACGCGAAAAAGCGTGGAGCCGGCTGGCGCGCGACCTGGATTCCGCCCAGCTCGACCGGATCACCAGCGAAATCAAGCTGGGCGATGCTGTCGAGGCGGCGGCGCGGCTGATGGCCGGCCAAGTGCGCGGCCGGTTGGTGGTGCGCACGCGCGACTGAACAAGCCGGCGTATTGACATGGGAGCGCGCGGGTGCGCATGATAGCCGCCCCCGGGGCTTTTCCCACGTTTGAAAGAGAGTTTGCCATGTCACTGCGCATCAACGACACCGCGCCGAACTTCAAAGCGCAAACCACCCAAGGCCCGATCGATTTCCATCAATGGATCGGCGACAGCTGGGCCATTCTGTTCTCGCACCCGAAGGACTTCACGCCCGTGTGCACCACCGAGCTGGGCTACATGGCCAAGGTCGAACCAAGGTTCAAGGAGCGCAATACCAAGCTCATCGGTTTGAGCGTCGATCCGGTCGACAGCCACAGCCGCTGGCTTTCGGACATCGAGGAAACGCAGGGCGCCAGCGTCAAGTACCCGATCATCGCGGACAGTGACCTCGCCGTCGCCAAGCTCTACAACATGCTGCCGGCCGAGGAGCCCGGCACTTCGGAGGGCCGTACCGCCGCGACCAATCAGACGGTGCGTTCGGTCTTCGTGATCGGCCCCGACAAGAAGATCAAGCTGATGCTGACCTACCCGATGACCACCGGCCGCAATTTCGACGAGATCCTGCGCGTGCTGGACTCGATGCAGATGACCGCCAAGTACAAGGTCGCGACTCCGGTCAACTGGAAATACGGCGATGACGTGATCATCGCCGGTTCGGTCTCGGATGAGGAGGCCAAGAAGCTGTTCCCGGACGGCTGGAAGGCCGTGAAGCCTTATCTGCGCGTAACCAAGCAGCCGGGCACCTGATCCGCGCAGCGGCGCCGCCGGCGGCCGTGGCATTCGGTTACGCCGAGCCACGGCTGAACCCGATCGCTCCGATACTGGTGGCTCACCACCAGGGAGCCCTGCCATGCCCGCAAATCTCGTTCCTCACATCGGGCCCGCCGCCGCGTTGATTGCCGGTATCCTGATCCTGCTGATCCCCAGGCTCCTCAATTACATCGTCGCGGTCTACCTCATCGTGATCGGAGCGGTGGGGCTGTTCGGGAAGTAGCGCGCCTCACGAGGCCGCGCCAGCGTGCAAGGCATATAGCTTCTGCATACCGCCAAGCCAGCGGTCGTAGTCCTGCGCCTTGCCCAGGAAGTACTTGGCCACCTCGGGGTGCGGCAGCACCAGGAACTTTTCGTCGCGCATCGTCGCCACCACGTCGCCGGCCACCTGTTCGGCCGTGAGCACGCCGTTGACCCCGGCGGACCCGGTGCCGTCGGCGGTCATGTCGGTCGCCACCGACTGCGGGCACAGGCAGGACACCCGCACGCCGCGCCGGCCGTACGCGATGCGCAGCCACTCCGCGAAGGCCACCGCCGCATGCTTGGTCACGCCGTACGGCGCACTCTCCACGATGTTCAGCAGTCCGGCCGCCGAGGCCGTGACGACAAAATAGCCTTCGCCGCGCGCCACCATCTCGGGTACCACGGCACGGGCAGCCCACACATGGGCCATGCCGTGGACCTGCCACATCTTGTCCCACAGCGCATCTTCCAGCTCGAAGCCGCCCATGCGCCCGAGGATGCCGGCGTTGGACATGAAAACGTCCACCTGGCCGAAGCGCTCCCGCGTGGCCGCCACCAGCGCCTGGATATCGGCCTCGCGGCTGACGTCGCAGCGCAAGGCCACGGCGCCGATGTCGCGCGCCACGCCTTGCGCGCGCTCCAGATTGACGTCGGCGACCACGATGCCGCGCGCACCGTCCGCCGCGAATCGGCGTGCCAATGCAGCGCCGATGCCGCTGGCGCCACCGGTCACGATGGCGACTTTTCCACGAATGTCCATGAGTTTTCTCCAGTTTGGGTGAAGTATCGGTCCGCCGGCGCCGCCGCCGAGCCACGAAGGCGACAGTGCCGGGCGCACGCTGGCGGAGGCAGGCGGCAAGGCGGCAAGTTGCCCATCGTAGGACTGCTCCGACGCTGCTTGAGGCTGCCGTCCTTCGAACTCAGCGGAATCTTTTCGCGTTGAATGCTGGCCCGGTCACGTTCGCGTCCGGTTCCTTCCTCAATTTCCGAAAGAAGCTCATGAATAAAATCCTCCCCGCCTTGTTGGCGGGACTTTTTGCTGCTGGTGTATTTGCCCAGGCAACGCCGTCGACCCCCGCTACCCCGGCCGCGCCCTCAGGCGGCGCAGCAACCTCGCCGCCGCCGGGCGCGGCACCGGCCATGCCGTCCGACAAGGCTTCGGCGCCCAGCAGCAGTATGACCAAGGCCAAGGGCAAGAAGACGGCCAAGAAGAAGGCCAAGAAGGCGAAAGCCAAGAAGCAAGCCAGCTAGACGCCGGCGCAGCACTGCTCTCTCTATTGACGACTTCGGCCGGCACTGCGCGGCAGTGCCGGCCCCTACGCGCCTGAGCTTGCGCAGCGCACGGCCGATGGATCAACATGCCAGCCGAACTTGAAAAAGGAGATGCCATGAAAGTCGAGCCCTATCTCTTCCTCAACGGCCGTTGCGAGGAAGCCCTCGAGTTCTACCGGAGCGCGCTGGGCGCGCAGGTGGGCATGCTGATGCGGATGAAGGACAGCCCCGAGCCGCAACCGTCCGGCACCCGGCCGCCCGGCTGGGAGAACAAGGTGATGCACGCGGTTTTCCAGGTCGGCGAAACCAAGGTGATGGCCTCGGACGGCATGCCGGGGAGCACGCCGGAATTCAAAGGCTTCTCGCTTTCGATCGACCCACCCGACGAAGCCCGGGCGCGCCAGATCTTCAACGCGCTCGCTGAAGGCGGTCAGGTGCAGATGCCGCTGGGCAAGACCTTCTATTCGCCTTGCTTCGGCATGGTGGCGGATCGCTTCGGCGTTTCGTGGATGGTGATCGTCCAGCCTGCAACGTAGAGCCTGTGCCCAGGGCCCTAGTCCAGCGTCTTGCGGTAGACCGCCAGGCCTAGCGCGATCGCGGCGGCCAGAAACGCGAGGATCGGCCAGACATCCGGCCACAGGTCGGCCACGCCGCTGCCCTTGAGCATGATGCCGCGCACCAGCCGCAGGAAATGCGTCAGCGGCAGCACGTTGCCGATCCACTGGGCCCAGACCGGCATCCCGCGAAACGGGAACATGAAGCCTGACAGCAGGATCGAGGGCAGGAAGAAAAAGAACGTCATCTGCATGGCCTGGAGCTGGTTGCGCGCCATCGATGAAAACGTGATGCCCAGCGCGAGGTTGGCGGCGATGAAGACCAGCACCGCGAGATAGAGCAGGGCGACGCTGCCCGCCAGCGGCACGTCGAACAGCAGCAGGGCCGCCACCAGCAGCAGCGTGACCTGCACCAGGCCAATCAGGATGTAGGGCACGATCTTGCCCGTCATGACTTCGATCGGCAGGGCCGGAGTGGCCAGCAAATTCTCGAAGGTGCCGCGCTCGCGCTCGCGCGTCATCGCCAGGCCCGTCATCAGGATCATCGTCATCGTGAGGATGGTCCCCAGCAGGCCCGGCACGATGTTGTAGGCGGTGACTCCCTCCGGGTTGTAGCGGCGGTGCACCCGTATGTCGACCGGGTCGGCGTCGGGGTTGAGCCGCGCAACCGGGCCGACCAGGTCGTGCGACAGCGACGTGCGCACCGCCCCCTGCAACGCGGCGATGGCATTGCCGGTGGCGCTGGGATCGGTTGCATCGGCTTCGATCAGCAGCACTGGCTTTTCGCCGCGCACCAGGGCGCGGCCGAACTGGGCCGGCACGGTGACGACGAACTGGACGGCGCCCTGCGTGATCAGGGCGTCCGCTTGTGCTTCGGTGGAGACTTCGTGATCGATGCGGAAGTAGCCGCTGTTGCGCAGGCCCTGCACGATGCTGCGGGCATAAGCGCTGTGATCGGCGTCCAGCACCGCAGTGGGCAACTCCTTGGGATCTGCGTTGATCGCGAAGCCGAACAGGATGAGCTGCAGGATCGGGATGCCCACCACCATGCCGAAGGTCAGGCGATCGCGGCGCAGCTGGATGAACTCCTTGGTGATGATGCCCATCCAGCGCGACCAGGACATGGTTGCGAACTTCATGCCGGCGCCTCGTTTCCGTTTTGCATCAGGCTGATGAAGACGTCCTCCAGGCCGGGCTCGATGCGCTCCCAGTGCGACTTTCCTTCCGCCTCGACGCGCGACGCGGTGGCGGCCAGCGCCTCGGCGTCGCGGCCGACCACGTGCAGGGTCGTGCCGAAGGCCGTCACTTGGCTTACGCCTGGCTCGCCGCGCAGCCGCTCGGCCAATGCCTGCAAGTCCTGCCCGCTCACGTTGTAGCCGCTCAGGCGCTGCGCCGCCACGACTTCCGTGGCCGTGCCGGCGGCAAGCAAGCGGCCCTCGGCGAGATAGGCCAGGCGATGGCAGCGCTCGGCTTCGTCCATGTAATGCGTGGACACCAGCACGGTGATGCCGGTCGCCGCGAGCTGGTGGATCTCGTCCCAGAAGTCGCGGCGCGCCTTCGGGTCGACGCCCGCTGTGGGCTCGTCCAGCAGCAGCAGCAGCGGTTCGTGCAGCATGCAGGCGGCCAGCGACAGCCGCTGCTTCCACCCGCCCGACAGGTTGCCTGCGAGCTGATCCTTCCGCTGCGTGAGGCCGAGCTTGTCGATGGCCTGGTCTACCGCCTGCGCTCGGTTCGCCATGCCGTACATGCGCGCCACGAAGTCGAGGTTCTCGCGGATGGTCAGGTCTTCCCACAGCGAGAAGCGCTGCGTCATGTAGCCCACCTCGCGCTTGATGGCCGGGGTCTCGCGGATCACGTCGTGGCCGAGGCAGGTGCCACTGCCCGAATCGGGCGTGAGCAGCCCGCACAGCATCCGGATCGAGGTCGTCTTGCCGCTGCCGTTGGGGCCCAGGAAGCCGTAGATTTCGCCGCGATGGACCTGCAGCGACAGGTCGCGCACCACATGCTTGGGACCGAAGTGCTTGTTCAGGCCTCGCACGTCGATGACCAGGTCGCCCTCTTGCATGACTTGAGTCACTTACATCGTCACGTCGACCGGCTGTCCGGGCTTCAGACGGGCCGCGTCCGCCGGCTGTGGCCGGGCCTCCACCATGAACACCAGGCGCGAGCGCTGCTCGCGGCTGTAGACGATGGGCGGCGTGTATTCGGCCTGGCGCGACACGAACGTGATGCGCGCGGCCACGGGCCCGGGACAGCCGTCGCAAATTGCCTGCACCGTGGCGCCCGGTGTCATGCGCGGCAACGCGGTTTCAGGCACGAAGAAACGCAGCTTGACGGCCGCGGGCGGCAGCAGGCTGACCACCGGCGCACCCGCGGCGACCCACTCGCCCTCCGAAAAGAACGTGTCCTGCACCAGGGCCTTGGCGGGTGCCTGCACCGCGCGCTGCGCCAGCCGCCATTCCGACTGGGCCAGCACTGCGCGCTGCGCCTCCACGTCCGATTTCGCGGCGGCGATTTCCTTCTCGCGCCCGATCGATTCCTGCGCCGTGCGCAGCTGCGCGGTGACTTCGGCCACGCGCGCCACGTCGCGCTGATACGCGGTGCGCGCCGCATCGACCGTCGCCTGCGAAACGAACTTGGCGGCGAACAGCCTTTGCTGCTGCGCGAATTGTTCGGCCGACAGGTCGCGCGCCGCGCTCGCTTCACGCAGTTGGGCCCGGATCGCTTCGATTTCCTGGCCGCGCCGCGCGCCTTCCAGGTTGCCCAGCCGGGCCTGCGCATTGTTCAGGCGTTCCTGCGCTTCCTGCCGCGCGGCCTTCTCGTTTTCCTGTTCGAGCACGAAAAGAGGCGCTCCGGCCTCGACCTGCGCGCCGCGGTCGACGAAGCGGCGCTCCAGTCGTCCGGCCGCCGGTGCGGCGACCATCACGTATTCGCCCTCGACGTAACCCTGCCAGCCGGGCGGCGTCTTGGCGCCGCAGCCGGCGAGCAGCGCAGCGGCCGCGAGGGCTAGCCAGCCAGCCTTGCGGCAAGGCCCCCCGGGCAGTGGAACCGTGTCGCTGGCGAGGCTGGTCATATGTGGCGGACTGTAACTCCACTGACGCGGCTTCTGCCGGGTGGTTCGGGATTGCGCCGGGACGCTACAGCGCCTGTTCCAGCCGGTCGAGGAAGGGGACCTGCGCGGCAATGATCTTGCGCCGCGCCTGGTCCAGCGCGAACCACTCGATCCGGTCGACCTCGGGGAAATCCTGCTTGTGACCGGAGCGCGGCGGCCACTCCAGCTCGAAGGTGTTGCAGCTCAGCTGCGCCGGGTCGCAATCGCCCGCAAAGGCCCAGGCCGTGATGCGCTTTCCGCTTTTCTGGGTGATCTCGCCGAGCGGCAAGAACGGCGGCGTCACGGGGAAGCCGGTCTCTTCGGTGAACTCGCGCTGGGCCGCGGCCAGCGCTTCCTCCGGCGGCACGTATTCGCCTTTGGGAAGGGTCCAGGCCCCTTCGTCCTTGCCGCGCCAGAACGGCCCGCCCGGATGCGCCAGCAGTACCTGCAGACTGCCGTCGCCGCCGTGGCGGTACATCAGCAAACCGGCGCTTTTCTTGATGGCCATGAGGAGACTCGCATCGCTACGCCGCTGCCACGAGCAATCCACCGGCGCGCTGGACTTCGATGCGGATTTCCTCGGTCAGCCGCGCCTTCAGATCGGAAAAGACGGGCTTGGTCTTGACCGAGTAATGGCGTGGGTGGCCGATGGGCACCGGAAGATCGCACTTGATGCGTCCCGGGCGCGCCGTCATCACCACCACGCGGTTGGCCATGAAGATCGCTTCGTCGATGTCGTGCGTGACGAACAGCACGGTCTTGCGTTCGGCTTCCCAGATGCTTTCCAGCAGCTCCTGCATCAGCTCGCGGGTCTGGTGATCGAGCGCGCCGAACGGCTCGTCCATCAGCAGGATGCGGGGGTTGTTCGCCAATGCCCGCGCCAGCGCCGTGCGCTGCTGCATGCCGCCGGACAGCTGCTTGGGAAAGTGGCTCTCGAATCCCTCGAGCCCCACCTTGGCGATGAACTGGCGGGCAAGCGCTTGCTGATCGGCCTCGCGCATGCCTTTCTCGCGCAGCCCGAAGCAGACGTTCTGCAGCACGGTAAGCCAGGGGAACAGCGTGTAGCTCTGGAACACCATGCCGCGGTCGGCGCCGGGCCCGCTCACCGGCCGGCCGTCGAGTTCGATCGTGCCGGCGGTCGGCGCATCCAAGCCCGCCACCATGCGCAGCAGCGTGCTCTTGCCGCAGCCCGACGGCCCGAGGATGGTGATGAAGTCGTTCTCCTGCACCGACAGGTCGGTCGCCTGCAGCGCCACCGTGCCGCCGTTGGCGCCGGGGAAGGTCTTGGAAACGCCCTTGATTTCGAGGATGCTCATTGGCTTGTCATCAGCGTCCAAGCTGCGCCCATGGAAACAGCTTGCGATTGAACGCCTTGAAGGCGAAGTCGGTGACCAGGCCGATCAGGCCGATCACGATGATGCCGAAGATGATCTGGTCGGTGGCCAGCAGCGCCTGGCTGTCGGTGATCATGTGCCCGATGCCGCTGGACGCCCCGATCAGCTCCGCCACGATCACGTAGGTCCAGGCCCAGCCCAGCACCATGCGCAGCGTCTCGGCGATCTCGGGCGCGCTGCTGGGGAGCAGCACGCGCGTGACGATGCCCCGATCGCCTGCGCCGAGCGTGTACGCGGCCTCGACCAGGTCGCGGCGCGTGTTGCCCACGCTCACTGCGATCATCAGCACCACCTGGAAAAACGAGCCGATGAAGATCACGGCCAGCTTCTGCGCCTCGCCGATGCCGGCCCACAGGATCAGCAGCGGGATGAAGGCCGATGCCGGCAGGTAGCGGGCGAAGCTCACGAAGGGTTCGAAGAACGCTTCCACCGGTTTGTAGGCGCCCATCAGGACGCCCAGCGGCACGGCCAGCACGGCGGCGAGCGCAAACCCGCCCAGCACCCGCCATACCGTCATACCGATGTCATTCATGAAGCCCTGATTCACCAGCAAGTCATAGCCCGACCTCACCATGGTGATGGGATCGGCGAGAAACGTCTTGGAGACGAAGCCGCCGAGCGTCGCGGCGGCCCAGACCAGGAAGAACACGATGAAGAAGGAGATGCCCAGCGCGAGGCGCGCGGGTGGGTTGACTTGGGTGAGCGGCTTCATTGTTAGTTGGGGAGGATGCCCCCACCCGGGGGCATGCCTGTCACTTCAGGAACCGCGTATCCGCCAGCTTGCTCATGTCCGGCAGCTGCTTGATAATGCCCGCTTCCATCAGCAGTTCGGCCGCTTCCTTGCTGAAAGCCGCGTGCTCGCCGGTGAAGAATTTCTGGTTGGCCGCCCGGTCCTGCCAGCGCAGGTACTTGGCCGAGCCTTCGAAAGCTTCGCCGCTTTGCTTGACGTCGGCGCCCATGATCTCGAAGCTCTTCTTCGGCTCTTTCTGGATCATTTCCACGGCCTCGAAATAGCTGTCGGTCAGCGCCTTCGCTGCCTTGGGGTTGTCGCTGAGGAACTTGGGCGTGCAGCCGAAGGTGTCCATCACCATCGGATAGTCCAGCGTCGTCGCGATGATCTTGCCGGCCTCGGGCTTGGCACGCACGGCCGAGAGATAAGGCTCGTACGTCATCGCGGCATCGATGTCGTTGCTGCCGGCGATCATCGCGTTGGCGGCGGCCTGCGGCTCGAGGTTCACGACCTTGACGTCCTTGGTGGACATGCCGTTCTTCTTCAGCATCCACGCCAGCGCGAAGTAGGGCGACGTGCCCGGCGCGCTGGCGGCGACGGTCTTGCCCTTCAGGTCGGCGATCTTCGTGATATTGGGCTTGACCACCATGCCATCGGCGCCGTAGCTCTTGTCCAACTGGAATATCTGCGTGGTAGCGACGCCGTTGGCGTTCCATACCACCCAGGTTTCCACCGTCGTCGCGGCGCATTGCACGTCACCCGAAGCGATCGCCAGATGCCGGTCCTTTTGCGGGATTTTCTTGATGCTGACATCCAGGCCGTTCTTCTTGAAGATGCCGGCTTCCTTGGCCAGCGTCAGCGGCGCGAAGCCGGTCCAGCCGGAGATGGCGACGGCTACCTTGGTGTCCTGGGCCTGGCTGGCGGCGCAGGCGAGGGCGAGCAGCGAGAGGGCGAGCAGCTTTTTCTTCATGAGTTTCTCCAGTGGTTGACAGTCAAGCAATGTAGGGCCGCTTGGGGTCGGGTGCAAATCTGCGTGCAATTCATCTGGGCGCGCGCCGTCAGCCGAGCGCGGGAACGGCGGCGACAAGCCGTTTCGTGTAGGGGTGATTCGGGGTGCGCAGCACCTGCTCGGACCGCCCGATTTCCACCAGTTCGCCCTGCATCATCACGGCGACCCGGTCGGCGAAGGCCCGGGCGATGGAGATGTCGTGCGTGATCATCAGGTAGGAGACGTTGCGGCTGCGCTGGATGTCCAGCAGCAGGTTGAGCACCTGCCCGCGAATGGAGACATCCGCGCCCGACAAGGGCTCGTCGGCGATGATCAGCTTGGGCTGCATCGCCAGGGACCGCGCGATCGACACGCGCTGCCGCTGGCCGCCGCTCAATTCGTGCGAATAGCGGTCCAGGTATTGCGCGGCCGGCCGCAGGCCGACGTCCTCGAGCAGGCCGATGCAACGGCTCTCGTTGCTGCCGGGCGTCTTCCACAGCGCCTGCTTGAGCAGTTCCCGAACCGTGCGGCGCGGATTCAGTGAAGCGGTAGGGTCCTGGAAGATCGGTTGCATGCCGGTGCGCAGCTCGCGAAACTCATCTGGCGACAGGCTGGCCAGCTGGCGGCCATCGAAAGCCACGCTGCCCTCGTCGGGCGCGAGCAGCCCCAGCGCGATCCGCCCGAGCGTCGACTTGCCGGAGCCGCTCTCGCCGACCAGCGCGACGATCTCCCCTGCGTGCACCGTCAGGCTGACGGCGCGTACGGCGGTCAGGACACTTTTTCGGCCGATGCGAAAAGTCTTGCTGATGCGGTCCAGCACCAGCAACGGCTGCGTGGTGGGGGAGGGGGCTGGCGTCATGCGGTGGTCGAGAACTCGCCCTCGATCGTCTCGAACCGGCCCTCGCTGTTGCGAGCCGCCTTGGCCGCCTTGATCAGGCCCGAGGTGTACGCGTGGGAGGGATTGGAAAACACCTCGCGCGTGCCGCCCGATTCGACGATGCGGCTGCGGAACATCACGTAGACCCGCTCGCATTCCTCCCAGACCACGCCCAGGTCATGGCTGATCAGCAGCATCGCCATCCCGAGGCGCTGCCGCAGGTCGCGCAGCAGGTCCAGGATTTCGGCCTGGGTAGTGACGTCCAGCGCGGTGGTGGGTTCGTCGGCGATCAGCAGTTTCGGCCGGCAGCCCAGGGCGATGGCCAGCAGCACGCGCTGGCGCATGCCGCCGGAAAGCTCGTGCGGATAAGAGCGGATGCTGCTGGCCGGCAACCGCACCAGCTCCAGCAGTTGCGCCACCCGGGCCGCCGCGTCGGGCACATCCGGGTCGTGCCGCTGCACGCTCTCGGCGATCTGCCGGCCGACCCGCATGACCGGGTTCAGGAAACTCAGGGGGTCCTGGAACACCATGGCGATCGGATGGCCACGCAGCTGTTCCCATTGGGGCTGGCTGAAGGCCGTGACGTCCTTGCCTTCGATCAGGATGCGGCCGGCTTCGATCCGCCCGATGCGGGGTGGCAACAGGCCCAGCATCGCCCGCGCGACGGTGGATTTGCCGGAGCCCGATTCGCCGACCAAGGCCACCGATTCGCCTTCCCGCACCACGATCGAGAGATCCTGCACCGCCGTGACGCTGCCGCCGCGCTGGTGGTAGTCGATGCGCAGCTGCTCGGTCTGCAACAGCGGCGGTGCGGCGTCGTGCGTGGCTGCCATCGTTACCTCGCGGTGCGTGGATTGAGCACGGCGCCCACGGCGTCGCCGAACAGGTTGAACGCCAGCACGGTGACGAAGATCGCCGTGCCCGGAAAGAACGAAAGCCACCAGGCGTTGAACAGGAAGCGCTGGCCGCTGTTGAGCATGCGGCCCCAGCTCACCACCTCGGGGCTGCTCAGGCCCAGGAAACTCAGCGAGGCTTCCAGCAGGATGGCCTGGCCGACGATCAAGGTTCCCACCGCGAGCACGGGCGCCACCGCGTTGGGGATGACTTCGTGTGCCAGCACGTCGCGCTCGCTGATACCCAGGCAGCGCACGCCGTCGACGAATTCGAGCTGCTTGACACGCATCACCTCGCCGCGCATGACGCGGGCGACTTGCGGCCACGCCAGCAAGCTGACCACCGCGATGATCTGGGGCAGGCCGGTGCCCGTCATGGCGACGATGACCGCGGCCAGGATGAAGCTGGGGATGACCTGGAAGAACTCGGAAACCCGCATCACCATGATGTCGAGCCAGCCGCCGTAGAAGCCCGCGGCCGAACCGATCAGGATGCCGATCACGGTGGCGAACAGGGCGGCGAAGAATCCAACCGTCAGCGACACCCGCGTGCCGTACAGCACCCCCGCCAGCACGCTGCGTCCGAGTTCGTCGGTGCCGAGCAGCGCCGCCGTTGACGGCGCCTGCATCGATTCGTTGGAGAGGGAATAGGGATCGAACTGCGGAACGAAGCCGACGGACAGCGCCACCACCACCAGCAGCGCGATGAAGGCGCCGGCGGCCAGGCCGCTGGGATGGCGGGCCAGTTTGGCGGCGAAGTCACGCGCTGCGTTCATGGGTGGTGCGCACGCGCGGATCGAGCAGCGCGTACAGCAGGTCGGTGAGGATGTTGATGATCACCACCGAGATGGCGGCGAACAGGAAGACGCCCTGCAATACCGGATAGTCGCGGTTGGTGATCGAGGTGATGAACAGGTTGCCGATGCCGGGCCAGGCGAACACCGTCTCCACCAGGATGGCGCCGGTCAGCGACAGGCCGAAGTTGTAGCCGATCACGGTGACCACCGGGATCATCGCGTTCGGCAGCACATGGTGCCAGAGGATGGTGCGGCGGGACAGCCCCTTGGCCTGCGCGGTCAGCACGTAGTCGTGGTGCAGCGCCTCGCCCACGCTGGCACGCGCCACCCGGGCGACGATCGCGACGTAGTAGATCATGACGCTGAAGCCGGGCAGCAGCAGGTGCTTCAGCACGTCCAGCACGGCGCCGGTGCCGGTCAGTTCCTCCCGCATGCTTTTCATGCCTTGCGCCGGCAGCCAGCCCAGGTCGATGGCGAACACGATCACCAGCATCTGGCCGAGCCAGAAGATCGGCACCGAATAGCCGAACAGCGAAACCGCCGTCAGCGCGCTGTCCTGCACGCTGCCGGCGCGCGGTGCGGCCGCCAGCCCCAGCACGATGCCCAGCACCGCCGCGAAGAACAGGGCCGGCAGCATCAACAGCAGCGTCGGCCCGAGCCGCGCCAGAATCAAGTCGAGCACCGGCATGCGGTTGGCGAACGAGAAACCCAGGTTGCCCTGCGCCAGGTTCACCAGGTACAGACCGAGTTGCGTCGCGATCGGCTGGTCCAATCCGAAATCGGCGCGCACCTGTTCGGCGTAGCCCGGCGGCACTGGAAAGTCGCCAAGGAGCGCATGCACCGGATCGCCTGGCACCAGGTGCACGATCACGAAATTGAGCACCAGGATGGCGAAGACGATCAACATGCCCCAACCCAGCCGCGACAGAACGTACGAACGCATCAGGCGGCTGCGCCTCCTGGAGCCGTGAGAAGTCCCGTGATCGACGAGAAATCGCGGCAGTGCTCCAGCGACCCGACGGCGCCGATCAGTTCGCGCGCCTTCGCCTCGCCCAGCACGGGAACCAGCAGCGTCATGGCCTTGGCCTGCAGTTCCTCGTCGCTCACCGGCGCTTCAGGCGCCCCCTTGGCGAAAGGCACATCACGCAGCTGGCGCAGACCGTCCTTGAACACGACTTCGAGCGACGGGTAGTCGGCCGGGCCGAGCACACGATCGGCCCTGATTTCCGTCAGTGCCATCAACCGCGCGACCTCGGGATCGCCGCTGCGCAGCGGCTCGAACTGGTCCAGCGTCGCGCGCCCGCTCTGCGCCGCCACGGCCAGGCAATAGGGCATGCTGAACTGGGCCTCCAGCAGGTTGCCCACCTGCGTGCGGCTGAACTGCCGCTGCGTCTGCGCGTTGCCATGCACGATCAGGGCCGACACCGAGGCGCTGCCGCCGAGCGCGGAGCCGACAATCTCGAGCACCGCGTCGATGCACGCGTGGATGGTGCGGCAGCAGGCATGGGGCTTGATGCCGGAGCGCAAGATGTGGAACTGCCGCCCCAGTGCCGCCACCGCCCGCTCGGGTGTCGCGACGGCCGGCGCGTAGGTCGGGTAGAAGCCGCCCCAGGGCGCATCGAGCACCTGGCGCGGCCCGGTCAGGCCGGCCTGGGCCAGCAGGGCGGCGCTCAAGCCGGTTTCGGCGGCTTTGCCGGGATGAAATCGCTTGACCAACGCGCCATCCGCGAGGAAGGCCCAGGTGCCGCCGGTGAACGTGCCGGCGATGCCCAGCGCATTGACGAATTCCTCGGGTGCGGCGCCCAGCAGTTTGGCGGCCGCCGCTGCCGCCCCGAAGCTGCCGCATGTGCCGGTGGAATGCCAGCCGCGCTCGTTGTGCGGCCGGTAGCCGCCGCTGCCTTCCAGCACGCGCGCCGCGACGTCGTAGCCCGCCGCGATCGCCAGGATGACGTCGCGGCCGCTGCTGCGCTGCCGCTGCGCCAGCGCGCAGGCCGCCGGAATCACGACCGCGCCCGAGTGGCCGCAGCCGCCGAAATCGTCGAGTTCCAGCGCATGGGCCGCCGTGCCGTTCACCAGGGCGGCCGCCGCTGGCGGCAGGGTATCGGCCCGCCCCCACAGCACCGCTTCCCCCGGTCCCGAACCGCCGGCACGCATCGCACGCACGACCGATTCGACCACGGCCGTGCGTCCCCCCGCGACGCCGGCCGCCAGCGTGTCGAGCAGAAAGCGTTTCGCGCTGTCGACCACCTCCGGCGGCAGGTCGTCGAAGCGGGCGCGCGCCCAGTAGCCGGCCAGCTGCTGCGTGAGCGAAGCGCCGGCTGCCGCTGTCACTTCATCCACGCGCTGCCCCACCATTGCTGGTTGGCGGCTTGCCACAAGCCTTGCAGCCGCGCCGACCCGACGGCGTATTGCGGCTGCTGGTGCAGGTTCAGCACGGGCAGGTCGCGCGCCAGGATCTCCTGGATCTTGTTGTAGGGCTTCTGGCGCTCGGCCTGGGTGGGCGCGTCGCGTCCCTGGTCGAACAGCTTGTCGATCTCGGGATTGGAGTACTGGGCGACGTTGTTGAAGGTCGTGCCCTGCTTGATCGACTCGGTGACATAGGTGCGCGCGATACCCAGCGCCGGATCCCCGAGCGTGGTGTAGGTCTGCAAGGTGGCCTCGAAGTCGTAGTCGCTATAGACGCGCTTGAGGATGACAGGCCGCTCGGCGCCTTCCAGCACCACCTTGACGCCGACGGCCTGCCAGAAGCGCTGCAGCGCCTGCGCCGCCGGCAGCCACTCGGGCTTGGCGGTTTCGAACAGCAGGCGGATGGTGAAGCGCGTTCCGTCGGGACCGGCCTTGGCACCGGCCGCGTCGAGCAGCTGCGCCGCCTTCTTCGGATCGTACGGGTACATCTTCAGGTAATCGATGCCCTTGTTGTAGGCCCACAGGCGGGTGTCGAAGGCGCTGCGCGGGATGCCGCCCAGGCCGATGAACACCTTGTCGTGGATGAACTGGCGGTCGATCGCCGTGTACAGCGCCTGGCGCACCTCGCGCTTGGCGAGCTGCGGGTTCTTGGTGTTGAGGATGATGATGTCGCTGCCGGGATAGCTCACCTCGCGCATCGTGAACCTCGTGTCCTTCTGGAACTGCTCCACCGCGGACAGCGGGAAGTAGTCCGGCCAAACGTAGTCGATCTCTCCCGCGCGCAGCGCGAGCACGCGCGCCGCGGCGTCCGGCATGATCTTGATCACCACGCGGTCGAGGAACGGCTCGCCCTTGTCCTTGCGCCAATAGTCCGGATTGCGTTCCAGCGCGATGTGGCTGCCGCGCACCCACTCCTTGATCCGGAACGGCCCGGCGCCAACCGGTTGCGTGAGGATCGCCGGGTGCTTGAGGATGTCCTGCCCGCGCAGGATATGCGCCGGCATGATCGCGGCGTTCTGCTCGCAGGCCAGCGAGAACAGGAACGGCCCGAACGGCTGCTTCAGCTTGATGATGACGTGCTTGGGCGTTGGCGCGTCGATCTTCTCGATGAACTTGCCGGCGGTGTTGAAACGCGGCCCGTACTTGCTGCTGATCTCCTCGAGAGTGAATTTGACGTCCTCGGAGGTTACCGGCTTGCCGTCATGCCACTTCGCGTCGACCAGGTCGAAGCGGTAGACGGTGCCGTCCTTGGAGATTTCCCAGGACTTCGCCAGGCTGGGAATGATCTCGAAGCCGGTCTTGAAGCGCACCAGCGCATCGTGCAACAGGCAGCCCGCCCCGACGTCCGGCACCGAGTTGGTGGTGTCCGGGCTCAGGCTCAGCGGGTCGGTACCGAGCACCAGTACGGCGGTGCCGCCGCGCTTGGGCGCCCCCTGCGCCTGCGCCAGCGCCGGCAGGCCGGCCGCGGCGAGTCCGGCGGCCAGCGCGCCGATCGAAAGCAGTTGGGTCAACTTCATCGTGCTCTCCGTCTCTTTGCTTATGGAAATGTCAGTGCCGCGCGCCGCCGTGGCGCAGCAGCGCGAGGGTCCGCAGCATTTCATTCGTGAGGATCATCAGGCCTTCGTCCGCGCCGATGCCGGGCTTGGACAGCAGAAAATCGGGACCGGTGGCCAGTGCGATCTGGGCGGTGATGCGCGCCGACAGATCGGTTTCGTTGGCGGTGCCGCCCAGGCAGCAGCCCATGCCGTGCGACTTGCAATACAGCACCGCTTCGATGCTGTTGTTGATGCCGCCCAGGTCGGGCGTCTTGATCTGCACGTAGTCGCAGGCCTGGGCCTGCGCGAACACACGGGTGTCCTCCAGCGTGTTGCACCACTCGTCGGCAATCAGCCCCACGTTCGAGCCGCGCTTCCGCAGGCCCGCCTTCAGCTGTCCCAGGATATCGATCTGGGCCTGCCGGGTGGCGGCGATCACAGGCGACTCGATCAGCAGCTCGAACGGCTGCGCCGCCTCGCCGAGCCGCACCAGGTACGCGGTCAATCCGTCCAGGTCGCTGGCGAACAGGTCGCCCAGAGTGCCGTACAGGTCCAGGTGGATGCGCGGCCGGTAGTCGGGGGCGCCGACTTCCCGGATGCGGGCCGCGATGGCACGGGCATAGTCCATCAGCCCCTGTCCGTCCGGGCCGAGGTCCTTGGCCAGCGTGAACGAGGTGTGCGGCAGCACCGCAGCCCGCTTCATGATGACCCGGTCCAGCTGCAGCCAGTCCCCGCGGTGGCATGAGGCGAGGATCCCCACCGGCTGCGTCGCCAGGCGCGAGCCGTACTCGCGGGCAATGACTTGCGCCATCGTTTCCTTGCCCGCCAGGGCGGTCGCAGCCAGGAGCGCCTGGGTCAGGCCGTAACGCAGCGCGGTGTGCAGGCGCTTGCCGCCGGCCTCCATCGTGTCGGCTTCCTGCGCATTCGCGCGAAAACGGCTCACATCGCGGCCCACCAGCCAGGGCCGCACTTCGCTTTCCAGCAGCGGCAGATGCTCCGCGGGCACGAACAGCGGATCGCGCCCGGCCAGCCCGGAAAAAATGACGTCCGCGCACTCGCCGACGGCGACGCTTCCGTCATCGAGCACCAGCATGATGGAGATGATCGCCCCGGCCTGCACGACGTGCGTGTAGCCCGGTGTCAGCGGCTGGCCCTCGTAAAAGGTTCCGTTGGCCTTGGCGCCGGCCTTGACTGCCTGCAGGTCCTTGTTGAAATAGCCCGAAAGACCTTGCGAATAGACGACGTCGCGAATCTTCATTAGTTCACTTTCATAAGCATTCTAAATTGAGCGGGTGCCGCCCCTTCGCGGGCGCCGAGAAGCAAAACTTCCTCACGCAAGACCCAGGGAACGCAGCTCGGCGATGCTCTCGCGGGCGACATGGCCGATCTCGCCCGACTGCGCCAGGTGGTGTACCGCTTCGATGTCGCGTGCCAGGCTGCGATCCTGCATCATCGCGGGCGAAACGCTGCGCACCAGGCGCAGCACGCCTTCCAGCGCCGGCGCGCTCCTCAGCGGCCGCAGGAATTCGATACCCTGCGCTGCCGCCAGCAGCTCGATCGCGACGATGTGCGCCGTGTTGCGCAGCATCGGCTGCAGGCGGCGTGCCGCATAGGTGGCCATGCTCACGTGGTCTTCCTGGTTGGCCGAGGTCGGCAGGCTGTCGACGCTGGCCGGATGCGCGAGCGACTTGTTCTCCGAGGCGAGCGCGGCGGCGGTCACATGGACGATCATGAAGCCCGAGTTCAGGCCCGGTTCGGGCGCGAGGAAGGGCGGCAGGCGCGACACGACGGTGTCCACCAGCATGGCGATTCGCCGCTCGCCGATCGCGCCGATCTCGGCGATCGCGACCGCCATGGCGTCCGCCGCCAGCGCCACCGGTTCGGCGTGGAAGTTGCCGCCGGAGAGCAGGCTGCCCTGCGAGCCGCGGGACGTCCCCTGTGGCTCGTCCGCGAATACCAGCGGGTTGTCGGTGACCGCATTGGCTTCGCGCACCAGCACCCCGGTCGCATATCGCAGCTGGTCCAGGCACGCGCCCATCACCTGGGGCTGGCAGCGCAGGCTGTAGGGATCCTGCACCCGGTCGTCGTTTTTCAGGTGCGACTTCCTGATCTCGCTGCCCACCATGAGCGCGCGATAGGCGGCGGCACAGTCGATCTGTCCGGGCTGGCCGCGCACGGCGTGGATGCGCGGATCGAACGGGCCGTCGCTGCCGCGCGCCGCGTCCAGCGTGAGCGCGCCCGAGATCACGGCCGCTTCGAACAGGCGGTCGGCCGCCAGCAGGGCGTCGATCGCCAGCGCCGTGGACACCTGCGTGCCGTTGATCAACGCCAGGCCTTCCTTGGCCGACAGCTGGATCGGGCGGATCCCTGCGCGTTGCAGTGCATCGGCCGCCGGCAGCCGGTCGCCCCGGTAGAAGACTTCGCCCTCGCCGACCAGGGGCAGCGACAGGTGGGCCAGCGGGGCCAAGTCGCCTGATGCGCCGACCGACCCCTGGCACGGCACGACCGGCGTGATGCCCTGGTTGTTCAGCGCCAGCAGCGCGTCGATCACTTCTTCCCGCACGCCGGAAAAGCCGCGTGCCAGGCTGGCAGCCTTGAGCAGCAGGACTAGCCGCACGACGCGCTCGGGCAGCGGATCGCCGACGCCCACGGCGTGCGAGCGCAGCAGCTTGAGCTGGAGCGTCGCGAGGTCCTCGTGGGCGATGCGTGTCGTCGCCAACTTGCCGAAGCCGGTGTTGACGCCATACACCGCGGCGTCGCCCTCGGTCGCCTTGCGCACCAGCGCGGCACTGGCACGCACGCCGGCGCGGCAGGCCGGGTCGAGCTCGACTACGGCGCGCTCGCTGCCGCCCAGGCGCCGCAATTGCGCCAGCGTGATCTGGCCGGGGACGAGCGCCTCTGTCATCCGAGCATTGGCAATTTGAGGTGGTGCGCGCGCGCGCATTCCTGCGCGCTCTCGTAGCCCGCATCGGCATGGCGCATCACGCCGGTGGCCGGATCGTTCCACAAGACGCGCTCGATCTTTTCCGCGGCCTGCGCCGTGCCGTCGCACACGATCACCACGCCGGCGTGCTGCGAGTAGCCCATGCCGACGCCGCCGCCATGGTGAAAGCTCACCCAGCTGGCGCCGCTGGCGGTGTTGAGCAGGGCGTTGAGCAGCGGCCAGTCGCTCACCGCGTCGCTGCCGTCCTTCATGCTTTCCGTTTCGCGATTGGGAGAGGCCACCGAGCCGCTGTCCAGATGGTCGCGCCCGATCACGATCGGTGCCTTGAGTTCGCCGCTCTTGACCATCTCGTTGAACGCGAGACCGGCACGGTGCCGCTCGCCCAGGCCGATCCAGCAGATGCGCGCCGGCAGGCCCTGGAAGCTGATGCGCTGCTGCGCCATGTCGATCCACCGGTGCAGATGGACGTCTTGCGGAAACAGCTCCTTCATCTTCGCGTCGGTCTTGCGGATGTCTTCGGGGTCGCCCGAGAGCGCTACCCAGCGGAACGGGCCGACTCCGCGGCAGAACAGCGGCCGGATGTAGGCCGGCACGAAGCCCGGGTAGTCGAACGCGTCGGCCACGCCGAAATCCTTGGCGACCTGGCGCAGGTTGTTGCCATAGTCGACCGTGGGGATGCCCATCGCGTGAAACTCCAGCATCGCCTTGACATGGGCCGCACAGGATTCCCCCGCCGCCTGCGTCAGCCGAGCGTGCTGCGCAGCGTCCTTCTGCGCTGCACGCCACTCATCCAGCGTCCAGCCGATCGGCAGGTAGCCGTTGATGATGTCGTGGGCGGAGGTCTGGTCCGTGACGATATCGGGCTTGAGGCCGCCAGCTTTCGCGCGCTTCGCGAGTTCCGGCACGATCTCGCCGGCATTGGCGCACAGGCCGATCGACACGGCTTCCTTGCGTGCCGTATGGTGCGCGATGAGCTGCAGCGCCTCGTCCAGGTCTTGCGCTTGCTTGTCCAGATACTTGGTGCGCAGGCGGAAGTCGATGCGCGACTGCTGGCATTCGACATTGAGCGAACAGGCGCCGGCGAAGCTCGCGGCGAGCGGCTGGGCGCCGCCCATGCCGCCCAGCCCGGCCGTGAGCACCCAGCGGCCCGCGAGGTCGCCGTCGTAGTGCTGCCGGCCGGCCTCGGCGAAGGTTTCGTACGTACCTTGCACGATGCCTTGCGTGCCGATGTAGATCCAGCTGCCCGCCGTCATCTGGCCGAACATCATCAGGCCGGCGCGATCGAGTTCGTTGAAATGGTCCCAGGTCGCCCACTTGGGCACCAGGTTGGAATTGGCGATCAGCACGCGCGGCGCGCCGGCGTGGGTGCGGAAGACGCCCACCGGCTTGCCCGACTGGATCAGCAGCGTCTCATCGGGCTGGAGCTTGCGCAGGCTGTCGAGGATGGCGTCGAAGCAGGGCCAGTTGCGCGCGGCCTTGCCGATGCCGCCGTAGACCACCAGCTCATCCGGATTTTCTGCCACCGCCGGGTCCAGGTTGTTCTGGATCATGCGGTACGCCGCTTCGATCTGCCAGTTGGCGCAAGACAGCGCGGTGCCCCGCGGCGCGTGTACCGGTCGGGCCTTGCTGTCCAGGAAGGGTGTTTGCGAGAGATCAGACATCGGCGTCTCCGGAAATTGGGCTGTCATGCAGCCGTCCGATCCTAGTTGTCTATACAACTTGTGTCAACCTGGGTTATCCTTCGCCTATGGGACACAGCGACCTGCCCGCATACGAACGTGTGAAAGCCTGGATCAGGCAATACATCGCCAGCGGCCAGTGGAAGCCCGGCGATCCGGTGCCCAGCGAATCGACGTTGATGCATCAATTCGGCATCAGCCGGATGACCGTCAACCGGGCCTTGCGGGAACTCGCGGCCGAGGGCCTGGTCACCCGGGTGCAAGGCTCTGGCACTCGGGTGGCCCAGCTGCACCGGATCTCGTCACGCCTGACCATCCGCGACATCCACGAGGAAGTGGCCGAACGCGGCCATGTGCACACCACCCGCGTCCTCCATGCCGGGAAAGAGAAAGCCGGTCCCGATCTGGCGCGATCACTGGGACTGCGCAGCGGCGCCACCGCATTTCACACGGTACTCATCCATTACGAAAACGGCGTCCCGATCCAGTACGAGGACCGGTACGTGAACCCGGCTGCGGCGCCGCGGTATCTGGAAACCGATTTCACCCGCACCTCACCGACCCTGCACCTGTTGCAGAACGCACCGCTGACGGAGGCGACTTACGCGATCGAGGCTTGCCTGCCCACGGCCGGCGAAGCGAAGGAGCTGGGGATCAAGCGCAGCGAGCCGTGTCTGGCCATGATGCGGCGCACGGTCAGCGGCGCCCATGTCGCGAGCGTGGCCCGCCTGGTCTATCCCGGCACGCGCTACAGCTTCGCCGGCCAGTTTCAGGCATGAGCTGGAGGTTGGTTCCGCTCGCGCAAGTACCGCCCACGCCATGGGCGAACGGTGGCGGCGTGACGCGCGAACTGCTGGCCTGGCCGGACGCGGACTGGACGGTGCGGCTGTCGGTCGCCGAAATTGCAAAGGACGGGCCGTTTTCGCGGCTGGCCGGTGTGCGGCGCTGGTTCGCCGTTCTTTCCGGCCAAGGCGTGCGGTTGCGCACCAGTGGCGCGATCCATGAGCTGGGGACCTCATCGATGCCATTCCAGTTCGAGGGCGCGGCCCCCACCGATTGCCAATTGCTGGGCGGCCCGACACGCGACTTCAACCTGATGTTGCGGCAGGGCCAGGCGCGCATGGAACGCGCAGATGGGCTGCTCTCCAGGCGGTGCCAAGCGACGGCGCTGGTGGCGGTATATGCCAACGGGCGCGCTGCCACCATTGGCTGGGGCAGCGAGCGCCTGGCGGTTCCCCCAGACACTTTGGCGTGGTGCATACTGGATCGCGATGAGCTGGTTCAGCTCGCCGGCGACGACGCACTCTGGATGGAGATAGCCCCATGACCGTGCAGTTGTGGACCCATTGCCGTGCCGCGACCATGCAAAGCGGGTCGGTAGCGCCCTATGGGCTGGTCGAAGACGCCGCGATCGTGGTCGAGGCAGAGCAGTTCGCCTGGGTCGGGCCGCGCAGCCGGCTTCCGCGCGAATGGGAAGAGCGCTGCGACGAGCGCCATGACTGCGGCGGTGCGCTGGTGACGCCGGGTCTGGTCGATTGCCACACCCACCTGGTCTACGGCGGCGACCGCGCCCATGAGTTCGAATTGCGCCTGGGTGGCGCCAGCTACGAAGACATCGCCCGTGCCGGCGGCGGCATTGCAGCGACCGTGACGGCGACGCGCACGGCCACTGAAGCCGGGTTGCTCGCGCAAAGCCTGCCGCGGCTGCGCGCGCTGATGGGCGAGGGCGTCACAACCGTCGAAGTCAAGTCGGGCTACGGCCTGTCGCTGGAACATGAACGCAAGATGCTGCGCGTGGCACGCGACCTTGGCCAGCAGCAACCGGTCGAGGTGCGCAGGACTTTTCTGGGCGCCCATGCCTTGCCGCCGGAGTTCGCCGGCCGCGCCGACGACTACATCGCCGAAGTGCTGCGCATGCTGCGGGTGCTTCACCAGGAAGGCCTGGTCGAAGCGGTGGACGCATTCTGCGAGCGCATTGCATTCAGCCCGCAGCAGACGCAGCGCGTGTTCGAGGCCGCCCGCGAGCTGGGCCTGCCCGTCAAGCTGCACGCCGAGCAGCTCAGCGACAGCAGCGGCGCGCAATTGGCGGCGCGCTACCGCGCGCTGAGCTGCGACCATCTGGAATGGCTCAGCGAGGCGGGCGCCGCCGCGATGGCGGACGCCGGCTGCGTGGCCGTGCTCCTGCCCGGCGCGTTCTATTTCCTGCGCGATGCGCATGTGCCTCCGGTGGAACTGCTGCGCCGGCATGGGGTGCCGATCGCGGTGGCCACCGATTCCAACCCGGGCAGTTCGCCGTGCACCTCGCCGCTGCTGATGCTGAACATGGCTTGCACCTTGTTCCGCTTGACGCCGGAAGAAGCCTTGGCCGGCGTCACGCGCAACGCCGCGCTCGCGCTGGGGCTGAAGGATCGGGGCGAGCTCGCCGCCGGCCTGCGCGCGGACTTCGTCTTGTGGGATGTGCCGCAGCCCGCCAACCTGAGTTACGCGATGGGCTTCAATCCACGTCGGCAAACAGTCTTCAAGGGGCGCGCGCTATGAGTTTCATCTTGCACCGCGGCACCGCGCCGCTGCTGGTCAGCATGCCGCATACCGGGACCGAGATTTCCGGTGAGCTGCGCGACCAGTACGTGCCGCGCGCGCTGGCCGTGGAGGATACCGACTGGCACCTGCCGCGCCTATACGACGACTGCCTGCAAGCGCTGGGCGCCAGCGTGCTGCGGCCGCGTTACTCGCGCTACGTCATCGACCTGAATCGCCCGCCCGACGACACACCGATGTATCCCGGCGCGGCCAATACCGAGCTGTGTCCGACGCGCTTTTTCACGGGCGAGGCGCTCTATCGCGAAGGGCGCGAGCCCACGCCGCAGGAGCGGCAGCGCCGGCTCGAAACCTGTTGGCGGCCGTATCACGAGGCCTTGCGCGGGGAGCTCGATCGCATCAGGGCCGGGCATGGCTTCGCGCTGCTGTGGGACGCCCACAGCATCCGCTCCGAGATTCCCTGGCTGTTCGAGAATCGCTTGCCCGATCTGAACATCGGCACCGCCGGCGGCGGCAGCGCGCATGCCTCGATCGCGCAGGCGGTGGCGGACGCGGCAGCCCGCCATGCCGGCGTGAGTCACGTCGTCAACGGCCGGTTCAAGGGCGGCTACATCACCCGCCATTACGGGAATCCGGCGCAACATGTGCATGCGGTGCAACTGGAGATGTGCCAGAGCCTGTACATGAGCGAGCAACCGCCATACGACTATCGGGAACAGGCCGCCAGCCTCGTCCAGCCGGTACTCGCGGAAATGATGGCCGCCGCGCTTGCGGCATGCAAGGCCCTGTATGGACGCTGAACGGCAGCGCTATCTCGCGCCCGCCGCATGGGTCAATGGCAGCTGGGCCCAGGACGTGGTGCTCACGGCCGGTGCCGACGGCTTGTGGACCGATATCGCCTCCAATGCCTCAGCCGAATTGCAGCGCGATGCGCTGCGCCTGCGCGGGCCTGTGCTGCCGGGCCTGGTCGATGCCCACAGCCATGCGTTCCAGCGCGCCATCGCCGGGCTGACCGAGCGCAGCGACGGCAGCGAGGACGACTTCTGGCACTGGCGCGACCGCATGTACAGCGCGGCCAATCGCGTTACGCCGGAGCAGCTCGAGGCGATCGCGGCGTTCCTGTATTGCGAATTGCTGCACGCCGGCTACACCCATGTCTGCGAGTTCCACTACCTGCACAACGACGTCGACGGCCGTGCCTATGCGCAGCCGCTGGAGATGTCGTTGGCGCTGGTGCGGGCGGCGCAGCGCGCCGGCATCGGGATGACGCTGCTGCCGACGCTGTACATGCGCTCGGGCTTTGCGGCGACCAGCCTGCGCGAGGACCAGCGCCGCTTCGCGTCGACGCCGGAATCGGTATTGCGCGTAGCCGAAGCCGTTGCGCGCCAGGGCGGTCAGGTCGCATCCGGCGTTGCGTTGCACTCGCTGCGCGCCGTCGACCCGGTCGCCTTGCGCGAAGTCGCTGCGGCGGCCGGGCCGCACATGCCGCTGCATATCCACATCGCCGAGCAGCGGCGCGAAGTGGAGGATTGCATCGCGGACCACGGCCAGCGGCCGGTCGAATGGCTCTTGAACAAGGTCGCGCTGGATGCGCGCTGGAATCTGGTCCATGCCACGCACTGCAATGAGACCGAGCTCGAAGGCGTGCGCAACCAGCGCGCATCGATCGTGCTGTGTCCGAGCACCGAGGCCAACCTGGGCGACGGAATCTTCGATCTGCCGGCATGGATGGGCCAGAGCGGAAGCTGGGCCGTCGGCTCGGACAGCCATGTCACGCGCAGCTGGCAGGAAGAGCTGCGCCTGCTCGAGTACTCCCAGCGCCTCGGCCTGCGCCAGCGCAACGTGGCGGCGCGCTCGGCCCTATGCGAAAGCAGCGCCGCCGCGCTGTTCCAGGGCGCACTGGAAGGCGGCAGCGCGGCGGCCGGGCTGCCGCTGGGGGGCTTGGCGCCGGGCCAGCGCGCCGACTTCATGGTGGTGGACACCGCGAGCAGCGCACTGGCCGGCATTCCGCACGATCACCTGCTCGATGCGATCGTGTTCTCCAGCCCGGCGCCCGGGTTCAGCGAGGTGTACGTCGCCGGCCGGGCGGTACCGGCGGCCGAGCCGGCGTTGCGGGCCGGGTTCGTGCGCGCGATGAACGAACTCTGGCCGTGAGGATCAAGACCAAATGACCATCGACTGGAACCACTTCACGCCCTGGAGCTCGCTTGCCGGGGGCCTTCTGCTGGGGCTGGCCACGGCACTGTTCCTCCTGCTCAACGGGCGGGTGCTGGGCATCAGCGGGATCCTGGGCGGGCTGGTGCGGCCGCGCGCGGGCGATATCGGCTGGCGCCTCGCGTTCGTCGCGGGCCTGCTCGTGGCGCCGACCCTGTGGCATCTGTTCGCGCAGCCCACGCCGTTCCGGTTCGAAGCAGGCTGGGCGGTGCTCGTGTCCGCGGGCCTGCTGGTGGGCTGGGGCACCCGCCATGCCTCGGGTTGCACCAGCGGGCATGGCGTATGCGGTCTTTCGCGGCTGTCGCCGCGTTCTCTGGTCGCCACCCTGACGTTCATGCTCACCGGGTTCGCAACCGTGTTCCTCGTTCGCCACGTGTTCGCGTGAAGGAGCCTGCATGAACCGACTCATGGAATTCATCGCAGGCTTGCTGTTCGGCATCGGGCTTCTGCTCTCGGGGCTGACGGACCCCGGCAAAGTGACAGCTTTCCTGGACGTGGCCGGTGCGTGGGATCCGTCGCTCGCATTGGTGATGGCAGGTGCCATTGCCGTCGGGTTCTTCGCGTTCGCCGCAGCCCGCAGGCGCACCACGAGCTATCTCGGCGGCGCGATGCAGTTGCCGGCCAGCGACGACATCGATTCGCGCGTGCTGATCGGCAGCCTGGTATTCGGCGTCGGGTGGGGACTGGTAGGTTTTTGTCCGGGCCCGGCGGTGGTGGCCACAGGCGCCGGGCATTGGCAGGCTCTCGTATTCACGCTGGCGATGCTGGGCGGCATGGCGGTGCATGAACTGGGTGCGCGTCCGGCGCCCGGCGAGCTCGTTCAGGAGTAGCCCGCCCTTGCCGTCGGCCTTGCCGGCCCGGAGCGGCGGCGCCGCCGCGGTGCCACTACCATCGGGCATATGAGTACGACTATTGCAAATGCATCGCCCGGTCCGGGCTTGCGCCAGGACGCTGGGGTGATCGGCCTCGTAGGGCTGGTCCACATGATCAGCCATTTCAACCAGTTGCTGCTGGCGCCGCTGTTTCCCTGGCTGAAGGACGCCTTCCAGGCCAGCTACACCGAGCTCGGCTTCCTGATGACGCTGTTCTTCGTCGTGTCGTGCACGGTCCAGGCGATTTCGGGCTTCCTGGTGGACCGTTACGGGCCGCGGCCGATCCTGTTCGGCGGGCTGGCGCTGCTGGCCACGTCCGCGTTCGGCTACTCGCTCAGCCCCGGCTACTGGTCGATGGCGTTCTTCTCGATCGTGGCCGGCGTCGGCAATGGCGTCTTTCACCCGGTGAACTACACATTGCTCAACCGCAAGGTGAGCGCCCCGCGGCTGGGCCACGCGTACAGCGTTCATGGCATCACCGGCAGCCTCGGCTGGGCGCTGGCACCGGCCATGCTGGTGCCGCTGGCGATTGCATTTTCGTGGCGCACCGCCTTGATGGGCGCCGGCACGCTGGCCCTGGCGGCGATGGCTGCGCTCTGGTTGAACCGTGACAAGCTGGCGCTGCCTGCCAGCGCGCCCCGGCACGCCGCGGCGGCCCGGGCCGAAGGCAATTTCGAATTCCTGCGCATCCCGGCGGTCTGGATGTGCTTTTTCTTCTTCTTTTTTTACGCCGTGGTGCTCAGCGTCATCCAGGCGTTCGCGCCCGAGGCGGCGCGCCAGTTGCATGGCGTGCCGATCGCGCTGGCGGCGATGTGCCTGACGGTCTACATGGTGTGCAGCGCCGGCGGCATGGTGCTCGGTGGCTTTCTCGCGTCCGATCCGGCGCGCTGCGAACGCATCGTCGGCATCGGCTTCGGCCTCGCAGCGCTGGTGGCGCTGGTGATCGGACTGGGTTCGGTGCCCGCGCTGGCGGTGCCGGCCCTGTTCGGGGCGATGGGCTTTGCCAGCGGTATCGCGGCGCCGTCGCGCGACCTGCTCGTGAAACGGTCCACCCCGGACAACGCGACCGGCCGCGTCTACGGCATCGTCTATTCGGGCCTGGACATCGGCCAGGCCATTTCGCCCCTGATCTTCGGCACCTTGATGGATCACCAGCGGTACCGCGGCGTCTGGCTCGGGCTGGTGTTCATGCAGGCGGTGTTGATCACCAGCGCCTTCAACGTGCGGCGGGTACGGCGCACGGTGCTGACCGCCGCCTGACCGGCAGGAGCCGGCCGCGCGGGCGGTTATCCTTAGGGCCATGTACGCGTCTTATTTCGGCCTGAAACAAGCGCCATTTTCGATCGCACCGGACCCGCGCTACCTTTTCATGAGCGAGCGCCACCGCGAAGCGCTGGCGCACCTGCTGTACGGGCTGGGCGGGGGCGGCGGATTCGTACTGCTGTCGGGGGAGATCGGCACCGGCAAGACGACGGTCTGCCGGCTGTTCCTGGACCAGGTCCCCGCCAACTGCAACGTCGCCTACATCTTCAATCCCAAGCTCACGGTGATCGAGCTGCTGCAATCGGTCTGCGACGAGTTCCATATCCCGGTGCAGCCCAGGGACGGCCTACCGCCGACGGTCAAGGACTACCTGGATCCACTGAACCAATTCCTGCTCGAAGCCCATGCGGCCGGGCGCAACAACGTCCTCATCATCGACGAGGCGCAGAACCTTTCCGCCGAGGTGTTGGAACAGCTGCGGCTGCTGACCAACCTCGAAACGTCCGAACGCAAGCTGTTGCAGATCATCCTGATCGGCCAGCCCGAGCTGCGCAGCATGCTGGCGCGGCCGGAACTCGAGCAGCTGGCTCAGCGCGTCATCGCGCGCTACCACCTCGACGCGCTCACTGCGGCCGAGACGGCGCACTATGTGCAGCACCGCTGCGAGGTCGCCGGGCTGAGCCGGCCGCTGCCCTTCGATCGCAAGGCCTTGCGGCGCATCCACCAGCTCGCGCGTGGCGTGCCGCGCCGCATCAACCTGCTGTGCGACCGGGCGTTGCTCGGCGCCTTCGCCAACACCCAGCCGGCAGTGGACCGCGCGACGGTCGACAGGGCCGCCGCCGAAGTATTCGACGTGCCGGTCCCACCGGTAGTCGCATGGCGCCGCCCGGCCGCCGTGCTGGCCCTTGGACTGGTTGCCGGGGCCGGCCTTTTTGCCACGGTCAATCGTGTGCTGGAGGACCAGCCCGAGTCTCGTCCCATGCCGCAACCCGTGCCCGTCGCCGCCGCACCGGTGGCCGCGCCGGTGGCAGTGCCGGTGCCAGCGCCGGCGGCCGTGGTAGCCGCGGCCGCGCCGGCAGCCCCGAACCCGCCGGCAGCACCTCCGGCGCTGCTCCGCAACATGGATCAGGCGTGGCGCGAACTCGCCCAGGCCTGGAAGGCCGAAGCGGGCGAGGGCGAACCTTGCAAGGCCTTGCAGAAAGACCAGCTGAACTGCTTCAGCAAGAACCTCAACCTGGCGTTGATCCGGGAACTGGGGCGGCCAGGCATCCTGACTCTGGACGCGGGCAGCGGGGCGCCGAGCTATGCCGTGCTCACCGGATTGACACGCGACAGCGCGACCTTGCGCGCGGCCGGGACCGAGCAGACCGTGACCTTGGCGGCCCTGGCGGCGCGTTGGCAAGGCGATTTCGCCACTTTGTGGCGGGCGCCGCCGGGCTATGCAGCCGGCGCAAGCGGCAGCGGGACTCGCGAGACACAGGACTGGATCGCCGGACGGCTCGCCGCGGTCAACGGGTCGCCCGCTCCCACCGGAAAGCGCGCGTCAGACGCGGCTCTGGTGAAGGCGCAGTTGCGCTCGTTCCAGCTTGCGCAAGGCCTGGTGGCCGACGGCCAGGTGGGGCCGATGACGTTCATGCAGCTCAATCGCGTGGCCGGCGTCGAAGAGCCGCGGCTGCGCACCGAACCTTGACAACTCCATGTCCTACATCCTCGACGCCCTCAGAAAAGCCGATGCCCAGCGTGAGCGCGATCCGGCGCGCGGCATTCACGCGCAGCCGGTGCCGCTTGCGGCCGGCGAGCCGCCACGCGCCGAAAATCGAATCCTCTGGCTGATGGGCGCGGCGGGGCTCGCCGTCCTGGCCGCCGCCGGCTGGTACCTTTTCCGGGATACCGATGCGCCTTCCCGCCCACCGCCCCCGGCACGCACCGAGGTCGCGGTCGCGGAGCCGGCCCCCGCTCCCGCTCCCGCAGTCGTCGCACCGCCCGCGGAGCCGCCCGCCGCGGCGGTGTTGCCGCCGCCAGTCGTCGTAGCGCCGCCGATCGCGGCGGCAGCTCCCGTCGTCGTGGCGCCGCCGCCAGCGCCAGCCACCGCGCAAGCCGGGACGGAACCCGACGAAACCCCGCGGTCAAGCAGAAGTTCGCGCCGCGCTGCGGCAAGGGCCGCGGCTTCTTCGTCCGCGCCGGTACCGGCGGCTGCCGCCGCATCGTCGCCGGGAGCCGCTCCGGCGGTTGCGGAAGCGGCTGCCATCACCGGCTTGCCGGCCGATGCACCCAAGCTGGCGATCAGCGGCGGCGTGTACTCCGCCAACGTGGCCCAGCGGATGCTCATCGTCAATGGGCAGGTCTTCAACGAAGGCAGCGAGATCGGGCCCGGTGTGGTGCTCGAGGAGATCAAGCCCAAGGCCGCCGTGCTCAAATTTCGCGGCTCGCGCTACACCGTCACGTACTGAGCTAGTGTCCTGTCCCACAAATATCTGGGCTCTCGTTCGAGCTCATGCGGTGATGATCGGCGGCTGGCCAAAGGGGGTCAAGACTGGGCGTCTTGACCCCCTTTGGCCGGCTGGCGAGGGCGCCGCAGGGGCCGAACCCTTCGGGCTGGTCCGTATCGGGCCGCATCCTGCGTTGTGGTCACAGGTCAATACGTCAAGTATTGACCTGCGCCCACGCCTTGCCTGCGGCCCGATACGGACCAGCGAGAGCCTAGATATTTGTGGGACAGGACACTAGTTGGCTTGCGGCGGCTGGAACACCGACCAGTGACCGTCCTTGAACAGATACAGCGCTGAGGACAGGCGGGTGCCTGGGCCGCCGGCGTAGAGCGCGGCAACGCCAAAGCGCAGGCTTGCGACGGCGTCCTCGTCCGACACCGGGGCATACACGAGACCCCCGCGCCGCGGTACCGCCACGACCAGACCTTCGGGATGCTTGGATTGCAGCGACCGCCAGAAGTCGCGGTCGAGAAAGTAGCTGCTGTTCAGGTCCGGTGCGCGGCCTTGCACCTGCATCAGCCTGCCGCTCCAGGGCTGGGCGGCGGGAACGCCGTAGACGCGGCGCAGGTTCGCGATCGCCACGCTCAACGCCTCCTCCGGGCTCAGGTGCAGGCGCGCCAGATCTGCCGGCGAAGCACTTTCCATCTGCTGGCCCTTGTCGAACACGAGCCGGATGTGCATGTCGCCCAGGTATTGGTACCAGCTGGTTTCCAGCTCGACTACGCTGCCATCGTCCAATGCCGCGCGGATCTTGCCGACAGGCCGCAGCGCCTCGTCCTGTTTGTTCTGGCCATTCGTTTCGCGCAGCACCACCAGCAGGTTGCCTGCGCTGGTGTCCGTCGGCTGTGCTTCCTGAGCCGCAGCGGGCAGCGATGCGAGCACTGTGAATGAAAGCACCAGGCACGATCCCAAGACATTCCGGGCGCGGAATTTCCTCGTCATGTATTTCCCCTCGTGAATTGCTCATCGTTGCATGCCAGTTGGGCTCGATGCAACGGCCATTTACCTTAAGCGAGAAATAAGTCGCGGCTGTTACTTGTCGAGTCGGTAAGCGGCAACGAACTTCGTTACCGATATTGCTCGACCAGATGAACTTGTAATGCCGCTGATCCGTAGGATCGGCAGGTGTTTTCAACGCCACTCAGAGGAAGTACATCATGGCACTGCAGTCCCCATTCTTCAACAAACGCGAACCGGACGCGTACACCAACAACAATCGTAACCCGACCAGCCCCAATGCAGCCGCATCTGCCGGCGTAACGAGCATGGCTGCGCCGGTCGGTGCGTCGCTGTCCGTGCCGGCCGCCAACAGCATGCCCGTTTCCATCGCCACCCCGGAAGGCGAAAGCAAACTCACCGTCGGGCCCAACATCAAGCTCAAGGGTGTCGAGATCACGGACTGCGACACCTTGGTGGTGGAAGGCTCGGTCGAAGCCACGATGGACTCGCGCGTGATCCAGATCTCGGAGCGCGGCTCCTTCAAGGGCTCGGCCGATATCGACATCGCCGAGATCCGCGGCCAATTCGACGGCAATATAACGGCCCGCCAGAAACTGGTGATCTACTCGACCGGCAAGGTGACGGGCCGGGTGCGCTACGGCAAGGTGGTGATCGAGGAAGGTGGCCAGCTGTCGGGCGAAGTTGAATTCGGCACGGCCAGCAGCCGGCCCGCGGCCAACGCGGCCCGCCCCGGATTGGTCGCGGCAAAAGCCTGATTTCCCCGAGGCCGCGCATCCCCGGCGGAGCCGGGATGCAGCCTGCTTCCCTTCATACGGCGCGTCGGTGCCTCTCGATGCAGGTGTCGAGCACCTCGCCGTGGTCGCGCTGCCACCAGTTGGCGGCCGAGAAAATTTCGATCTCGCTGTAGCCCGCGAAACCCTGGTCCTCGACCCAGCCGCGAATTCGCGGAATGTCGATCACGCCATCGCCCATCATGCCGCGGTCGTTGAGCAGATCGGTGGTCGGCGTGAGCCAGTCGCAGACGTGAAACGCCAGCAGGCGGCGCTTGCCGGCGCGCTCGATCTGGGCCTTCAGCTTGGGGTCCCACCACACATGGTAGATGTCGACCGCGACGCCTAGCGCCGCCGGTCCCGCGTCGCCGGCCACCCCGGCGGCGTCCAGTTCATCGCAGATATCCAGCGCCTGCTCGAGCGTATTGATGCACGCCCGATCGGCGGCGTACATCGGGTGCAGCGGCTCGATCGCAAGCGGCATCCGCATCGAGCGGGAATACTCCAGCAGTTCGGCGATCCCATCGCGCACCTGGCGGCGCGCCAGCGCGATGTCCTTGTGCGCCGCCCGGCCCGCCAGCGCGCCCGGCAATCCGCCGACCACCAGCACCAGGCAGGGGGCTCGCAACTCGCACGCTTCGTCCACGGCGCGCCGGTTGTCCTCGCGTGCGGCGCGCAGGCCCGCGGCATCGGCCGCGGGAAACATGCCGCCTCTGCAATAGCCCGAGAGTTCCAGGCCATGGGACTTCACCAGGTTCGAAATTGTGTCAAGCCCCGCGGCGGCGACCTGGTCCCGCCAGGGCGAAATCGCGCGAATTCCGCGGCGCGCACAGGCTTCGATGATCTGCGGCAGCGGCAAGACGGCGCCGCGGCTCTTGCGCACGGTGGCGGTGTTGATGGAGAGCCAGCGGTGGTCCTGGGAGAAATCGCGCATCTGGACCTAGCCGTCGATTCCGTGCAGCGCCAGCAACGTCTTCATCCGCCGCACCGCCAGTTCCGGCTGCTCCAGCAGGTTGGCGGCATCGGCCAGTCGGAACAGCTGCGCGAGATGCTGCAGCGAGCGCGTGCTCTGCTGCCCGCCGACCATCGTGAAATGGCTCTGGTGGCCGTTCAGCCAGGCCATGAACACGACGCCGGTCTTGTAGAAGCGCGTCGGCGCGGCGAAGATGTGGCGCGACAGCGGCACTGTGGGCCCGAGGATGGCGTGGAATTTCTCGATATTGCCCTGCGCCAGTTCGCCTAGCGCCGCGCTGGCCGCCGGCGCGATCGCGTCGAAGATACCCAGCAGCGCATCGCTCTGCCCATGCGTGGGCTGCGGGCCGAAGCCGTCGCCCGCGATCAGCTGCGCATAGTTGAAGTCGTCGCCGGTGTACATGCGCACCCCCGGCGGCAGGCGCCGGCGCATGGCGATTTCCTTGTCCTTGTCCAGCAGCGAGATCTTGATGCCGTCGACCTTGACGGCGTGCGCGGCGGTGATGCCCAGCGCCGTTTCCATGGCCGCGTCCAGGTCCCGCGTTCCCCAATAGCCCGCCAGCGCGGGATCGAACATGTCGCCGAGCCAATGCAGGATCACCGGTTGCGCGGCCTGGCGCAAGATCCGGTCGTAGACCCGCTCGTAGTCGGCCGGGCTGGTTGCCACGCGGGCCAGTGCCCGGCTGGCCATGACGATCAGCTTGCCGCCGAGCCGCTCGATCGCGGCCATCTGTTCTTCGTAGGCGCCGATCACCTCGTCGATCGTCTTCACGGCCTCCGGCGCCAGATGGTCCGTGCCGCAGCCCGAGGCGATCAGCGCGCCGGGCGTGTCGCGGGATGCATCCAGCGAGCGGCGAATCAGTTCGAGCGAAGTGGGCCAGTCCAGCCCCATGCCGCGCTGGGCCGTGTCCATGGCCTCGGCCACGCCCAGGCCGAGCGACCAGAGCCGCCGGCGGTAAGCGATCGTGGCGTCCCAGTCGATCGCGCATTGGAGCCACGGATCGATCGGGGCACACGGATCGGCAACCACATGCGCGGCGGAGTAGGCGATCCGGTTGAAGCGAACTCCGATGGCAGGCTCGACCGGGTCGCTGCCGCGCAAGATGTACTGGGACAGGTCGCCGCCGGACGGCAATTGCAATGACAGTGCCATGGCAGCGCTCTGGTTTCTTGTGAACAGGCCCTAGACGCCAAGCGGCGGAACGTCGATCCAGCGGCGCTCCTTCCAGCTTTGCAGCGCGGCCTCGACCAGCTGGACACCCTTGGCGCCTTCCGCCAGCGTCCAGCGATAGGGTTCGTTGTCCACGACATGGCGGATGAAGTGTTCCCACTGGATCTTGAAGCCGTTGTCGTAGACCTGCGTGTCCGGAACTTCCTGCCACTGATCGAAGAAGTTCATCGCCTGTTTCAGATCCGGATTCCAGACCGGCCGCGGCGTGGTGACGCGCGCTTGGGCGCGGCAATCGTTCAATCCCGCCACCGCCGAGCCATGCGTGCCGTCGACGTGGAAGGTCACCAGGTCGTCGCGCCGCACGCGCGTCGCCCAGGACATGTTCATCTGCGCGATCACGGGTTCGCCGTTGTGGCCCACCAGTTCGGCCGTGGCATAAGCCGCATCGTCGGCCGTCGCGAGGTAAGGCTTGCCGGACTCGTCCCAGCGCTGCGGAATGTGGGTGGCGCCCACGCAGGAGACGGACTTCACTTCGCCGAACAGGTTGTCCAGCACGTAGCGCCAGTGACACATCATGTCCAGGATGATGCCGCCGCCATCTTCCTTGCGGTAATTCCAGCTGGGGCGCTGGATCGGCTGCAGGTCGCCCTCGAACACCCAGTAGCCGAACTCCAGCCGCACCGCGAGCATGCGACCGAAGAAACCGGCACGCCGCAGCATGTCGATCTTGCGCAGGCCCGGCAGGAAGAGCTTATCCTGCACGGCGCCGTGCCTGACGCCCGACTGCTGCGCCAATCGCGCGATCTCCACTGCTTCGTTCAGGTTGGTCGCGATCGGCTTTTCGCAGTAGACATGCTTGCCCGCACGGATGGCCTTGGCCAACAGTGCCGGCCGCATCTGCGTGGTGCCGGCATCGAAAAATACGCTGTCGTCCTTGTTCTCAAGCGCCTGGTCCAGGTCGGTGCTCCAGCGTTCGATGCCCTGGCTCTTGGCCAGCGCGGCGATCTTCTCGGTGTTGCGGCCGATCAGGATCGGGTCGGGCATGATCCTGTCGCCGCTGGATAGAACGACGCCGCCCTGAGCGCGTATCGCGGCGATCGAGCGGATCAGGTGCTGGTTCATGCCCATGCGCCCGGTGACGCCGTGCATGATGATTCCGAGTCTTTGGGTGGCCATGGAATTCCGATTAACCAAATAGTGAATTGTTTCCAAAACGGCGGTTCGTGTCAAACGCCCCGATGAACGAGTCACAACGAGATCTAGCGCAACACGTAGCCCAGCACCAACTCGACCATGTGCGACAGCCTTTCGCTGCGCGCTTTCGGCGCCATCAGGTCGCGCCCGAAGATCGCGGACAGGGTATGGTTGTTGGAAAGATAGAAGTACGCGAGTCCCGCGATCGAAACGTACAGCTGCACCGGATCGATGCCGCCGCGAAAGCTGCCGTCCTTGCGGCCGTGCTCGAGAATTTCGCCCAGTGTCGCGATCAGCGGCGAGTTCAACTCGCGCAACTGTTCCGAGCCTTCCAGGTGGCGGGCGCGATGCAGGTTGGCGCTGTTGAGAAGGCTGAGGAACTCGGGGTGGGCGAGGTAGTAGTCCCAAGTGAACTCCACCAGGCGGCGCACGGCATCGGCGGGCTTGAGCGCCAGCAGGTTGAGCTTGCGTTCCTCCCCTCGGATGTGAAGGTAGGCCTGCTCCAGTACGGCGCGAAACAGCTGCTCCTTGTCGGCGAAGTAGTAGTAGATCAGGCGCTTGTTCAGCCCCGCGCGTTCGGCGATGCGGTCCATACGCGCGCCGCCGAGGCCATGCTCGGCGAACTCGTCGCGCGCGGCCGCTAAGATGGTGGCCTGCGAGCGGTCGGCATCGCGCAGCCGCTCGTCGGTCGCCATGGCTGGAACCCTTGACATGGCCGCATAATTCACCAAAACGTTAATCGAGTCAAGACATGAGCCAGCTCGCCGGTCACCTTATCGTGGAATGCCTGGTGGCGCAGGGCGCGACCCACGCTTTTGGCGTGCCTGGCGAAAGCTACCTGGCCGTGCTCGACGGCTTTCACGCCTACCGCGAACAGATCCGCTTCATCGTCAATCGGCAGGAAGGCGGCGCCGCTTTCATGGCGGAGGCGCATGGCAAGCTGACCGGCCGGCCGGGCGTGTGCTTCGTCACCCGCGGCCCGGGTGCGACCAATGCTTCGATCGGCGTGCATACGGCATTCCAGGACTCGACGCCGATGGTGCTGTTCGTCGGCGATGTCGCGAGCGACCAGCGCGATCGTGAAGCCTTCCAGGAGGTCGAATACACCAGCTTCTTCGGCCCCAGTACCAAGGGCATGGCCAAACGGGTCGAGCGGATCGACGAGCCCGACCGCATCCCGGAATATGTGGCGCGCGCCTTCGCCACGGCCATGAACGGCCGGCCGGGCCCGGTCGTGGTGGTGCTGCCGGAGGACATGCTGGCCCGGCGGACCGACGCCCGGCCGCTGCCGCGTGTCGAACCGGTCGAGGCCTGGAGCGCGCCCGGAATGCTGCGCGAACTGCGCGAACTGCTGCTGGGATCGGTCAAGCCCTTCGTCATCGCCGGCGGCGGCGGCTGGACCGTGCAGGCGGCGCAGGCATTGCAGCGCTTCGCCGAAAACTGGAAGCTGCCGGTGGGCAATGCCTTCCGCTTCCAGGACACCTTCGACAATCATCACCCGCTCTACGCCGGCGACGTCGGCATCGGCTTGAATCCGAAGCTGGCCGCGCGCATCAAGGACAGTGACCTGATCCTGGCCATCGGTCCACGCCTGGGCGAGATGACCACTGGCGGCTACACGCTGCTGCAGGCCCCGCGGTCCCGGCAGAAACTGGTGCACATCCACGCGAGCGCCGAAGAACTCAACCGCGTCTATCAAGCCGACCTGGCGATCAATGCGACGATGAGCGCGGCCGCGCGCTCGCTGGAAGTGCTGGCGGCGCCACCGGAGGTGCCATGGGCGGCATGGACCGATGCGGCGCATGCGGACTATGAGGCCAACCTGGAGCCACAGGCCTTGCCGGGGCTGCAGGGCGATACGGCCCAGGGCGTGGTCGATATGCCCGCGATCGTGGCGGTGCTGAAGAGGCACCTGCCGGCCGATGCCGTGCTGACCAACGGCGCCGGCAATTTCGCGAGCTGGGTCCATCGCTTCTTCAAGCATCACGGCCTCGCGAAGGGGCACAAGACACAGCTCGCACCGACCGGGGGAGCGATGGGCTATGGCGTTCCGGCCGGCATCGCGGCCAACCTGGTGAGCGGGCGCACGGTCCTGACGATGGCCGGCGATGGCGACTTCCTCATGAACGGACAGGAGCTCGCCACGGCGGTGCAGCACGGCGCCAAGAGCATCATCGTGCTGCTCAATAACGGCATGTACGGCACCATCCGGATGCACCAGGAGCGCGACTACCCACGGCACGTGAGCGGCAGCGAGCTCGCCAATCCGGACTTCGCCGCACTGGCACGGGCGTACGGCTATGCCGGTGTGCGCATCAGCCGAACGGCGGAGTTCGAACCGGAACTGGTCGCCGCGCTGCAGCGCAAGGAAGGGACCTTGATCGAGGTCATGCTCGATCCGGAAGTCATCACGACGCGCGGTACCTTGAGCGGGATCACGCAGGCGGCGCTGAAAAAATAAGAAAGGGCCGCATGAGCGGCCCTTGCAGCGGGTGCTTGGTCTCGGTCGCCGGCATCGAGAGCCGGCTTCCTCGAGAACCTTCTACGCTGGTCGATCCCCAGGCAAGCCTGGGGCCCCTCGCCCCGCGCTCCGAAGGTTCATTTGACGTGCTTGCCGATCAGGCCGGCCATCTCAAACATCGAGACCTGCGCCTTGCCGAAAATTTCCTTCAGCTTGGCGTCGGCGTTGACCATGCGCTTGTTGACGGAGTCCTGCAGCTTGTTCTTCTTGATGTAGGCCCACAGCTTGCTCACGACTTCGGTGCGCGGCAGGGGAGCCGGACCGACCACAGCCGCCAATTGCGGGCTGGGCGTCAACGCCTTCATGAA
>DATNBX010000118.1:0-55183 GCA_035571795.1 Ramlibacter sp.
GACACTGTCGATCAGCCGATGGGTCGCCGCATCCCCGTCCCTTTCCTTGGAATGCGCGAGCGCCGGCACGAAGGCCTGGCTGAACGCGCCCTCCCCGAACAGGCGGCGAAACAGGTTGGGAATGCGAAAGGCGACGTTGAAGGCATCGGTCAGCGAACTGGCGCCAAAGACAGCGGCCATCAACAGGTCGCGCACGAGGCCGGTGACACGCGACGCCAGGGTCAGCAGGGAAACGGTGGAAGCGGATCTGAGCAGGGTCATTGAGGCGGCGGGTGCGGGCCTGAGTTTATAGCGGCGCGCCTGGCTCGCGAGAGCGTCACGCGATATAATGATCGGCTTTGCTGGCATCATCCTCAGACACCAAGGAAATCACACATGGCATCAGCCAAACCCAAGAAGAAGAACCCGCGCCTCGCGTCGGGCCGTAAACGCGCACGCCAGGACGTCAAGCTCAATGCGGCCAACACGTCACTGCGCTCCAAATACCGCACCGCCGTGAAGAACGTCGAGAAGGCCGTTGCTTCGGGTGACAAGGCCAAGGCGACCGAAGCCTTCGCCAAAGCCCAGAGCATCGTCGACATCGTGGCCGACAAGCAGATCTTCCACAAGAACAAGGCCGCTCGCGACAAGAGCCGCCTCGCGGCCAAGGTCAAGACCCTGGCCACGGCCGCCTGACCTTTCAGGCAAACAGCCCGCGTTCTGCATCAGCAAGAACGCGCCGTTTGAAACGGGTGCGCTGCCAGCAAAAGCAAAAAAGCCGTCGCAAGACGGCTTTTTTGTTGGCGCATCGCTGTGATGCGCAATTGGCAAGCATCCGGCCCGATGTCTGTGCCTAAAATCGGGCCTCAGCGGCTCAATTCGTTGAGCCGATTGTCTTTTGGAGATGGCAATGGCATTGATCGAGGCAGCTTCGCCCCACACCATGAACACCTACGGCCGGCTGCCGATTGCGCTGTCGCACGGCCAGGGCGTGCGCGTATGGGACGTGAACGGCAAGGAATACCTCGACGCGCTGGCGGGCATCGCGGTGAATACGCTTGGCCACAACCATCCCAAGCTCGTTCCCGCGCTGCAGGACCAGATCGGCAAGATCATCCACAGCTGCAACTATTACCACGTGCCCAACCAGGAACGGCTGGCGGCCACGCTGGCCGAGCTGTCGGGCCTGACCAATGCGTTCTTTTGTTCCACCGGCCTGGAGGCCAACGAGGCGGCGATCAAGCTGGCGCGCAAGTACGGCCACGACAAGGGCATCGAGCGGCCCGAGATCGTGGTTTACGAGAACGCGTTCCACGGCCGCAGCATCGCCACCCTGTCGGCGACCGGCAACGAGAAAGTGCAGCAGGGCTTCGGCCCGCTGGTCGAAGGATTCATCCGGGTGCCGCTGAACGACATGGCTGCGCTGAAGGCGGCAACCGAGGGCAGAGACGCCATCGTTGCGGTGTTCCTCGAGACGATCCAGGGCGAAGGCGGCATCAACCCGATGCGAGTCGACTATCTCCAGCAGGTGCGCCAGCTGTGCGACCAGCGCGATTGGCTGCTGATGATCGATGAGGTCCAGTGCGGCATGGGCCGCACCGGCAAGTGGTTCGCCCACCAGTGGGCCGGCATCAAGCCGGACGTGATGCCGCTGGCCAAGGGACTGGGATCGGGCGTACCGGTGGGAGCCGTGGTGGCCGGACCGAAAGCAGCGAACGTTTTCCAGCCGGGCAATCACGGCACGACCTTCGGCGGCAACCCGCTGGCGATGCGCGCCGGCGTCGAGACCATCCGCATCATGCAGGAGGACGGCTTGCTCGAGAACGCGGCCGGCGTGGGTGCGCACCTGAAAGGCGCGCTGGAGCGCGACCTGGGCGGGCTGCGTGGAGTGACCGAGATCCGCGGCCAGGGACTGATGCTCGGCATCGAGCTGGCGCGCAACTGCACGGCTCTTACCACCCGGGCCGCCGACGCGGGCTTGCTGATCAGCGTCACGGCCGACAACGTGATCCGGCTGTTGCCGCCACTGGTCCTCAACCGGGGCGAGGCCGACGAAATCGTCGCACTGCTGGTGCCGTTGGTGAAGGACTTTCTCGCGTCGTAGCAGGGCTGCCATCATGTTCCTTCAGCACTACCTGCAGTTCAGCGACTTGTCGGCCGAGGACTATGCCTGGCTGTTCCAGCGCGCGGCCATCATCAAGAAGAAGTTCAAGGCCTACGAGAAGTACCACCCGCTGGCCGACCGCACGCTGGCGATGATTTTCGAAAAAGCTTCCACGCGCACGCGCGTGAGCTTCGAGGCCGGCATGTACCAGCTGGGCGGCAGCGTCGTCCACCTGACTACCACCGATACACAGCTGGGCCGGGCCGAGCCGATCGAGGACACGGCGCGGGTGATCAGCCGCATGGTGGACCTCGTGATGATCCGCACCTACGGGCAGGACAAGATCGAGCGCTTCGCCGCGCATTCGCGCGTACCGGTCATCAACGGCCTGACCAACGAGTTCCATCCCTGCCAGATCCTGGCCGACATCTTCACGCTGCTCGAGCACCGCGGCACCAATGCGCAGGGAATGCCGGATCCGGCCTTGCTGAAAGGCAAGACCGTGGCCTGGGTGGGAGACGGCAACAACATGGCCAACACCTGGCTGCAGGCGGCGGAGCTGCTGGGGTTCAAGGTCCATGTGAGCACGCCGCGGGGCTATGAAGTCGACCAGACCGTCGCCGGGCTTCGAAGCAGCGACAGCTACCGGGTGTTCAAGAACCCGATGGACGCATGCAGCGGCGCTGACCTGGTCACCACCGACGTGTGGACCAGCATGGGATACGAGGCCGAGAACGAGGCGCGCATGAAGGTCTTCACCGACTGGTGCGTCGACACCGAAATGATGCGCGCCGCCAAGCCCGGAGCGCTTTTCATGCACTGCCTGCCGGCGCACCGCGGCGAGGAGGTCGAGGCCGATGTGATCGACGGTCCGCAGTCCGTGGTGTGGGACGAGGCGGAAAACAGGTTGCATGTGCAGAAGGCACTCATGGAGTTCCTTGTGCTGGGCAAAGTGGACTGAGGCTGCATCGGCCGGCTCGCGTCATCACCCGTCAAGAGCATGCCTGCATTTGGGCAGGGCTGGCAAAGCAGGCCTGCATGTGGGCAGGCCGGCGGTCCGGGTGTCCGTTCTCCGGTGCACGCTCGCGGCGGTGCATGGCAGCGCCCCATCGTGTTTGGCGTCATCACTGCTTTGGTTTCCCACCGCTGTCACAACGCGAATGGACCTGCGCCCGGACACCCAAACCACCGACCTACGTGGCGTTGCCCCGCTCCCAGGAGAATTCCCTCCGCCACCGGCCCCACCCTTTCAGCGGGGGCCTTTCTCCACGCGCCCGCCCCTTCGTTAAGGCGGGCGGTGCGTACTTGCGGGCGCAGGCCCATTCGCGGTTGCTACAGAGCGAGCGTGCCAACAGCCACGTTGACGCCATGATGCTGGCGCACCCGGGCAGACGCCCGCGAGCGTGCGCCGGAGAACGCAAGTTCCACCGGCCGCCTTCGCGAGGTGGTCGCCTGCAACGTTGCGAGCTCAAGCACCTGGAGCCACCGGCCGCCGGCCCGAGGTGGTCCCCTGAAACGCACCGAGCGCAAGAACCCTAGATCCGCATGCCGGGACGCGCCGGCAACTTGCCGAGCTTGACCAGCCGCGACTCCACCGCGAAGAGCGTGCGGCCCAGGTCTTGCGCGAGCTGCTTCAGCTCGGCGCCGCTGGAATAAGCCGCCTCCAACCGAGCGTCTTCTTCAGCATCCCACGGCTTGCCCGCGTTGGGCGGAAGCTCGCGCCTGGGCCGGGCCGGCTTGTCGGCGGCGAGTGCCTGCGAGGCCGCGAACAGCGCGCGGATTACCGGCGGCGCGTTGTAAGGGCTGTCGGCCGGCATGAATTCGCCGGTAACGGGGTGAATGCCTTGGGATAGCGTGTCGATGATCTGGCGCGCGGTTTGCAAATCCATGATTCCTCCTGATGAGAAGTTGATTGACTGTATGCGTGTACAGTTGATCCGCAACGCGACAAACGAAGCGCAGGTTGACCGCCATGACGGAATGCCGGCAGCGGAGCACACTAAGTCACATGAAAAAGCTGTGGGACATCTCACCGCCGGTGGCACCGGGTTCGCCGGTGTTCCCGGGCGACACGCCCTATGAGCAGGAGTGGTCGGCCACGCTGGCGCCGGGTAACCCGGTCAACGTCAGCCGCATCACCTTGTCGCCCCACGTCGGCGCCCACGCCGATGCGCCGCTGCACT
This sequence comes from Ramlibacter sp., assembly GCA_035571795.1. Classification (GTDB taxonomy): domain Bacteria; phylum Pseudomonadota; class Gammaproteobacteria; order Burkholderiales; family Burkholderiaceae_C; genus Ramlibacter. Next base: position 4,267 of record DATNBX010000118.1, read on the forward strand.
ACGACGCTGCCGGCGCGCCGATCGGCCGGGTTGATTTGGCGCCTTATCTCGGCCGTTGCCGCGTGATCCACGCGATCGGCAAGGGGCCGCTGGTGCGCTGGGAGCATCTTGCGCACGCGCTGCGCGAGCTCCCGGCGCGGGTGCTGGTGCGCACGTATGAGCGCATGCCGGCCGATCGTTGGGACCCGCAGCTCGCGGCCTACGGACCGGAAACCATCGAACGACTGGCGGCACTTGGAGTCCAGCTGGTGGGCATCGACACGGCGAGCATCGATCCGGCGCACAGCAAGACGCTCGACAGCCATCAGGTGATCCGGCGCCTGGGCCTGCGGGTGCTGGAAAACCTGGTCCTCGACGATGTGGCGGAGGGCGACTATGAGTTGATCGCCCTGCCCCTGAAATTGATGGCAGCGGACGCTTCGCCGGTGCGCGCTGTCCTGAGGGAGCTATGAAGACGCTGCCGGACTGCCGCGCACTCGATGCGCAAGACCCGCTGCGCGAACTGCGCGGCCTGTTCACGCTGCCCGAAGGTGTGATCTACCTGGATGGCAACTCGCTGGGCGTGTTGCCCGCGGCGACAGCCGCACGGGTCGCGCAGGCGATCACGCGCGAATGGGGCCAGGACCTGATCGGCTCCTGGAACAGCGCCGGCTGGTTCCACTTGCCGCAGCGCCTGGGCGACAAGATCGCACGACTGATCGGCGCGCAGGCGGGCGAGGTCGTAGCCACGGACAGCACCTCGATCAATCTCTACAAGGTGCTCAGCGCCGCTTTGCACGTCGCTGCGCAGAGGGACGCGAAGCGCAATGTCATCGTCAGCGAACGCAACAATTTCCCGACAGACCTGTATATCGCCGAGTCGGTTTGCAAAGAGCGCGGCTGCACCTTGCGCCTGGTCGAAACCGAAGGGATTGAAACGGCGCTGGACGACGGCGTGGCAATTCTCATGCTCACCCATGTCAACTACCGGACCGGGGCCATGCATGACATGGCCGGCTTGACGGAGCTGGCGCGCCGCGGCGGCGTGCTGGCGGTCTGGGACCTGGCGCACAGCGCGGGCGCGGTGCCGGTCGATCTGCATGCGGCCGATGCCGACTTCGCGATCGGCTGCGGCTACAAGTACCTCAACGGTGGCCCTGGCGCGCCCGCATTCGTGTGGGTCCATCCACGGCACATCGGCCGCTCGGCGCAGCCGCTGTCGGGCTGGTGGAGCCATGCGGCGCCATTCGAATTCACGCCCGGCTACCGGCCCGCTCCGGGCATCGCGCGTTATCTTTGCGGCACGCAGCCGATCCTGAGCATGGCGGCGCTCGAATGCGGACTGGACACGCTGCTGGCCGCCGAGCCAATGGGCGGAATGGCGGCGCTGCGCCGCAAGTCCCTGGCATTGACCGACCTCTTCATCGAGCTGGTTGAAGAGAGCTGCAGCCGCTACGGCGTGGGCCTGGCGACGCCACGCGAGCATCGCCGACGCGGCTCACAGGTCTGCCTCACGTGGCAGGGCTCGGGCGAGCCGGACGGCAGCCCCGGCGCCTACGCGATCGTGCAGGCCTTGATCGCGCGCGGCGTGATCGGGGACTTCCGGGCGGGCGACCCTGCGGCAAGCTCGAAAGAGGCTCGGTCCGCCGCGTCGGGGCAGAGTGCGACACCGGACATCCTGCGATTCGGCTTCACGCCCCTGTACATCCGCTTCGCAGATGTCTGGCAAGCGGCTGAGCATTTGCACCAGGTGCTCCAATCCGGCGAATGGCGGCGCCCCGAGTTCGCCGAAAAACACGCGGTGACGTGAAATGAACGACAAGAAACGCGCCGTTTCCCCCAGCGCCGAACCCGAATCGATCGGGAACGATGAAAAAGCCCTGCTCGATTTCAGCCAGTCAATGAGCTACGCGGATTATCTGCAGCTGGACGCCATCCTGAGTGCGCAAAAGCTGCTGTCGCCCGATCACAACGAGATGCTGTTCATCATCCAGCACCAGACCAGCGAGCTGTGGATGAAACTGATGCTGCACGAGTTGCGAGCGGCCATCGCCAACGTGGCGGGCGACCACCTCGGCAGTGCCTTCAAGATGCTCGCGCGCGTCAGCCGCATCATGGAGCAGCTGGTCCATGCCTGGGACGTGCTGTCAACCATGACCCCGCCCGAGTACAGCGCGATCCGTCCCTATCTCGGCGCCGCCAGCGGCTTCCAGTCCGCACAGTACCGCTGCATCGAGTTCGCGCTGGGCAACAAGAATGCCGCGATGCTCAAGCCGCATGCACACCGGCCTGAGCTGCTGGCGCAGGTACAGGCCGCCTACGAGTCACCCTCGCTCTACGACGAGTCGCTGCGGCTGCTGGCGCGGCGCGGCCTGGCCATACCGCCAACGCACACCCAACGCGACTGGACCCAGCCCTATGTTGAAAACGCCGAAGTCGAACAGGCCTGGCTCGTGGTCTATCGCGATCCCGATCACCACTGGGACCTGTACCAGCTGGGCGAGGAACTGACCGACCTCGAAGACGCCTTCCGGCTCTGGCGATTCCGCCACGTCACCACCGTGGAACGCATCATCGGATTCAAGCGCGGCACCGGCGGCACGGGCGGGGTGAGCTATCTGCGCAAGATGCTCGACGTAGTGCTGTTCCCGGAAATCTGGAAGCTGCGCACGGACCTTTAGCCGCTCACTCACCGGTACAGCCAGGGCTGATCGAGCAACAGTTCGCCCAGCAGGCGCAGCGACAAGTCGCGGCCCCATTGCACCAGACCGGTGGCGTGGAAGATCCGGCCGTTGCGGCGCGAGCGTGCCTGCACCTGCGCGCAACGCTCCCAGCGATTGAGCGCATAGCGGCGAAGCGCCAACGGCACGTCGATGCCGGCTTTCGCCGCCAGGGCCAGCGAGCAGCCCAGTTCCGCGGCATCCTCGATGGCCATGCCCGCGCCTTGCGCGAAATAAGGGCGCATCGGATGCGCGGCATCCCCCAGCAGGACGACGCGTCCGCGCACCATTTCGTCGGCGCTTGCCAGCGGCGCCCGGTCGTGCAGCGCCCAGAGCCGCCAGCGCGGCATCGCCCGCATGAGATCCTGCAGCGGCGCGCATTGCCGCCCCATGGCGATGTGAAGGTTGGCTGCAACCGCCAGCTGGTCCCAGTCCTGGGGCGAACCGGACGCCGCCCCCTGCACGATGGCCACCACGTTCAGGAGCTCGCCGCGCCGCACCGGGTACGCCACCACGTGCAGGCGCGGCCCGAGCCAGACCGTGACGTCGTCGCTGCGCAAAGGCTCCGGCAGGTCGCGCTGCGGGGCAATCGCGCGATAGGCGAGGTGCCCGGTCCACGCCGGCGGCCCGTCGCTGTAGACCTGCGAGCGCACCATGCTCCACAAGCCGTCTGCGCCGGCGAGCGCGTCGCCCTCGACTTCCTCGCCTTCACCGATGCGCAGGCCCACCGCGTCGATCGAGGGCAGCACCGCCGTGACCCGCGATGACAACTTCAGGTAAGCGCCCGCAGCGCGGGCGGCCTCCAGCAACAGGTCCTGCAAGTCGGCGCGGTGCACGGTCGCGTAGGGGGCGCCATAGCGCTGGACGAACGCGGCGCCCAGGCGCAACCGGCCCAGTTGCCTGCCGTCGATTGCGCTGCGCACGCGCAGTTGCTGCGGAAAAGCGGCAACAGACTCCAGCGCCCGGTCCAGGCCCCAGTCATCCAGGATCCGCGTCGCGTTCGGGCCCAGCTGGATCCCGGCGCCGACTTCGCTGAATTGCGCAAACTGCTCGTAAAGCCGTGCGTCCCAGCCTGCCTTCATGCAGGCCAGCGCCGCGGACAGCCCTGCGATGCCGCCGCCCACAATGAGGACTTGCCGCGTCACGCCGCCAGCAGTTGACTGAGCACCTCGCCATGCGGTCGCATGGCGATACCAATAGGATTGCCTTTTGTGCTCATGCGGCCAATAGCTGCCTGAGCACGAAAGGAAGGATGCCGCCGTGCTTGTAGTAGTCCACCTCGATCGGCGTGTCGATGCGCAGCGTCACGGCGAGCTCCTGGCGGCTGCCGTCAGCGCGGACGACCACCAGCTTCGCGTCGCTTTGCGGACGCAGTTGCGGATCGGGGATCACGTCGATCAGTTCCTCGCCATTCAGGCGGAGCGTCTGCCAGGTGTCACTGCCCTGGAACTGCAGGGGCAGCACGCCCATGCCCACGAGGTTGCTGCGGTGGATGCGCTCGAAACTGCGGGCGACCACGGCTTTGATGCCCAGCAGCTGGGTACCCTTGGCGGCCCAGTCGCGCGATGAACCGGTGCCGTACTCCTCGCCGGCGAAGATCACGGTCGGCCGCCCCTGCCCCATGTACTTCATCGCCGCGTCGTAGATGAACATCTGCTGCGCCGCGCCCTGTCCGTTCCGGTACAGCGTCAATCCGCCTTCCTGGCGGGAGCCGTCCGGCCCGGCCGGGATCATCAGGTTCTTGATGCGAACGTTTGCGAAGGTGCCGCGCATCATCACCTCGTGATTGCCGCGGCGCGAACCGTAGCTGTTGAAGTCGGGCTTCTTGACGCCGTGGGCCAGCAGCCATTGCCCGGCCGGCGAACTTTCCTTGATCGATCCGGCCGGCGAGATGTGGTCAGTGGTGATGGAGTCGCCAAACAGCGCCATGATTCGAGCGCCGCGCACCGACACCGCATCCGGCGCGCCGGCGGCGCGGGCCAGCGCCGGCGGCTCGAGCGTGAAATCCTGGAAGAACGGCGGCTCGGCGATGTAGGTGCTGGTCGGCCACGTATAGGCCTCGCCGCTCACGCCGTATATCTCCTGCCAGAGCGCCCCCGGTTCGCTCTTGACCTTGGCATAGTTCTCCTTGTAGGCCTTGCCGTTCAGCGCGAACTTCATCAGCTGGTGGACTTCGTCGCTGGACGGCCAGATGTCGCCCAGGTACACGTCCTTGCCGCCGCGGCCCTGGCCGACCGGCTCGCTCATGAGGTCGCGCAGTACCGTGCCGGCGATGGCGTAGGCCACCACCAGCGGCGGGCTGGCCAGGAAGTTCGCCTTGATGTTGGGATGGATGCGCGCTTCGAAGTTGCGGTTGCCCGAAAGCACTGCGGCACACACCAGGTCGCCCTTGCCGATGGCCGCGTTGATCTCCGCCGTCAGGTCGCCCGAGTTGCCGATGCACGTGGTGCAGCCGTAACCGACCACCGAAAACCCCAGCTTCTCCAGATAAGGCAGCAGGCCGCTGCGCTCGAAGTACTCGGTGACGATCCGCGAGCCCGGGGCCAGCGAGGTCTTGACGTGCGGCTTGACGCTCAGCCCGGCTTCGACTGCCTTCTTGGCCAGCAGGCCCGCCGCCAACAACACACCTGGATTGGACGTATTGGTGCAACTGGTGATGGCTGCGATCAGCACATCCCCGTTGCCGATCGTGACGTCTTCCCCCTTGACCTTGGGCGGCGGCGCCTCGGACTGCGCCGCCGCGAGGGTCGGCTTGTTGCCCTCCATCTCCATCTCGAAGCGCTCCGCCGCCAGCGGCGTCGGCGGATTCGCAGGCACCTTCTGTTCCGGCTCTTCGCCGCTGCGGCGCACCAGGTGACGCGTGAGCAGCAATTCGGCCGGCTGGTTGAAGCCGTTCTCCGCGATCGGCTTGCTGAACAGCGACTCGAAGTTCTTCGCGACGTTGCCCAGTTCGATGCGGTCCTGCGGGCGCTTGGGGCCGGCCAGGCTCGGCGTCACGTCACCGAGGTCGAGCCGCACGACCTGCGAATAGTCCACCTCGCCCGCCAGCGGAACGCCGAACAGGCCCTGCGCCTTGAAGTAGGCTTGCAACGTGTCGATCTGCTCCTTGGTGCGGCCGGTACCGCGGTAGTAGTCGATCGTCTTCTCGTCGACGGGAAAGAAGCCCATGGTCGCGCCGTACTCCGGCGCCATGTTGCCGATGGTCGCGCGGTCGGGCACGGCCAGTGTGCGGGTTCCTTCACCGAAGAACTCGACGAACTTGCCCACCACCTTTTCGCGGCGCAGGCGTTCAGTCACCGTGAGCACCAGGTCGGTCGCCGTGACGCCTTCGCGCAGGCGGCCGGTGAGTTCGAAGCCGACCACGTCCGGCGTGAGCATGTAGACCGGCTGGCCCAGCATCGCGGCTTCGGCCTCGATGCCGCCGACGCCCCAGCCGACGACGCCAATCCCATTGATCATCGTGGTGTGGCTGTCGGTGCCCACCAGCGTATCGGGATAGTAGACGCCGTCGGCGGTGCAATGCACCCCGCGCGCCAGATATTCGAGATTCACCTGGTGCACGATGCCGAACCCCGGCGGCACCACGCCGAAAGTCTTGAAGGCCTGCATTCCCCACTTCATGAACTCGTAGCGCTCGCGATTGCGCTGGAACTCGAGCTTCATGTTCAGGTCCAGCGAATCCTTCGCGCCGTAGTGGTCCACCATGATCGAGTGGTCGACCACCAGGTCCACCGGCACCAGCGGCTCGACCGCCCCGGGCTTCTTGCCCAGGCGCGCGGCGACGCTGCGCATCGCAGCCAGGTCCGCCAACAAGGGCACGCCGGTGAAATCCTGCAGGATGACGCGCGCCACCACGAACGGAATTTCATCGGTGCGGTCGGCGTTGGGAAACCAGTTGGCCAGCTGCCGCACATGCTCGGCCGTCACCTTGCGCCCATCGCAGTTGCGCAGCACCGACTCCAGCACGATGCGCATCGCCACCGGCAGGCGCGACACCTTCGGGAACTGCTGGGCCAACTCGGGGAGTGAGAAGAACTTGCCCGTCTTGCCGGCGGCGATCTTGAAAGTCTTGAGGGTGGCGGCGAAGGCGTGGGGCATCTTCAACTCCGGCGTGTTGTTGGTGTGGGCGCCATTTTGCCGCCAGACGACGAACCGCCTGTCATTGCGGACTTGTCGAAGCACCGGGGGTAACAGCCGGGCTTGTCAAGCAGACTTGATCCGCAATTGATGTCGTTGCGGACTTGACCCGCAATCCACGGCAGAGCTTGACCTCGTCCGAGGCATGGATCCCGGATCAAGTCCGGGATGACACCGCCCTACTGTTATTCCGAGATCGGCAGGTAATGCACCGCCAGCACGCCCTCGATGCCCCTGAGCGCGGCAATGACCTGGTCGCCCACCGGGCTGTCCACGTCCACCAGCGTGTAGGCCATGTCGCCGCGCGACTTGTTGACCATGTTGTGGATGTTCAGGCCCGCCTGCGCCATCGCCGTGGAGATCTGGCCGAGCATGTTGGGCACGTTGGCGTTGGCGATGGCTACGCGGTAGCGCGACTCCCGTTCCATGCTCACGTTCGGAAAGTTCACCGCATTGGCGACATTGCCGTGCTCCAGGTAGTCGCGCAGCTGATCGGCCACCATCACGGCGCAGTTGTCCTCCGCCTCGCGGGTGGACGCGCCCAGGTGCGGCAGCGCGACGACCTTGGGATGGTTCAGGATTTTGCCGCTGGGGAAGTCGCAGACGTACCAGCCGAGCTGCCCGCTGTCGAGGGCCGCCAGCACCGCCGGCGCGTTCACCACCGCTTCGCGCGAAAAATTGAGCAGTACCGCCCCAGGCTTGACCAGGCCCAGGTTCTTTTCGTTGACGAGGTCGCGCGTGGCCTCCACCAGCGGCACATGCAAGCTCACGAAATTCGCGTTCTTCATCACGTCGGCGACGCTGCCGGCCTTCTTGACCTGGGACGGCAGGCTCCAGGCGGCGTCGACAGTGATTTCGGGGTCGTAGCCCAGGACATTCATGCCCAGCTTGATGGCCGCGTCGGCCACCAGGCAGCCGATCTTGCCGAGGCCGATCACCCCTAGGGTCTGGCCGGCGAGCTCGAAGCCGGCGAAGTTCTTCTTGCCGTCCTCCACGGTCTTGTCCAGGTCGGGCGAAGCCGGGTCGAGCTTCTCGACGAACCGCTGGGCGGGCGCCAGGTTGCGCGCGGCCATCAGCATGCCCGCTAGCACCAGTTCCTTGACGGCGTTGGCATTGGCGCCCGGCGCGTTGAACACCGGCACGCCGCGCGTGCTCATGGCCTTCACGGGGATGTTGTTGGTGCCGGCGCCGGCGCGGCCGATGGCCTTGACGCTGGCGGGAATCTGAATCGCGTGCATGTCGGCGGAGCGAACGAGCACGGCGTCGGGATCGGCAACGTCCTTGCCGGTGACGTAATCCCCGGCCGGCAAGCGCTTCAGGCCGTTCTGCGAAATCTGGTTCAGCACCAATATCTTGAATTGCCTACCCATGCTGGACCTCGAATTCCTTCATGTACGCGACCAGCGCCTTGACGCCTTCGACCGGCATGGCGTTGTAGATCGACGCGCGCATGCCGCCGACCGAGCGATGGCCCTTGAGCTGGATCATGCCCTTGGCCTGCGCGCCCTTCAGAAACGCATCGTCCAGGGAATCGTCCTTCAGCTTGAACGGCACGTTCATCAGCGAGCGATCCTCGCGGGCGACCGGGTTGCGATAGAACTTGCTGTTGTCCAGGTACTCGTACAGGATCGCGGCCTTGGCCTTGTTGTGTTCCTCCATGGCCTTCAGGCCGCCCTGCTGCTTGACGTGCTTGAACACCAAGCCGGCGATGTAGATCGCATAAGTGGGCGGCGTGTTGTACATCGAGTCGTTTTCCGCCTGCAGCTTGTAGTTGAAGGCCGATGGCGTGATCGGCAGGGCATGTCCGATCAAATCGTCGCGGACAATTACCACCGTCACGCCCGACGGGCCCATGTTCTTCTGCGCGCCGGCGTAGATCAGCCCGTACTTGCTGACGTCGATGACACGCGACAGGATGTTCGACGACATGTCCGCCACCAGCGGCACGCCGCCCGTGTCCGGGGTCCAGTGGTATTCGACGCCGCCGATCGTTTCGTTCGAGCAGATGTGCACGTATGAAGCTTCGGGGTCGAGCTTCCATTCGCTGCGCGCCGGGATCGCGGTGAAGTTGCTGGCCTCACCGGACGCCGCGACATTGACCTTGCCGTAGCTCTTGGCTTCCTTGATCGATTTCTTGGACCAGTCGCCGGTGCTGATGTAGTCGGCCTTGCCGGTCTTGCCGATCAGGTTCAACGGCACGATGGCGTTCTCGCCGATCGCGCCGCCCTGCATGAACAGCACTTTGTAATTCGCCGGCACCGCCAGCAGCTCGCGCAGCAGACTCTCGGCCTCGGCATGGATGGAGATGAATTCCTTGCCGCGATGGCTCATTTCCATCACCGACATGCCCGATCCGTGCCAGTCGAGCATCTCCTCGGCGGCTTGGCGCAGGACGGATTCGGGCAGGGTGGCGGGACCGGGGCTGAAGTTGAAAACGCGCGTCATGGGGAGTTTCTCTTTCGAAGGCTGGGGAATGAAAGCGGGTTCGCAATAGCGACAAAGTTCACAGCATACAAGAAAGAAAATGGCTCCCGCCAAAGTTCGTTGGCGCAGGCGGGCGATTACGTTGCAGGTAATGGAAACTGCGCCGCATCGAACTACGATGGGGCACATGAAAACCGCTCACGTCACCGGTCATCTCGACGCGCCGCGGCCCTTCGGCGACTCCCTTCGCCACTGGCGGCAACACCGGCGCCTGAGCCAATTCGACCTGGCGCAGGAAGCCGAAATTTCCACGCGGCACCTCAGTTTCGTCGAGACCGGCCGCTCGCTTCCCAGCCGGGAAATGGTGCTGCGGCTGGCGAAGCGGCTGGACGTGCCGCTGCGCGAGCGCAATGCCCTGCTGGTGGCCGCCGGCTACGCGCCGATGTACCGCGAACGGCCGCTCGATGACCCGGCCCAGTCCGCCGCGAAGCAGGCAGTCGAACTGATCCTGAAAAGCCACGAACCCTATCCCGCCCTGGCTGTCGACCGGCACTGGAACCTGATCGCCGCCAACCGCATGCTGCCGCATCTGCTGGCCGGCGCCGATCCTTCACTGCTGGAGCCACCAGTGAACGTCTTGCGGCTGAGTCTTCACCCGAAAGGCCTCGCGCCCGGCATCGTCAATCTGGCCCAGTGGCGCAACCACCTGTTCGAACGATTGCGGCAGCAAATCCACGCAACAGGAGACACGGTGCTCACGGCGCTGCTCGAGGAATTGCGCGGCTATCCGCTGCCGGAGAGCGCCGGCAACCTGCAGCTGGAAGGCGAGCATCTTGGCGTGGCGATGCCGCTGCGGTTCCGCAGCGGTTCCGGCGTCCTGAGCTTCATCAGCACGACGACCATCTTCGGCACGCCGCTGGACGTGACGCTGCAGGAGCTGGCGCTGGAAACATTTTTTCCGGCCGACGCACACACGGGCGAGGTGCTGCGCCGGCTGGCGTCCGCTTGATGGGCGCGGCGACGCAAATTGAAGCGGTCTTACTGCAGACTTGGGCGTCGCTCCTGCATCGCCAGAAGGAATACCCAGGAGGCGGCGCAGAACGGTGCGCTCAGTGCCGGCAGGCCTGCCGGGCGCAGCAGCGGGATCATGGCAGCAGTCGCGATCGCCGCGACCACGGCGCATAGCAGCGCCGCAGCCGGCGTGCGCCAGCCAGGCTTGCCGATGAGGGTCGCCACGGCTAGTGCGCTGAGCGCAGAGTTGAACCCGTAGTAGCCGTGGAAGACCGCCGAATCCGCCATTCCCACGAGCAGGGCAGTCAAGGATCCCGTCAATGCACCGGCTGCGGCCAACAGGGCCGCCCGGCTCGAGTTCAAGAGCAGGCCGAAAAGGACGATAAGGCCCGCGAGTGGGTCATCCTGAAAAAAGATCTGGCCGATGCCCCGCAGCGTACCGTTCAGGAGCACCATGCCGGCGCTGCTTGGGCCGCTCGCGAACTGCTCCGTCCAGGTCCTGGCCGAATCGGCCAGCAGGCGCGCGCCCAGCCCGGGCGCAGGAATCTGGGCCGGCGCGAAGACGCCTGCCAGCAGCATCAGCGGAGGCAGGATCAGCCACAGAGCGCAGACGAACGGGGCGCTGAGCAGTGGCAAACGGGTGGGGCCCGCAAACCAATGGACTGCGGTCGTCAGTGCGCCTGTCAGCGCCACGATGATCCATAGCGCAGGATTCGGACTGAAGAAGGACGACAGGGCCAGCCCGGCGAAAAATCCATTGAATCCGTAGACCCCGCTCAGGATCAGCGCGCGCTCGGCACCAATCCCCCAAGCGGCCAGGGTGCTCGCGATCAGGCCCAGCAGAGCCGCCAGGCCCACCGGCGGCGAGCCTAGAAAGACCCCGCACAGGACAATGAGCCCGGTGTATCCGTTCTGCTGAAAGACGCTTTGGCTGACTCCAAAAAGAAGGGCGCGCAAAGCGTCGATGAATCTTCTACTCGTCACAGACAGGGGTCCAGGTGCCGGGCGCCAGCGTTCGGCGCCCCCAGCGCAGCATGTGCTGGGCACCCGGCTGAAACGGACTCACTTTCGCCTCGAGCACAGCGCCATAACCGTCGGTCTGAACCGGCTGTACCCACCAGCCGGTGGTGGCATCCCAAATCCGGATCTCTGTTCCATCGAGGCTGACGGCCACGGCCTCGTGATAGAACTTGTCTTGCGCCAGCCAGTTGAAGTACCCCGACTCGTCGCGCCAGATGGCGCGCAACTGGTCGACTCCGTGGGTGGAAAGCCGCTGGATCAGCTGGACGGCCGCGGCCTTGATGCCGCGTGAGAGATAGACCTCGCGGGCGAAAGCCGCCAGCGCCCCGCAATCGAGCTTCTTCATCCTGACGGCGTCGCACCAGTAGAGCGGCCACGGCGAAGGCCCCCACTGATACCGCTCAGGAATCCAGCGGGGCGCCGACAACAGCTCGCTGGTCCCGCCCATCGAGTCAAGGCTGTAGTCCTGGCTGATCAACCAGTGCCGGGCGGTGTTGCAGCAGGCCCGTCCATGGTGCGAAAAACAGGAGGCAGGTTGCGAATGCCAGGAATGGATCGTGACCTCGTCGAACCAGGGCAGCCTAAAGTTCATTGCTCTTACCCCTTCCAAATGTGTAGGCCATGCTGCTTTCATAAGCGCCCGCATCGCAGATCGCGAGCAGTTCCCCTTCCGTGATGTCGTCGCGCAATTGGACGTTGGGCGCGAGGATGTCATCCTCCATGCAGAGTCTTCCCAGGATCCTGGCCGTGCCGCGTGCCATCGGCTGCCATTCGCCGGTCAAGCCGTTTCTTTGCAGGATGCGATGGGGGTACTGCAAGGCGAGCGGCAGCTCGGCGATCGAACCATCCACGACGATTTCCGTAGGCACTCCCCGCTGCCGCCGGACTTCGAGAACGCGCACCGCGACCGCCATCGCGTGCTGGACCATGGCCTTGCCTGGCTCGAGCACGAATTCGCGCAGCCCCGGAAGGGCTTTGCGTGCCTGATGAACGGCGTCGCCCAGCTTCGGGACAAGTTCGCCGGCAAAGTCTTCCGGGAACCAGCCGCCGCCGATGTCGACGCATTCGACGGCCCGGTCAGCGCAGGCTTCGATCGCCTTCGCGCAGCGCAACGACGACTCGTAGAGCCGCCACCACTGCTCGACCCCGAAGAAGTTGCTGGCGATATGGAAGTGGCAGCCCAGGCGCAAGCCCGGCGGGAGCGCCCGCAGCAGGTCGATCATTTCGGCGAAGACCTCATGCGAAGCAACCGGGATGCCGAACCGGGAAATGGTCTGCGGGCCGCGCAGCCTGACCCCGATGATTTCGGCGAGGTGCCCGCCTCGCGCTGCCCGCCGGACGATCTGGCGCAACTCCTCGATCGAATCACAGAAGATGGCGTGGACCGAGTAGGCCCGAACCGGACGTGGCCAGTCCTTGGCTGGGCCGTTGAAGATGATCTGCTCGGGCCGAAATCCCAGTTCGAGCGCCTTGGCCGCTTCGAGCTCGCTGATGGCCTCAGCCAGAAAGCCCTGGTCGCGTGCCAGTGCGATCAGGTGTTCGTCGGGATTGGTCTTGATGCTGTAAGCCACCCGCACCGCACAACCGGATTGAGACGCGGCCTGGGCGGCCGCCGCGAGCTGGCTGAAACTTCGCGCGGCGGTACGGTGCAGCAGGATGCGCGACGGTGTCGCAACATGGTCCAGATCGGCATTGAGGATATCTTCGATAAAAGTGGCGGGAGCGCGGGCGGGAGCTTTGACCTGCTGCGCGGCCGATTCGCCTGCGTCTCGCCGGATCTTGTGAAGTTTGTGCGCCAGCACCGGCATCCCCGACGGATACTTGCCCGAATGACTCTGGCTGCCGTTCAGCGGCTCCTGGAGTGGCGACAGCGGGTAATGCGACCGCACGGGTATTTCGACCACGATTCGCACGAACTCACTGGATTGCGGCTCAGCCTTGCGCATTGCAATCCCGCTGGCCGCTTCGACCAGGCGGCCAACCAGATTACGCCCGGCGAGCGTCGCCCCGTGGATCCAGGCGGGGAACCTCGGATTCATCTCCATCAGCCAGAGCTTGCCCGCGGGGTCGCGGATCATTTCCAGCTCGGCGCCGCCAGTCCAGTTCAGGGCACGCACCATTGCCCCGAGGGCCGTCAGCAGTTCCGGCACGGGATCGTCGACATGCCCGCCCCAAGTCTTGCCCTCGGGAGTGATGTCGCGCTTGACCATATGCACGGCATCGAGCAGACGGCCCCGGTACGCGCTGAAGCAGATCGACTCCTCGAGTCCGCGCACATGGGCCTGCACGAACAGCTCTTCGGTCGCCCAGGTGGATTGGAAGGACGTGCGCAAGGACACCAGCGCAGGCCACGAATTGACCCGGACCGCGTCGTAGTACGGACCCTTGAGCCAGATCCTCCAGCCATGTCTGCGTCCGAAGGCGTGGAGCGCCTCGTCTGGCTCGAGGGTCGAAAGAAATGGCGGTATCGCGACCGGAAGACCCTGATGCGCCGGCACGGCGGGCTTGGCGATCCGGTCAAGGGCCGCAGCGGTCGGGATCAGCAGCCGCGGATGCGCGGGGAGCGCTTGGGCGGCCCACAGGATCTCGAGGTCCAGGCACGAGATCCAGTAGGCTCCTTCACCCTCGACCAGCTCGCGCAGATGAGCCGCATGGACATCCAGATCAAGCCGGTCCCACGGCTGCTGAAGCCACACGTCGTCGAAATCCGGCGAGTGGATTCCGCTGCTGCGATTGGAGTAGTCGACGCCGATCAGGGTGGCGTCTGGATAGGCCTGCCGCAATGACCGTGCGACGCCGACCCCGGAGGATGGATTGGGACCACAGTAAAGCCCGCTGACATAGATTTTCATTGTTGTTCTCCGTTGCACATAGGCATTCGCGCAGCGCTATGGGCGTAGGCAGAAGGAATGACATGGAATGACACCCCCTACCCTCGCGAATAAATACTCCTCGTGTGGCCACCCAGCTATCGCAACCATCCGTTGCATAGGGTTGCGACGTGTACAAGTGGCGAAGACCCACTTGGAGAAAGATTAACTGTGCCGCGGCGGCCGTTCCGTTACAGCTTTAACCTGCCTGTTGACCAGCAACGAGGCTCCAAGCTCCAGCTACGCGGCCGCCAGCGGCGCCGCACGCCGCTGCTCCCGGATTTGCAGCTCGAAGGCCCGCAGCCGTTTGTAGACGGAGATCAGTTCCACCACCGTGGTCCAGCTGAGCACCAGGTACTGGAACGACTGTTCGACCCGGCCGAAGGCGCGGACGATCTGCTGCATCAGCCCCAGCGTGATCAGCCCCGTGACCAGGGTCGGGCCCAGCGCGATGTACGGCACCAGCACGCCGAACTGCAGGTACGACCACTTCACGACGTCGAAATACAGGTAGTTGAAGAAGAGCCGGAAGTAATTGCGCCGCACGTTGGCGAACAGCGAGTCCGCCACGGCCGGCGCCGCGCGGGTGGCGTCGTCTTCCGCATAGACCAGCTCCTTGCGGTAGGCGGCCTCCACCCGCTGGTTCTGGAATTCCAGGCCCGGCAGCCTGATGCCCACTACCGCCATGAGCACCGTGCCCGCCAGGGCGAATCCGATGGCCACCCAGACCAGCGAATGGGAGACCGTCCCGATCCAGGGCAGTTCGGTCACCTTCATGGACAGGCCCCACAGGATCGGCAGGAAGGCTATCAGGGTCATCACGCTGTTCATGAAGTCCACGCCAAGGCTTTCCATCAGCCGGGCGAAGCGCATCGTGTCCTCCTGCACCCGCTGAGCCGCCCCTTCGATGGTGCGCAGCCGCTCCCAATGCGCCATGTAGTAGCCGTTCATCGCGGTGCGCCAGCGAAAGATGTAATGCTTGATGAAGAAGTCGAGCAGGACGGCGATCGTCACGTAGACCATGGCGATGCGGCCGAACGTCATGAGCTGGCCCCAGAACTCGGGCAGCGTGACGCTGCCCGGTTTACCGAGCATTTTTTGCACGATATCGTAGAAAGTGCCGAACCACTCGTTGATCTGCACGTCCAGGTTGACGCGATACCAGGTGGCGGCAAGGATCAGCAAGGTACCCAGCAGTGACCAGGGCAACCAGCGGCGCGATAGAAAGAAAGAGCGAAACATCGAGGCAACCTATCTTTTTTGTGGTTGCGCCCATGGTAGCGGGAGCACCCGTCTCGCGGGGACGATGACTCGGCGCCACAGCTATAGCAAAAAAAAGCGGCCCGCAGGCCGCTCTTTCCAAGCCGGAAGGGACTCTTCAGACCGGCAGCTTGTTCGCCACTTCGCTGAAATCCTTGATCCGGTCGAAGTTCAGGTATTGGTAGACCTTGTCGCTGGCGGCGGTGAGCACGCCCATGTCGACCATGTACTGCTCCTTGGTCGGGATCTTGCCGAGCTTGGAGCAGATCGAGGCCAGTTCGGCGCTGCCGAGGTAGACGTTGCTGTTCTTGCCGAGCCGGTTCGGGAAGTTGCGGGTGGACGTGGAGAAGACCGTGGCGCCCTCCCGCACCTGCGCCTGATTGCCCATGCACAGCGAGCAGCCCGGCATCTCCATGCGCGCTCCGGCGGAGCCCAGCACACCGTAATGACCTTCCTCGCTCAGCTGATGGGCGTCCATCTTCGTCGGCGGCGCCATCCACAGTTTCACCGGGATGTCGCGCTTGCCTTCGAGCAGCTTGGAGGCCGCGCGGAAGTGGCCGATGTTGGTCATGCACGAGCCGATGAAGACCTCGTCGATCTTGGTGCCCGCCACTTCCGACAACGTCTTGACGTCGTCCGGGTCGTTGGGACAGGCCAGGATCGGCTCGTGGATGTCGGCCAGGTCGATCTCGATCACGGCGGCATACTCGGCGTCCGCGTCGCCCTGCAGCAGCTGCGGATCGGCGAGCCAGGCTTCCATCGCCTCGATGCGGCGGGCAATCGTGCGCGCGTCGGCATAGCCGTTCGCGATCATCCACTTGAGCATGGTGATGTTGCTGTTGATGTATTCGATGATCGGCGCCTTGTCCAGGTGCACGGTGCAGCCGGCCGCCGAGCGTTCGGCCGACGCGTCGCTGAGCTCGAAGGCCTGCTCCACCTTTAGCTGAGGCAGGCCCTCGATCTCGAGAATGCGGCCCGAGAAGATGTTCTTCTTGCCTTGCTTGGCCACCGTCAACAGGCCCTGCTTGATGGCGTACAGCGGGATCGCGTTGACCAGGTCGCGCAGGGTGACGCCCGGCTGCATCTTGCCCTTGAAACGCACCAGCACGCTCTCGGGCATGTCCAGCGGCATGACGCCCGTGGCGGCAGCGAAAGCGACGAGTCCGGAGCCGGCCGGGAAGCTGATGCCGATCGGAAAGCGCGTGTGGCTGTCGCCGCCGGTGCCCACCGTATCGGGCAGCAGCATGCGGTTGAGCCAGCTGTGGATGATGCCGTCGCCCGGTCGCAGGCTGATGCCGCCGCGGTTCGAGATGAACTCGGGCAGCTCATGGTGCATCTTCACGTCGACCGGCTTCGGATAGGCCGCGGTGTGGCAGAAGCTCTGCATCACCAGGTCCGAGCTGAAGCCCAGGCAAGCCAGATCCTTCAACTCGTCGCGGGTCATGGGCCCGGTGGTGTCCTGCGAACCCACCGACGTCATCCTGGGCTCGCAATACGTTCCAGGACGCACCCCTTTGCCCGCCGGCAATCCGCAGGCGCGGCCGACCATCTTCTGTGCCAGCGTGTAGCCCTTGCCGGTGTCGGCGGGGTCGTGCGGCAGCCGGAACAGCGTGGATGGCGGCAAGCCGAGCGCGTCGCGCGCCTTGGCCGTGAGACCGCGGCCGACGATCAGCGGAATGCGGCCGCCGGCGCGCACCTCGTCGAACAGCACGTCGCTCTTGACTTTGAATTGCGCGATCACCTCGCCGTTCTTCAGCGCCTTGCCTTCGTAGGGGCGCAGTTCGACCACGTCGCCCATCGCCATCTTCGAGACATCCAGCTCGATCGGCAGGGCACCGGCGTCTTCCATCGTGTTGTAGAAGATCGGCGCGATCTTCGAGCCCAGGCACACGCCGCCAAAGCGCTTGTTCGGCACATAGGGAATGTCTTCGCCGGTGAACCACAACACCGAGTTGGTCGCCGACTTGCGGCTGGAACCAGTGCCCACTACGTCGCCCGCGTAGGCCACCAGGTTGCCGCGAGAGCGCAGCTCTTCGATGAACTTGACCGGGCCACGCTTGCCTTCTTCTTCGGGCGTGATGCCGGGCCGCGGATTCTTCAGCATGGCCAGTGCATGCAGCGGAATGTCAGGACGGCTCCAGGCATCGGGCGCGGGCGACAGGTCATCGGTATTGGTCTCGCCGGTCACCTTGAATATCGTCACCTTCATGCTCTGCGGCACTTCCGGACGGCTGGTGAACCACTCGCCGTCGGCCCAGCTTTGCAGCACCGCCTTCGCGTTGGCGTTGCCCTTGTCGGCCTTGTCCTTGACGTCGTGGAACTGGTCGAACATCAGCAGCGTCTTCTTCAGGCCTGCGGCGGCGATACCGCCCACCTGCGCATCATCCAACAGGTCCACCAGCGGGCCGATGTTGTAGCCGCCCAGCATCGTTCCCAGCAGCTCGGTCGCCTTCTGGCGGCTGATGACCGCGCACTTCTCGGTGCCATGCGCCACCGCCGCCAGGTAACTGGCCTTGACCTTGGCCGCGTCGTCCACGCCGGCCGGTACGCGATAGGCAATCAGGTCGACAAGGGACTCGGCCTGGCCCGGAGATGGGTTCTTGAGCAGCTCGATCAGCTCGGTGGTCTGCGCGGCCGACAGCGGCAGCGGCGGAATGCCGAGCGCGGCGCGCTCGGCGACATGGTTCACATAGGCTTGCAGCATTGGTTCTCTTCTCCGTTCAAATCAAGATCGTGGGTCCGGGGGCGCCAATCGCGCTACTTCGAAACCGCGGGTGCCGCCTTGTCGGCCGGCAAGGGTTCGAGCAGGCTGGGCATGGGATTCTTTTTCAGCGACTCGTTCATCGCCGCCTGAGCCGGATTCATGCAGTCATCGGCCAGGCGCCTGCCCATTTTCTGGCTCATCAGCATCGACTTGTTGCCCAGCTGCAGCCACATGGCACCGGCACGCGGGTCCTCCAGCCGGATGGCGCCGGTGCGGCTTTCCACCGGATGCATCCGGAAGCGCTGGATGCCGGCACGCACGTTGAAAAAGCCTTCGCGCTTGTGCGGCGTGATGTGGACGGTCGCACCGAGCTCGCATGGGATGTCGCCAACGAACACGCGTTTGGCGACTTCGAGGTCGGCCGCTGTCAGCGTGACGGCCGGATCGTCGTCAATCGGTGTGGCCTCCTCGACGGCTTTTTGCGCCGAGCGTGCCAGCTTGCCCTTCTTGGGCGCCGGTTTGGCCGCGGGCTTGGCGGCCGGTTTGGCCGGTTCGGTGGATTGCGCGAGCGCCAGCGCGGGCGTTGCCGCTATCAGCAGCGTGGTGAGAAGGGCCTTCATACTACATGTCTCCGGTTAGTGACGCAGGGGGTCGAACCATCCCTGCACTTCTTGCGGCAGCTTCCTCCCGGTCCGGTGCGCCCTCTCCAGCACCTGCCAGTAATAGCGGTAGCTTGCCCGATCCTCCAGCCTTCCTTCGATGCTGACGGGAGCCCAGTCAGCGCGGGCGCCCGCCGCCATTATCTTGCCCGCAATGTCGATCTCGTGCGTGCTGGGCGCGAAAGCTTCCACGATCGGCCGGATCTGGTCCGGATGGATGCTCCACATCCGGGTGAACCCAAAATCAAGGGCGGCCCTTCTTGCGGCAGCGAAAAGGGCCGTCTTGTCCCGATACTCCGTCACGACGCTGTGCGAGGGCACCTTGCCCCA
Source organism: Ramlibacter sp. (assembly GCA_035571795.1). GTDB lineage: Bacteria > Pseudomonadota > Gammaproteobacteria > Burkholderiales > Burkholderiaceae_C > Ramlibacter. The sequence goes on from DATNBX010000118.1 coordinate 23,381, forward strand.
CGCATGGCATGCCGAAGCGATCTCGAGCTTGGCCCGCACCACCAGCGGATGCGTGAACTGCCCTTGGATGCCCATGGCCTCGGCCGGAATGGCACCGCCGTGGGCGGCGACGAAATCCATCAAGCCGAAGCTGAGCGACTGCACCCGCGGATGGGCGGCGATCTCGAACGCGCGGTGCACCGCCGCCGGCGACTCGATCAGCACCTGCAGCGGCAAATAGTCCGCGCCGGCGGCGTCGATCGCCCGGCAGGCGATTTCGACGTCCTGCACCGACTCCACCTTGGGAACCATGATGTGGCACAGCTTCTTGCCGGCCTTGCCCGCGATGGTGGCGACGTCCTGCTCGAAAGCCGGATGGTCCACCGGATGGATACGCACCGCGACGCGCGCCTTGTCGCTGGCCAATGACGCGAGCGCCACCACCAGGGCGGCATGCTCGGCCTCCCCCCCGACGGGCGCACCGTCCTCGCAATCGAGCGTGACGTCGAAAACGCAGGCGCCGAACTCCTCGTACATCTGCGCCTGCAATTCCAGGCTCTTGCGCATCCGCGCCTCGACGCCGCTGTAATGGTCGCAAACCGGCAGGAAACCGGTTTGCGCCTGGGCGCCCAGGAGCACTTCTCGCGGGTGCTTCACTGCCTCTGGGCTATCAGAGCAGGTGAGCGACGCCGGCCTGTTCTTCCTGAAGCTCCTTCAGGGTCTTGGCCATGCGGTCCTGGCTGAACGCATCCATCGCCAACCCCTGCACGATCTTGTACTTGCCGTTCTCGGTGGTCACCGGGAAGCCGAACATCACGTCCTTCGGAATGCCGTAGTCGCCGTTGGAAGGCACGCCCATGGTGACCCATTTGCCGTTGCTGCCCAGGGCCCAGTCACGCATGTGGTCGATCGCGGCGTTGGCGGCGGAAGCCGCGGACGACACGCCGCGTGCCGCAATGATCGCTGCACCGCGCTTGCCGACGGTCGGCAGGAAAACGTCGGCGTTCCAGGCCTGGTCGTTGATCATGTCCTTGACTGCCTTGCCGCCCACCGTGGCGAAACGGTAGTCGGCGTACATAGTGGGCGAGTGGTTGCCCCACACAGCCAGCTTCTCGATGTCGCCGACCTTGCAGCCGGTCTTGGCGGAGATCTGCGACAGCGCGCGGTTGTGGTCCAGGCGCAGCATGGCGGTGAAATTCTCGCGCGGCAGGCTCGGCGCGCTCTTCATCGCGATATATGCATTGGTGTTGGCGGGGTTGCCGACCACCAGCACCTTGACGTTGCGGCTGGCGACCTTGTCCAGGGCCTTGCCTTGCGCCGTGAAAATCTGGGCATTGGCGGCCAGCAGGTCGGCCCGCTCCATGCCCGGGCCGCGCGGACGGGCACCCCCCAGCACCGCGTAGTCGGTGTCCTTGAAGGCCGTCATCGGGTCGCTGTGCGCTTCCATGCTGGCCAGCAGCGGGAACGCGCAATCCTGCAGTTCCATCATCACGCCCTGGAGTGCCTTCTGGGCTTTCTCGTCGGGGATTTCCAGCAACTGGAGGATGACGGGCTGATCGTTGCCCAGCATTTCACCGGCGGCGATCCGAAACAGGATGGCGTAACCAATTTGGCCGGCGGCGCCGGTGACGGCAACGCGGACGGGCTTTTTGCTCATGGGGAATCTCCGAATCAAGAGTGGCGGAAGGGATCGGGTTGGGATGCCGTGCGGGTCGCAAAACCCCGCTGGACAATTCGCCAGTTTACTCTCGAAAACCCTTAGTTCGCCAGCTTGTCTTATATCTTATACAAGATATCATCGCAGCTATCCAGCCGGTATTCGGGCCGGCCCCCTACCCTACGCAGCGATGGCGCAAACGCCTCTCCTTTCCGCCGATGACAGCGCTGCCACAGCCGACGCGCCGGCGTCCGCAGCGCCGGCTTTCAGCCCGCTGTACCAGCAGATCAAGGCGCTGATCCTGCAAAGCCTGCAGGCCGGCGAATGGAAGCCCGGCGAATCCATACCCAGCGAGATGGACCTGGCGGCGCGCTTTCGCGTCAGCCAGGGCACGGTGCGCAAGGCCATCGACGAGCTCGCGGCCGAAAACCTGGTGGTGCGCCGGCAAGGCAAGGGCACCTTCGTGGCAACGCATTCCGAGCAGCACCTGCGCTACCGCTTCCTCAAGCTCATGCCCGACAGCGGCGATCGCGACGGCGAGGGTCCGGCCCAACGCAAGGTGCTGGAATGCCGGCGTGTGCGGGCCCCGGCGGAGGTGGCGCGCGCGCTCGCGCTGCGCTCCGGCGATGCAGTGCTGCAGGTACGGCGCGTTCTGTCATTCGCCGGCGTGCCCACCATCCTGGAAGACCTCTGGCTGCCCGGCAACGCATTCAAGGGTCTGAGTGCCGAGCGGATGGCCAGTTTCGTCGGCCCCACCTACGCCATGTACGAAGTGGATTTCGGGGTGCGCATGGTCCGGGCCGAAGAGAAGATCCGCGCCGTCGCGGCCGATGCCGCGCAGGCCGCCTTGCTGAACGTGGAGCCAGGCAGCCCGCTGCTCAGCGTGGAACGCATCGCCTACACCTACAGCGACGCGCCCATGGAGTTGCGCCGCGGCCTGTATTGCACCGGCACCCATCACTATCGGAATGAATTGAGCTAGCAGGCACTGCTGGCGGCGAAGGCTTCGCGTCAGCCTGATGGGTTGCAATAGGGCGTTGCAATAGAATTTTGCGTTCGCCGTGTCCCCAGCAAGACCGCGCATGCATCCCACAACGAAAGTCATCCCATGACCGAGATCGCAAAGAAGCGGCCCGAATTCCGCAACATCCATGCCTTCGGCGACCTGCCGGGATACCGCTGGCCCGCCGCATCGATTGCCTCCGGCATGCACCGCATCAGCGGCCTGCTGCTGTTTCTCGCGATGCCGTTCATCATCTGGATGTTCGACACTTCCATCTCGTCGGAGATCTCGTTCGCCAGATTCCGCAGCGCATTCAACAAAGGCCTGTGGATCTTCCCCGGCGTGCTTGTGAAGCTCCTCGCGCTGGCGCTGATCTGGGCCTACCTGCACCACTTCATCTGCGGCCTGCGCTTCCTGTGGATGGACACGAGCCACGCCGCCGTCACGAAGCAGTTCGGCGCCAGCTCGGCCAAGTTCACCATCGTGGCCAGCCTGCTGCTCACGCTTGTGCTGGGCGCGAAGCTGTTCGGCCTGTACTGACAGACGGAGACAAGAACAATGGCTGTGAATTACGGATCGCGCCGCCTCGTCGTCGGCGCCCATTACGGTGTGCGCGACTGGATCGCGCAGCGCGTCACCGCTGCGCTGATGGCAATCTTCACGATCGTCGTGCTCGCGCGCTTCCTCCTCACGAGCGGGCCGGTCGGCTACGACAAGTGGGCCGGCCTCTTCGCGGGCCAGGGCATGAAGATGCTCACGTTCGCGACCATCGTCGCCCTGCTGTACCACGCTTGGGTCGGCATGCGCGACATCTGGATGGACTACATCCAGCCCGTCGGCGTGCGGCTCGCGCTGCTGATCCTGACCATCATCTACCTCGTGGGCTGTGCCGGCTGGGCCGTGCAGGTGCTCTGGAGAGTCTGAGAAAAAATGACATACACCTCCTCCAACATCACCCGGCGCAAGTTCGACGTCGTCATCGTCGGCGCGGGCGGGTCCGGTATGCGCGCCTCCTTGCAACTGGCGCGCGCGGGCTTGAACGTGGCGGTCCTGTCCAAGGTCTTCCCGACCCGTTCGCACACGGTGGCGGCCCAGGGCGGCATCGGCGCGTCCCTCGGCAACATGAGCGAGGACAGCTGGCACTACCATTTCTACGACACGGTCAAAGGCTCCGACTGGCTGGGCGACCAGGATGCCATCGAGTTCATGTGCCGGGAGGCGCCCCGGGTGGTCTACGACCTCGAGCACATGGGCATGCCGTTCGACCGCAATCCCGACGGCACCATCTACCAGCGGCCGTTCGGTGGCCATACCGCCAACTACGGCGAAAAACCGGTGCAGCGCGCCTGCGCGGCAGCCGACCGCACCGGCCACGCGATGCTGCACACGCTGTACCAGCAAAACGTCAAGGCCAAGACCAGCTTCCTGGTCGAATGGATGGCGCTGGACCTGATCCGCGATGCGCAGGGTGACGTGCTGGGGGTGACGGCTCTGGAGATGGAGACCGGCGACCTGCACGTTCTGGAAGCCAGGACCACGCTGCTGGCCACCGGCGGCGCGGGACGCATTTTCGCCGCCTCCACCAATGCATTCATCAATACCGGCGACGGCCTGGGCATGGCGGCACGCGCGGGCATTCCGCTGGAAGACATGGAGTTCTGGCAGTTCCACCCCACCGGCGTGGCCGGCGCCGGCGTGCTGCTGACCGAAGGCTGCCGCGGCGAGGGCGCGATCCTTCTGAATGGCAACGGCGAACGCTTCATGGAGCGCTACGCACCGGCGTACAAGGATCTCGCGCCGCGCGACTTCGTGTCGCGCTGCATGGGCCAGGAAATCCTCGAGGGCCGCGGCTGCGGGCCCAACAAGGACTACATCCACATGAAGCTGGACCATCTGGGCGCCGACACCATCCACAAGCGGCTGCCGTCGGTCTACGAGATCGGCATCAATTTCGCCAACGTCGATGTCACGCGCGAGCCGATCCCCGTGGTACCGACCATCCACTACCAGATGGGCGGCATCCCCACCAACATTCACGGCCAGGTTGCGGTGCAGAAGGGCGGGGACGACAACGCCCCCGTCAATGGCTTGTACGCGGTCGGCGAATGCTCGTGCGTCAGCGTGCACGGCTCCAACCGGCTGGGCACCAACTCGCTGCTGGACCTGCTGGTATTCGGGCGGGCGGCCGGCAACCACATCGTGGAGTTCGTGAGCCGCGAGGGCGAATTCAAGCCGCTGCCTGCGAATGCCGCCGAGCGCACGCTCGAACGGCTGAACCGGCTGGAGACCGCCGCCGGCGGCGAGTACGCGCAGGACGTGGCCAACGACATCCGTGCGGCAATGCAGGCGCATGCCGGCGTGTTCCGCAGTCAGGCCACCATGGACGAAGGCGTGAAGAAGATCGCCGCACTGCGCGAGCGGGTGAACGCGATCGGCCTGAAGGACAAGTCGCGGATTTTCAATACGGCGCGCGTCGAAGCGCTCGAGGTCGAAAACCTGATCGAAGCGGCCCAGGCGACCATTGAGGGCGCCGCCGCGCGGCACGAATGCCGTGGCGCGCACCTCGTGCGCGATTACGAGCACCCGGCCGACCACCCGACTGCTCCGCTTGGCCGCAACGACGCGCAATGGCTGAAGCACACCTTGTGGTATCGCGAGGGCAATCGGCTGTCCTACAAGCCGGTCAAGCTCAAGCCGCTGACGGTGGATTCCGTGCCGCCGGCCGTACGCACTTTCTGAATTGGCCTGCACTGCGGAATTGATCAAAAGGTAATCACATGGAAAAACGCAAGTTCCAGATCTATCGCTACGATCCGGACAAGGATGCCAAGCCTTATATGCAGACGATCGAGGTGGAACTCGACGGGCATGAACGGATGCTGCTGGACGCGCTGATGAAGATCAAGGCGCAGGATCCGACACTTTCGTTCCGGCGCTCGTGCCGGGAAGGCGTGTGCGGCTCGGACGCGATGAACATCAATGGCAAGAACGCTCTGGCCTGCCTGACCAACATGCGCACCTTGCCCGGCACCATCGTGCTCAAGCCGCTGCCGGGTCTGCCGGTGATCCGCGACCTGATCGTGGACATGACGCAGTTCTTCAAGCAGTACAACTCAATCAGACCTTATTTGATCAATGACAATGTGCCACCGGACAGGGAGCGGCTACAGTCTCCCGAAGAGCGCGAAGAGCTGAATGGCCTGTACGAGTGCATCCTGTGCGCGAGCTGTTCGACCAGTTGCCCGAGCTTCTGGTGGAATCCGGACAAGTTCGTCGGCCCGGCCGGGTTGTTGCAGGCCTATCGGTTCATCGCGGACAGCCGCGACGAGGCAACGGCTGAGCGCCTGGACAATCTGGAGGACCCGTATCGCCTGTTTCGCTGCCACACCATCATGAACTGTGTGGATGTGTGTCCCAAGGGGCTGAATCCGACCATGGCGATTGGCAAAATCAAGGAATTGATGGTGCGACGGGCCATCTGATGGGGCAAGTGTGGATGATGAACTGATCGACGAAAGGTCACTCAGCAAATTGAAGTGGCGCTGCCGCCGCGGACTGCTGGAAAATGACCTCTTCATCGAGCGGTTCTTCGATCGGTACGGAGACAGGCTGACCGTCAAGCACGCGGCGGCCCTGAACGAGTTGATGGATTTAGGAGACAACGACCTGCTGGACCTGCTGCTTCGGCGCAAGGAACCTCAGGGCGCCATAAACACAGGCGACGTGAAAGAAGTGCTAGGGATGCTGCGAAGCCAATGACGTTGGGGCCAGAACTTCAGCTCTGTGCTCAAAGATTACCAAGGAAACCATATGAAACTCGCTGACAACAAAGCCACCCTGTCGTTCAGTAACGGCAGCCCCAGTGTCGACCTGCCGGTATATCAGGGCAGCGTGGGCCCGGATGTGATCGACATCCGCAAGCTGTACGCGCAGACGGGCATGTTCACCTATGACCCGGGCTTCCTCTCGACGGCCTCCTGCCAGTCCGCCATCACCTACATCGACGGCGACAAGGGGGAACTGCTGTATCGCGGCTACCCGATCGAGCAGCTGGCGACCAAGTGCGACTTCATGGAAACCTGCTACCTGCTGCTCTACGGAGAGCTGCCCAACGCGGAAGCCAGGACGAAGTTCAACCGCACCGTCACCATGCACACCATGGTCAACGAGCAGATGCAGTTCTTCCTGCGCGGTTTCCGCCGTGACGCCCACCCGATGGCGGTCATGACCGGCCTGGTCGGCGCGCTGTCAGCCTTCTATCACGACAGCACCGATATCAACAATCCGCAGCACCGCGAAATCGCGGCGATCCGCCTGATCGCGAAGATGCCGACGCTGGTCGCCATGGCCTACAAGTACTCGATGGGCCAGCCGTACATGTACCCGCAGAACGACCTCTCGTACACCGAGAACTTCATGCGGATGATGTTCGCCACGCCATGCGAGGACTACAAGCCCAACGAAGTGCTGGTCCGCGCAATGGACCGCATCTTCATCCTGCACGCCGACCACGAGCAGAACGCCTCCACCTCCACGGTGCGCCTGTGCGGCAGCTCGGGCACCAACCCGTTCGCCGCGATTGCGGCCGGCGTTGCCTGCCTCTGGGGTCCGGCCCACGGCGGCGCCAACGAAGCGTGCCTGAACATGCTGCATGAAATCCAGGCGCAAGGCGGCGTCGAAAAGATCGGCGAGTTCATCAAGCAGGTCAAGGACAAGAACTCCGGCGTCAAGCTGATGGGCTTCGGGCACCGCGTCTACAAGAACTACGACCCGCGCGCCAAGCTGATGGCGGCGACCTGCAACGAAGTGCTCAACGAGCTGGGCCTGCACAACGACCCGCTGTTCAAGCTGGCGATGGCGCTCGAAAAGATCGCCCTCGAAGACGAATACTTCGTCTCGCGCAAGCTCTATCCGAACGTCGATTACTACTCCGGCATCGTGCAGCGCGCCATCGGCATCCCCGTCGCGCTGTTTACCGCGATCTTCGCTTTGGCGCGCACGGTCGGCTGGATTGCGCAGTTGAACGAAATGATCGGCGACCCCGAGTACAAGATCGGACGCCCGCGCCAGCTGTTCACCGGCGCGACCAAGCGCGACGTGCTCCCCGTCGAAAAGCGTTGAACGCACTTGTCCCGGGCCCTGGTCCGGGTCAACGGCAAGCCCGCTCCGGCGGGCTTTTTGTTTCCCATCCGCACGGATGGGCATGGCCGGCGCGCGCAGCCGGCCCAGGGGCGAACGAATAAAATCGCATCGATTCAGGAACCACCATGGCAAAGACGCTATACGACAGGATTTGGGACGAGCACGTCGTCCACACCGAGGAAGACGGCACGTCCATCCTTTACATCGACCGCCACCTGGTCCACGAAGTCACCAGCCCGCAGGCGTTCGAGGGGCTGCGCGAAGCCGGCCGCAAGGTGTGGCGCATCAGTTCCATCGTCGCCACCGCCGACCACAACACGCCCACGACGGGGTGGGAGCGCGGCTACGACGGCATCACGGACCCGATCAGCAAGGAGCAGGTCACGACGCTCGACAGGAACATAGGGGAGTTCGGGGCGGCCGCCTATTTCCCATTTCTGTCCAAGCGCCAGGGAATCGTTCACGTGATCGGGCCCGAACAGGGCGCCACGCTGCCCGGGATGACCGTGGTCTGCGGCGACTCGCACACCTCCACGCATGGCGCATTCGGCGCGCTGGCTCACGGCATCGGCACCAGCGAGGTCGAGCACGTGCTGGCGACCCAGACGCTGCTGGCCAAGAAGGCCAGGAACATGCTGATCAAGGTGGAGGGCAAGCTCGCCCCTGGCGTGACGGCCAAGGACATCGTGCTGGCGATCATCGGCCGGATCGGCACGGCCGGCGGCACCGGCTACACGATCGAGTTCGCGGGCTCCGCCATTCGCAGCCTGTCCATGGAAGGCCGCATGACCGTGTGCAACATGGCGATCGAGGCGGGCGCGCGGGCGGGGCTGGTGGCCGTCGATGAAAAGACCATCGAATACGTCAAGGGCCGGCCCCTGGCGCCCAAGGGCGTCGAGTGGGAACTGGCAGTGGCCTACTGGCGCACGCTGCATTCGGACCCCGGCGCGAAATTCGATACCGTCGTGGAACTCGACGCCGCCACGATCATTCCGCAGGTCACGTGGGGCACTTCGCCGGAGATGGTGCTCGGTATCGACGCCCGCGTGCCCGACCCCGACAAGGAAAAGGATGCCAGCAAGCGCGACTCGATCGAGCGCGCACTCGCTTACATGGGGCTGGAACCGGGCAAGGCGCTGGGCGATATCTACGTGGACAAGGTGTTCATCGGCTCGTGCACCAACGGTCGCATCGAGGACATGCGCGAAGCGGCCGCAATGGTGAAGAAACTGGGGCAGAAGGTCGCCCGGAACGTCAGGCTGGCGATGGTCGTGCCGGGGTCCGGCCTGGTCAAGGATCAGGCTGAGCGCGAGGGGCTGCACGAGATCTTCAAGGCCGCCGGCTTCGAGTGGCGCGAGCCCGGCTGCTCGATGTGCCTGGCGATGAACGCCGACCGGCTGGAGCCGGGCGAGCGTTGCGCGTCCACCAGCAACCGCAATTTCGAGGGCCGCCAGGGTGCCGGTGGCCGCACGCACCTGGTCAGCCCCGCCATGGCCGCCGCGGCAGCGGTTCATGGCCATTTCGTCGATGTCCGCCAATTTGCATAAGGAAAGAAAAATCATGAAAACAATCGCCGCCTTGCTCGCCCTTTCGTTCGCTTTCGCCCTGGCGGGCTGCAACACCGTCCGGGGCGCCGGCCAGGACATCCAGAAGGCCGGAAACGCCATCGAAGACGCCGCGAAGAAAAAATAGATCAACACAGGGACACGTGTGCGCAGCACCGTGTTTTGTCCGTTATGCAAAAATTCACAGTACACAAGGGCCTCGTCGCCCCGATGGATCGCGAGAACGTCGACACCGACGCGATCATCCCCAAGCAGTTCCTCAAGTCGATCCGCAAGACCGGCTTCGGGCCCAATCTGTTCGACGAATGGCGTTACCTGGACCACGGCGAACCGGGCCAGGACCCGGCCACCCGCAAGCCCAATCCGGACTTCGTGCTGAACCAGCCGCGCTACCAGGGCGCCTCGATCCTGCTGGCGCGCAAGAACTTCGGCTGTGGTTCGTCGCGCGAACACGCGCCGTGGGCGCTGGACCAGTACGGCTTCCGGGCCATCATCGCGCCCAGCTACGCCGACATCTTCTTCAACAACTGCTTCAAGAACGGACTGCTGCCGATCGTGCTGCCGCAGTCGCAGGTGAGCCAGCTGTTCGACGAGGTGTACGCATTCCCCAGGTACCAGCTCACCATCGACCTGGAGCGCCAGGTCGTCGTCAAGCCCCAGGGCGGCGAGTTCGCCTTCGAAGTCCAGGCCTTCCGCAAGTTCTGCCTGACCAGCGGCCTGGACGACATCGGACTGACGCTGCGCCAGGCGGACAAGATCAAGGCTTTCGAAGCGCAGCGCCTCGCCCAGAAACCGTGGCTGGCCCACGCGCTCAAGCCATGAAAATCGCAGTCCTGCCGGGCGACGGCATCGGCACCGAAATCGTCGCGGAAGCGGTGAAGGTCCTCAAGGTGCTGGACCTGAAGTTCGAGATGGAAACCGCGCTGGTGGGCGGCGCCGCCTACGAGGCGCACGGCCATCCGCTGCCCGAATCCACCCTCAAGCTGGCGAAGGACGCCGATGCCGTGTTGTTCGGCGCGGTGGGCGACTGGAAATACGACAGGCTCGAGCGGCCGCTGCGGCCGGAGCAGGCCGTGCTGGGCCTGCGCAAGAACCTGGGCCTGTTCGCGAATCTGCGCCCGGCGATCTGCTACGAGCAGCTGGTGGGCGCGTCCAGCCTGAAACCCGAACTGATCGCCGGACTGGACATCCTGATCATCCGCGAGCTCACCGGCGACATCTACTTCGGTCAGCCGCGCGGCCGCCGCACGGCCGTGGACGGCCATTTTCCGGGCAGCGAGGAAGCGTTCGACACGATGCGCTACTCGCGCCCCGAAATCGAGCGCATCGCCCATGTGGCGTTCGAAGCCGCGCGCAAGCGCAGCAAGCGGGTGACCAGCGTGGACAAGGCCAACGTCCTGGAGACCTTCCAGCTCTGGAAAGATGTCGTGACGGAAATCGGCACGCAGTACCCGGACGTGGCGCTCGACCACATGTACGTGGACAACGCCGCCATGCAACTGGTGCGGGCACCCAAAAAATTCGACGTGGTCGTCACCGGCAACATGTTCGGCGACATCCTCTCGGACGAGGCTGCCATGCTCACCGGATCGATCGGAATGCTGCCCTCGGCCAGCCTGAACACCTCCAGCCAGGGCCTTTACGAACCGAGCCACGGCAGCGCCCCGGACATTGCGGGCAAGGGAATCGCCAATCCTTTAGCTACAATATTGTCTGCCGCCATGATGCTTCGTTATTCGCTCGATCAATCCCAGGCCGCCGACCGCATCGAGTCGGCCGTCAAGGACGTGCTCGCCTCCGGCCTGCGCACGGCGGACATTTATTCCGAAGGCACGAAGCAGGTCGGCACGCGCGAAATGGGCGATGCCGTCGTGGCCGCGATTACCACGAAGACTACCAAGGGCTAACAGCTCCGACTCGTCGCGCCCTGCCCCGGCCCCGACGAGCCGGGGAACAAAAGGTTTGTAGCTAACTTTTGAAAGGCGAATGTGAAATGAAACTTGCGAACGCACAACAACCGCTGGTCGGCATGGTCGGCTGGCGCGGCATGGTCGGCTCCGTGCTGATGGACCGGATGCAGGCCGAAGGCGACTTTGCCCTGATCGAGCCGGTGTTCTTCACCACTTCGAACGTCGGCGGCAAGGCGCCGGCGCAGGCCAAGAACGAGGCGCAGCTCAAGGACGCCTTCGACATCGAGGCGCTGAAGAAATGCGACATCGTCATCACCGCCCAGGGCGGCGACTACACGACCGAGGTTTTCCCCAAGCTGCGCGCCACCGGCTGGAACGGCCATTGGATCGACGCGGCCTCGACGCTGCGCATGAAGGACGACGCCGTCATCATCCTCGACCCCGTCAACATGCCGGTGATCGCGAACGCGCTGGCCAAGGGCGGACGCAACTGGATCGGCGGCAACTGCACCGTGAGCTGCATGCTGATGGGCGTGGGCGCGCTCTACAAGGCCGGCCTCGTCGAGTGGATGAGCACGATGACCTACCAGGCCGCATCCGGTGGCGGCGCGCAGCACATGCGTGAATTGCTGACGCAGTTCGGCACGCTCAACAGTGAGGTGAAGCAACTGCTGGCCGACCCGAAGTCGGCCATTCTTGAAATCGACCGCAAGGTGCTGGCCCGCCAACAATCGATGTCGGCCGAGGAGATGGCGAACTTCGGCGTACCGCTGGGTGGCTCGCTCATCCCCTGGATCGACAAAGACCTGGGCAATGGCGTCAGCCGCGAAGAGTGGAAAGGCGGCGCCGAGACCAACAAGATCCTGGGACAAGGACCTGGCTTCGGCACGGCGACGACGCCGGTCGACGGGTTCTGCGTGCGCGTGGGCGCGATGCGATGCCACAGCCAGGCCCTGACGTTCAAGCTCAAGAAGGACGTTCCGGTGGCCGACGTCGAACAGCTCATCGCCAACGACAATGACTGGGTCAGGGTCGTTCCCAATACCCGTGAAGCAACCATCAAGGACCTGACGCCGGTTGCGGTAACCGGCACTTTGGGCATCCCGGTGGGCCGCATCCGCAAGCTCGCCATGGGTCCTGAATACCTGGGCGCCTTCACCATCGGAGACCAGCTCCTGTGGGGCGCAGCCGAGCCGTTGCGCAGGATGCTGCGCATCTTGCTGGACGCCTGAACGGCTGCAAAAACTCTTCTGCGACGACGGCCTGTAATCACTGGTTACAGGCCGTTGTCGCATCACCACATGAAGTGATTTGCAACCATGCGCGAACAGACGTCCCAGAAGTTAAAAGCTGTCTCAGCTTGTCAGCCTAAGACATTGATGCTATGGTCCTTTTTAGCAAATTGAGCGTCGAGGCGTTGGTTCGCATGATGAGAAAAAAATTGCCTGCAGGCTGGGCAGTGGGGACGCAAGAATCCATGAAAAAGCCGCGATGGCGCGCAACCGCGCTGGCAATCGCCACGGCCATGCTGCTGGCTGTTTCAGCGCAGGATGCCAGTGCCCTTGGTTTAGGTCGGGTCACCGTCCAGTCGGCCCTGGGCGAGCCATTGCGCGCCGACATCGACATCCCCGAGATCACCGCCGAGGAGGTTGCGAGCCTGCGTGCCGTCGTTGCCTCGCCCGAGGCGTTCCGGGCCGCCGGCTTTGAGTACAACGCGGCGATGGCGAACGTGCAGATCACACTTCAGCGACGTCCGGACGGCCGCTACTTCCTGCGCCTGTCGAGCCAGCGCCCTGTCAACGAGCCCTTCATCGACCTCATTCTGGAGGCGAACTGGTCTTCCGGACGCATCGTGCGCGATTACACGATGCTGTTCGATCCGCCGAACCTGCGGCAAAGCGCGCCATCGCTCGCGGCCGAGGTCGCACCCGCCACGCGGCCGGCACAGACTCCGCCCCGCGCCGCTGCCCCGCAAGCCAGCCGTCCGCCTGCCGCGGCATCGGCGGCGCCAACGCCCGCGACCCGGGAACCTGCCACCGCCAGCAAGCCGGAGGCCGGCGCCGGCAAGCAGGTCACCGTCAAAGCAGGCGATACCGCGGGCCGGATCGCCGCGGCCAACAAGCCGACCAACGTTTCGCTTGACCAGATGCTGGTCGCGCTGTTGCGTAGCAACCCGGAAGCCTTCATCGGCGGCAACATCAACCGGCTGAAAGCGGGCGCCGTGCTCGAGGTGCCGACGGCCGAACAAGCCGAGCAGGTCGCCGCCGGCGAAGCGAGCCGTACCATCATCGCGCAAAGCCGCGACTTCAACGAGTTCCGCCGCCGTTTGGCTGAAGGCGTGCCCGTGGCCAGCGTCACCGGCAGCGAGCGCCAGGCGTCTGGACGGGTGCAGGCTCAGGTCGAGGAAAAGAAACCCGCCCCGGCAAGCTCGGACAAGCTGACGCTGTCCAAGGGAGCGATCCAGGACAAGGGCGCGGCCGACAAGATCGCGCGAGAGCGTGCTGCGAAGGACGAGGCCACACGCGTAGCCGAGCTCAGCAAGAACATCAACGAGCTCAACAAGCTCGGCACGGCAACGGCTCCGGCATCCGTGGCTGCGGCGAGCGGCGCCAAGCCGGGTGTGCCGCTGCCGGTGGGAGTCGCCAGCGCCGCCAAGGCGGCGCCGTCGGCGCCTGCCGCGGCTCCGGTCGCTGCGGCGTCAAGCGTCAAGGCCGTTGCCTCCGCGCAGGCCGCTGCTCCAACAGTCGCGACATCGGCATCAGCGCCGCTCGCTGCGCCCGCTGGGGCTTCGGCCTCGGCTGCCAAAACCGCCTCAGCGCCCGCCCCGGCCGTGCCGCTGGCGTCGTCTTCAGCCGCCAAGGCGGCCTCGGCGGCAGCCGCGGTCAGCCCGCCCGCGAGCGCGCCCGCCGCTGTTGCCGCGACGGCTCCGTCAGCATCGGCGGCGACCAGCGCCATGCCGACGGCAACAGCGCCTGCTGCCAGCGCAGCGGCCAGCCCGGGTCTTGCCAGCGCGAGCGCACCGGCGGCGGCAGCAGCGTCTGCGGCTTCCGCCGCGCGGCAGGTTCCGCAACCGCAGCCGGTAGAGACCAGCTTGGTCGACGACCTGCTCGAAAACCCGATCGTGCCGGCCACCGTGGCCGGCGTGCTCGCGCTCCTGCTGGGCTTTGGCTTTTATCGCGCACAGCAGCGCAAGAAATCGACGCAGGTGGATAGCTCTTTCCTGGAAAGCCGCCTGCAGCCGGATTCATTCTTCGGGGCCAGCGGCGGCCAGCGTATCGACACCAACGAGGGCAACGCAACCGGCTCGTCCATGGTGTATTCGCCCAGCCAGCTCGACGCCGCGGGCGATGTCGACCCGGTAGCCGAGGCCGATGTCTACCTCGCCTATGGGCGTGACCTGCAGGCTGAGGAAATCCTCAAGGAAGCGATGCGGACCACGCCCCAGCGTGTGGCGGTCCACGCCAAGCTGCTGGAGATTTATGCGAAGCGCCGTGACGCCAAGGCCTTCGAGCTGATCGCCACCGAGGCGTTCAACCTGACCCGCGGCCAAGGTCCGGAGTGGGAGCACATCAGCGAACTCGGACAGGCACTGGATCCCGCCAATTCCCTCTACCGGCCCGGCGGCCACCCTGCGCCGCTGCCGGCCGATGGCGACGCGCAAGGCGAGGACTCGGGCACGCTAGCCACGCAAGTCATACCGACCGCCGTCTCGCCGTCAAGTCCCCCCGATCTCGACCTGGACCTGGATTTTTCAATCGGCGACGACGAGCCCGCTCCAGCTGCCAGCGCCCCTCCCGGCGTCGCGACGGACATGCCTCCCGTAGCCGAGCCGATGCCAGCCCTGGACATGGATTTTGGTTCGGCCAGCAGCGCCACGCTCGAGCCACCGGCGCCCCCCGAACTGCCGGCTACTTCGCCACCCGAGCTCGCGCCTGAACAGGATGCGTCCGATAACGGTCTGAGCTTCGACGCCACCCAAACCATGAAGCCGGCGTCCGCGAAGCCGGGGCCTGCGCAAGCGCCGGCCCCGGACGCGGGAATGATCGAATTCGACCTGGGCGCGTTGTCCCTCGACCTCGATGGTCCTGCCGCTGCTTCGGCGCCACCCACGCCGGCAATCAGCAAGCCGCAGGCCGAAGAAGCAATCGACAGCACTGCGGGTGCGCCACTCAGCACCGGCGGCTTCGAAGTAGAAGAAGGCAGCGATCCCCTGGCCACCAAACTCGCCTTGGCGCAGGAGTTCAATGCCATCGGCGATCCGGACGGTGCGCGCAGCCTGGCCCAGGAAGTCCTGGCAGAAGCATCCGGGGACCTGAAGCAAAAGGCCCAGCGATTCCTCGCGGAAATCGCCTGACCCCTTCGTATCTCGCGAGCCAACCGGTGAAAGCCCGCCAATGAGGCTGGCACTGGGCATCAGCTACCACGGACAGGCCTACGACGGCTGGCAAAGCCAGCCTTCCGGCCGCACCGTGCAGGACCGGCTGGAAGCCGCCCTCGGTCAATTCGCCACCCAGCCGATCGCCACCATTTGTGCCGGCCGCACCGATGCCGGGGTGCACGGCCTGATGCAGGTGGTGCACTTCGACACGCCCTTGCAGCGAGAGGAGTTCTCCTGGATCCGCGGCACCAACCGGTTCCTGCCGGCAGATATCGCGGTGCAGTGGGCCAGGCCCGTTGCCGATTCCTTCCATTCGCGCGCCAGCGCCATTGCGCGGCGCTATGCCTACGTGGTGCTGGAGTCGCCGGTGCGCCCCAGCATCGAGGCCGGCCGCGTGGGTTGGGTGTTTCGCCCGCTCGACGGCGGCGCCATGCAGCAAGCCGCCGCGATGCTGATCGGGCAGCACGATTTCAGCTCGTTTCGCGCCGCCGCCTGCCAAGCCGCGTCGCCGGTCAAGACCATGAACCGCGTGGCGGTCGCGCGCCATGGCAACTATTGGCGCTTCGAGTTCGAGGCGAACGCCTTTCTGCATCACATGATTCGCAACATCATGGGTTGCCTGCTGGTGATCGGCCATGGCCAGCAGCCGCCGCAATGGATGAGCCAGGTGCTGGCGGCACGCGACCGCGACGCGGCCGCGCCCACTTTCTCGCCCGACGGCCTGTACTTTCTGGGCCCGGTTTATAGCCCGGAGTGGAACCTTCCCAGCCGCACGGCTGCGTATGATTGGCTGCCATGAATGTGGCCAATCCGCTGTTCCAACGCACCCGGATCAAGATCTGCGGACTGACGCGCGAGCAGGACATCGACGCCGCGGTTGAAGCGGGCGCGGATGCGGTGGGATTCGTGATGTACCGCAAGAGCGCTCGCTTCGTCACCACGCAGCGGGCGGCCGGGCTGGCGCGCCGCTTGCCGCCTTTCGTCACACCCGTACTGCTGTTCGTGAACGAATCGGCCGCGGCAGTCCTGGCCGCCTGCGAACAGGTGCCGGGATCCGTTGTCCAGTTTCACGGCGACGAGACCCCCGCGCAATGCCTTGAAGCCACTGCCGGCGGCCGGCATCCGTTCATCCGCGTCGCCCGGCTGGCACTCGATGAATCCGCGCCGTTCGACTTGCTAGAATTCGCGGCTCGATACCCACAGGCCCAGGCCATCATGCTCGACGCCCATGTCGAGGGTTACGGCGGCGGCGGGAAAGCCTTCAATTGGTCACGCATTCAAGTCCCCGGTACAGCTGCAGGCCCGGCACCGACCGGCGCCGTGCTGCCTCACCTCGTTTTGTCTGGTGGACTCACTGCGGCAAACGTGACCGATGGCATCCTGCGGGTGCGGCCGCGGTGTAGGACACTGGCCGTCGACGTGAGCTCCGGCGTCGAACTCGATGGCCCTGGGCATCAGGGCATCAAGGACCCGGAAAAGATCCATCGGTTTGTCGCGGCCGTGCGCGCCGCCGACACGCTGCTTGCCCAGAAACAACATGCCCTCCTATCAGCAACCTGACCCTTCGGGCCACTTCGGAATCTACGGCGGCAGTTTCGTCAGCGAGACGCTGACCCACGCGATCAGCGAACTGCGCGACGCCTACGCGAAATACCAGAACGACCCGCAGTTCCTGGCGGAGTTCAATTACGAGCTGAAGCATTTCGTGGGCCGCCCCTCGCCCATCTATCACGCCGCGCGCACGAGCCGCGAGCAAGGCGGCGCGCAGATCTACCTCAAGCGCGAAGACCTCAATCACACCGGCGCGCACAAGATCAACAACGTCATCGGCCAGGCGATGCTGGCGCGCCGCATGGGCAAGCCGCGGGTGATCGCGGAAACCGGGGCCGGCCAGCACGGCGTCGCCACGGCCACGATCTGCGCCCGCTACGGTCTCGAATGTGTCGTCTACATGGGCAGCGAGGACGTGAAGCGCCAAAGCCCGAACGTCTACCGGATGAACCTGCTGGGCGCCAGCGTAGTGCCGGTCGAATCGGGCAGCCGTACGCTCAAGGACGCGCTCAACGAAGCGATGCGCGACTGGGTCACCAACGTCGAGAACACCTTCTACATCATCGGCACCGTCGCCGGCCCGCACCCGTATCCGATGATGGTGCGCGATTTCCAATGCGTGATCGGCAACGAATGCCTGACGCAGATGCCTGAAATGACCGGGGGCGCCCAGCCCGATGTGGTCGTGGCGTGTGTCGGCGGGGGCAGCAACGCAATGGGCATTTTCCATCCCTATATCCCGTACGAAAAAACCCGTCTGATCGGGGTCGAGGCGGCGGGCGAAGGCCTGGACAGCGGCAAGCATGCGGCGTCGCTGCAGCGCGGCTCACCGGGCGTGCTGCACGGCAACCGCACCTACATCCTGCAGGACGAGAACGGGCAGATCACCGAAACCCACAGCGTCAGCGCCGGCCTTGACTATCCCGGAGTGGGACCGGAGCATGCGTGGCTCAAGGACAGCGGCCGCGCCGAATACGTCGGCATCACCGACAAGGAGGCGCTGGAAGCGTTCCATTACCTGTGCCGCACCGAAGGCATCATTCCGGCGCTCGAATCCAGCCACGCGGTCGCCTACGCGATGAAGCTCGCGCGCACCATGAAGCCGGACCAGAACATATTGGTCAACCTGTCCGGGCGCGGCGACAAGGACATCGGCACGGTGGCCGACCTGGCCGGCGTGGACTTCTACGACCGCCCTTCCATGCGCGGCCTGCAGGTCAAGGGCGGAAAACAATGAGCCGGATCGATGCGACGTTCGCGGCGCTCAAAACGCAGGGCCGCAAGGCCTTGATCCCCTATGTGACGGCCGGTTTTCCCTTTGCCGACGTGACCCCCGAACTGATGCACGGCATGGTCGGCGCCGGCGCCGACGTGATCGAACTGGGCGTGCCGTTTTCCGATCCGATGGCCGACGGCCCGGTGGTCCAGAAAGCCGGCGAGAAAGCACTGGCGCTGGGCGTCGGAATGCGCCAGGTGCTGGAGATGGTGCGCGAGTTTCGACAGCGCGACGGCAAGACGCCGGTGGTGCTGATGGGTTATGCCAATCCGGTGGAGCGCTACGATCTGGCGCACGGCAAGGACGCCTTCATTCGCGATGCCGCCGCGGCCGGCGTCGACGGCATCCTCGTGGTCGATTACCCGCCCGAGGAATGCGAGGATTTCGCGGCCAAGCTCAAGGCCAACGGCCTGGACCTGATCTTCCTGCTGGCGCCGACCAGCACCGAGCAGCGCATGCAGCAGGTCGCGCAGGTCGCCAGCGGCTATGTTTACTATGTCTCGCTCAAGGGCGTGACGGGTGCCGGCAACCTGGATACGGGCGCCGTGGAGCTGATGCTGCCGCGGATCCGCCAGCACGTGCACGTTCCGATCGGCGTCGGCTTTGGTATCCGCGACGCGGCGACGGCACAGGCGATCGGCAAGGTCGCCGATGCGGTGGTGATCGGCACGAAAATCATCCAGCTGATCGAGGACCAGCCACGCGAACAGGTGGTGCCTGCCGCCTCGGAGTTCCTGCGCGGGGTCCGCCTGGCGCTGGACGCATAATTACTGGTTCCGGGTCATCGAGCGGACAGCAAGCTGCCGCTCATACCCCCTAGGAGCAAAACGCAATGAGCTGGCTTGAAAAACTGCTGCCCCCGAAAATCCAGCCGACCGATCCGGCCGAACGGCGCCAGGTCCCGGAAGGTTTATGGGTCAAGTGCCCGAGCTGCGAAAGCGTGCTGTACAAGACCGACCTGGAACAGAACCAGAACGTCTGCCCCACGTGCAGCCATCACCACCGCATCGGCGCGCGCGCGCGCCTCAACGCGTTCCTGGACGCCGAGGGCCGCTACGAAATCGGCCAGGAAGTGCTGCCGGTCGACGCGCTCAAGTTCAAGGATAGCCGCAAGTACCCGGAACGCCTGAAGGAAGCCCTGGAAAACACCGGCGAGACCGATGCCCTCGTCGTCATGGGCGGCGCCGTTCTGAGCATCGGCCTGGTAGCCGCGGCGTTCGAGTTCGACTTCATGGGCGGCAGCATGGGCAGCGTCGTGGGCGAGCGCTTCGTACGCGGCGTGGAATCGGCGGTCGAGCAGAAGGTGCCGTTCGTGTGCTTCACGGCGACCGGCGGCGCCCGCATGCAGGAAGGGCTGCTGTCGCTGATGCAGATGGCCAAGACCAATGCGGCGCTGACACGGCTCGCCAAGAAGGGCCTGCCCTATATCAGCGTGCTAACGGACCCGACCATGGGCGGTGTGAGCGCGGGATTCGCTTTCGTCGGCGACGTCGTGATCGCCGAGCCGAAAGCGTTGATCGGATTCGCCGGGCCCCGCGTGATCGAATCGACCGTTCGCGTGACCCTGCCCGAGGGTTTCCAGCGGGCCGAGTTCCTTCAGCAAAAAGGCGGGGTGGATTTCATCTGCGACCGGCGCGAGTTGCGCAAGACCGTGGCCCACGCGCTGGCGATGCTGCAACGGCAGCCGGCGGATGCGGTTTCCTAGAGCTTGAGGGTCAGATCACAATTCAGGACAGCGACACTGGCCGGAGCGACAAACGCCACGTCGAAATTGTGCTCTGACCCCAACTGACTATCTGATAGCTCCCGCTTGCACATACCCCAGCACGATCGAAAGCACCTGCAGCGCCACCAGGAAAGCCAGCGGCGACAAGTCGATGCCGCCCACCAGCGGGATGAGCTTGCGCCATGGGCGCAGCAGCGGTGCGCACAGGCGGTCGATCACGTCCACGATCGGTGAATCGGCCTGCACCCAGGACATGACGGCATAAACGATCACCAGCAGCGTCAGCCCGGAAATCACCAGCCGCAGCAGCCCGAAAAGCGCGAGCAGCGGGATCAAACCCAAGCCACTGCCACGCCCCGCCAGCAGCCAGAGCAGCCCGAACTGCAGGAGCTCGACGAGGAATGCCGCCACCAGGCTCGCCGTATCCCAGCGCCTGATCGAGGGCAGCACGCGGCGCAGCGGCGGCACCACCCAGTCAGTGAGCGCAAACACGAAACGGCCCACCGGGTTGCCGAACGGCACCCGCTGGTACTGCATGTAAAGCCGCAGCAGGCACGCACCGCCGAGAAGTCCCGCCGCAACGTCCAGCAGGAATGAAAGGATTTGGTAGGCCATAGGAAGGTCTTGCCCGCTTAAGCGAGTTAGGTCGTGGGATGATAGCGGGCAGAAACGTGAATTCGATGTCGCCCGCCCTCACCTTGCAGTCGCTGCCGTTGTTCCCGCTGGACACGGTACTGTTTCCCGGCGGCGTGCTGCCGCTGCGCATTTTCGAGGTTCGCTATCTGGACATGATCGGGCGGTGCCACAAGACAGGCGCGCCGTTCGGCGTGGTGCTGCTGACGCAAGGCAGCGAAGTGCGGCAGCCTGGCGGCACCGAGGCATTCTGCCAGGTCGGGACGCTGGCGACGATCACCGAACTGGAGACGCCTCGCGCCGGCTTGATGATGATCCGCGCCAGCGGCGCGCAACGATTTCGAATCACGTCAAGCGACCAGCTTCGGCATGGCCTGTGGATCGCGGATGTCCAGCGGCTCGAGGCCGACATGGCCGTGTCCATTCCAGACGACCTGAAGAACACCGCCGACGCCTTGGGCAAACTGATTCATTCGCTGCAGCTGAAATCGCCGACGCCCGACCGGATGCCTCTGCAAGGCCCATGGCAGCTGGACGATTGTGGCTGGGTGGCCAACCGCTGGTGCGAGCTGCTGCCGCTGCCCATGCCGCTCAAGCAACGCCTGATGGAACTGGACAATCCCCTGGTGCGGCTGGAGCTGGTGAGCGACGTCCTGTCGCGCACCGGCATCGCCAGTTAGCGCGCGGCGTATTCCGGCACTTGGCTGCGCAGCCACCGGCGCACTTCGTCGCCGGCCGGTGCCGGCCCCGCCTGGCAGATCCAATGCATTACCGCCTCGATGTCCGGCAACTGGCCATTGCTCTTGGCCACGCGCAGCTTGGGGTGCGGCGTCGGCACGGTGCTCTCGTCGTCGGCCAGCAGCTCTTCATACAATTTTTCGCCCGGCCGCAGGCCCGTGTAGCTGATGGGAATTTCCTGCTCGGTCTTGCCGGACAGGCGTATCAGCATCCGGGCCAGTTCGACGATCTTCATCGGCTCGCCCATGTCCAGCACGAAGATCTGGCCCGAGCGTCCCATGAGACCCGCCTGCAGCACCAGCTGGGCCGCTTCGGGAATTGTCATGAAGTAGCGCACGATCTCGGGGTGGGTCACGGTCACCGGCCCGCCACGTGCGATCTGCGAGGTGAACAAGGGCACGACCGAACCGCTCGATCCGAGCACATTGCCGAAGCGCACCGAAACGTACTGGGTCCCGGCGTATTCGCTCGCCACGCCCTGCACCATCAGCTCGGCCAGCCGTTTGCTCGAGCCCATGACGTTGGTCGGATTCACCGCCTTGTCGGTGGAGATCATGACGAAACGCCGGGCGCCGCATTCGCCGGCCACGCGTGCGGCGTGCAAGGTGCCAAGCACATTGGTGCGCAGCGCTTCGATCTCGTTGAGTTCCTCCATCAGCGGCACATGTTTGTAGGCGGCGGCGTGAAACACCACGGCCGGCCGGTGCTTCAGGGCGATCGCCCGCAGCCGATCGACCTCCCGCACGTTGGCGGTGTAGTAGCAGCCGTGCATCTGCGGGTGGGCCTCGCGCAATTCCTGTTCGAGCTGGTAGACCGCGAACTCCGACACGTCGACGCACACCAGCCGCCCGACGCCAAAACGCGCGACCTGACGGCACAGCTCGGAGCCGATCGAGCCGCCGGCGCCCGTCACCAGCACCGTCTGCCCCGACAACAGTTCGGCCAGCCCGGCCTCGTCCAGCTGTACCTCCGTGCGACCGAGCAGATCCTCCAGTTCGATCCGGCGCGGTCCCGCCGCTTCGGTCTTGAGCCACTCGTCGGGGCGCGGCATCGTCAGCAGTGTCAGGCGCGATCCGGCCGCGCTCATCAGCGCCTCGCGCCGTTCGCGCGATCCCGGCGGGCTGGCTACGAGCGCGGCTTCGGCCTGGGCGGCGGCGCAGATGGTCGCGATCGCGGCTGTCTGCCCCAGCACCCGCACATTCTGGATCGAGAGACCCACTTCCGCCGTCGTGGGCGAGACGATTCCTACGGGTTGCCATTGATGCGATCCCTTGAGCGCGCGCAGCGCATCGGCGGCGTCCTGCAAGGAGCCGACGATGATCAGGC
This sequence comes from Ramlibacter sp., assembly GCA_035571795.1. Lineage (GTDB taxonomy): Bacteria > Pseudomonadota > Gammaproteobacteria > Burkholderiales > Burkholderiaceae_C > Ramlibacter. The sequence continues at coordinate 46,265 of DATNBX010000118.1, forward strand.
GCCGGCCGACTCCCTGCGCCAGCGTCCTGCGCTCGGACAAGGTCCGCCAGCCCGCCCGCGCCGCGCCCAGCAGAAGCAGGGCGATGAGCGGCTGCAACAGCAGCACCGAGCGCGGAAAGGAGGGCATGCGCGCCATCAGCACGGCAGCCGCTGTCAGTACCCCGCCCAACATGAGCCCGCCGGCCAGCTGCCTGAGTTCCGGCAGCCCGATGTAGCTCCAGACCTGGCGATACACCCTGGCCAGCATCAGGCCCGCGGCGTAGCCGGCGACGCACCAGGGCGCCGCCCGCAGCGCCAGCCGGTCGAACTCGGCGGGAATGTCGAAGTTGAAGCGCAGCCAGAACGCGATCCAGCCGGCCAGCAGCACCAGGGCCAGGTCGACGGCCAGCAGGACCAGCGTGTTCCTGGGCAGCCGCACTAGGGCCTGTCGACACTGTTGTTGGCAGTGCGAACGTGGTTGGAGCCGGCCATGGCCAATGCCCGGCGCAAGTGCTCGATGACGCGCGCCTGCTGCTCGCCGGTGAGATTGGATCCCGAAGGCAGGCAGATGCCCGCTTCGAACAGGCGGGCCGACACGTCTTGCTCGCCGTGAGCGAAATAGGGAGCCGCGCGGAACAACGGCTGCTGGTGCATCGGCTTCCAGACCGGGCGCGCCTCGATCGAGTGCCGCTCCAGCGACCGGAGAATCAGGTCGCGCCGCAGCTGGGAGTCCGCCCCTTGCAAGGTGAAGCAGCTGAGCCAGCGCGTGGAGCGGTAGCCCTGCGGCTGCGGCATCCATTCCAGCTGCGGCTGGTCGGCCAGCGCCTGGCGGTACGTGTCGAAGACCTTGCGGCGCTGCTCCACGCGCTGTTCCAGCACACGCAATTGCCCGCGTCCTATGCCGGCCAGCACATTGCTCATCCGGTAGTTGAAGCCGATCTCCACGTGCTCGTAATGCGGGACGTTCTCGCGCGCCTGGGTGGCGAGCTTGCGGGCGTGCTGGACCACCGCGCCGTCGTCGGCCACCAGCATGCCGCCGCCCGAGGTGGTGATGATCTTGTTGCCATTGAACGAGTACACGCCGATCTTGCCGAAGCTGCCGCTGGCGCGGCCCTTGTATAACGCCCCCAGCGATTCCGCCGCGTCTTCCAGCACCGGCACGCCATGGCGCTCGCACAGCGGCAATAGCGCATCCATGTCCGCGCTTTGGCCATACAGATTCACGACGATGACGCAGCGCGGCAGCCGGCCTTCGCGCCTGGCCCACTCCAGGGCCCGTTCGAGCGCCGCCGGCGACATGTTCCAGGTCTGCGGCTCCGAGTCGATGAAAACCGGCTGCGCGCCGCAATACAGGATCGGGTTGCAGCTGGCCACGAAGGTCAGCGACGAGCAGAACACGGTGTCGCCGCGCCCGACACCCAGCAGCAGCAGCGCCAGATGAATTGCCGCCGTGCCCGAGCTCACGGCCGCCGCATGGGCCACGCCGACGTGGCTTGCCAGCTCGCGCTCGAACCCGTCGACATGAGGCCCCAGCGGCGCGATCCAGTTGGTCTTGAACGCGTCCTCGACGAACGCCGTTTCTTCTTCCCCCAGGTGCGGCGACGACAGCCAGATGCGCTGCGACAGCTCACGGCGGAACATGACGTCGACCGGGCGTCCGGTCTCGTCGAGGACCGGCAGGTGATCGATCTGGTGCTGGTCGAGCAGCGCCATACCGGCGGCGTAGGTGGCATCCACGCCGACCGTGATCGGCGCCTGCTCGGGCAGGTCGGCAACCGGCGCGGAATCCGCCACGTTGGCCAGGGCGGCGCGGCGCAGGTCGCCGTCGGTCAATGTCCGGCGCAGTCTTCCGTCGGGATGCAGCACCAAGAGGACACCGCGTGCGGTGCTGTCCAGCGCAGCGGTCGCCTGCCGCAGCGTACAAGTCGGCGGCACGCACAAGGCCGCGAATTCAGCGGCTGTCATTTCAACCTCACGGCGGGAACGCCCGCATAGATACCCGGCTCCGGCAAGTCGCTGGCAACCACGGCGCCGGCGCCGATTACCACATCGTCGCCCACGCGCACGCCCGGCAAGATGGAAGCTCCGCTGCCGACCAGCACCCGCCGGCCGATCTGCGCGCCTCCGCCGAGGGCGACCAGCGGCGCGATGTGCGAGAAGTCGCCCACTGTCACATCATGGTCCACCACCGCGCCATGGTTCACGATCACTGCCTTGCCGAGCCGGGCACCGGGCGCTACTACCGCCTGCGCCGCAATGAAGCAGCCTGGCGCGACCAGTGCCTGGTCCGATACGCTGGCCTGGGGATGCACCACGCTGGCGAGACTGCCGGCGGCCAGCGCTGCAACTTCCTTTTCGCGGCTCGCCGCATCGCCGATGGCGACGTGCACGGCGGTCGCCGCGGCGGCGGCTTCCACCGGTGGCATCAGGGCAACGCCTGCCAGCAGTTGCCCGCTGCAACGCGCCGGATCCCGGTCCGAGCCCAGCACGCGCTGCCACTTGCCCGCGCGCAAAGCGGCATCCGCGACCACGCGGCCATGGCCGCCCGCGCCGAAGACCAGCAGGCTCGTCATGGGTGCAGAAACTCGCAGTTCAATAGCTGTTGACCTTTTGCAGAAGTTCGGGCCCGGCCGGCAAGCTGGCCAGCAATCCGGCGATGCGCTGACCCGCCTGGCCGTCGCCCCAGAGATTGTCACACGGGCCTCGCGGCCGGCTCAGAGCTGCGCGCACCGCGGCCTCGATGGCGGGAGCTTCCACAGCGACGTCGCTCACATTGGGACTGCGCTCGCGCAGGCGCTGCCGGTCGCCGATATTCACCACCGGCGTGCCGAAGGTCGCTGCCTCGATGATGCCGGCCGATGAATTGCCGACGAGCACCTCGCAGTGGCGCAGCGCCGCGGCAAAAAGCGGCCGCGGGACGTGGCGCAGCCGCAGCGATCCGGGCGGCAGCGTGGCTTCGTCGAGGCCGGCGATGATCTCCAGCGACCCGGCATCGGCGTTGGGCTCGAGCCACGCCACCGGCACGCCGACGCCTTGCAGCGCATGCGACAAGGCCAGCGTCTGCGCGCGCGCCTCGCCGGCCTGTTGCACGACCGGATGAAATAGCGCCAGGATGAAGGTGCCGCCCGCCGGCAGCCCCAGCGCGCGCAGGCAGTCTCCGCGCGACATGGCCCCGAGTTCGGCCAGCCCGTCCAGACCCGGCGCCCCGGTGACGAACACCCGAACCTGGTCTTCGCCCATCCGCAACAGGCGTTCGCGCGAGCCCGGGGTCGCAACGAAGTGATAGCTGCTGAGCTTGCTGATCGCGTGGCGCACCGGCTCGTCCACCGTCCCCGAGCGCTCGCCCCCGTGGATGTGCACGCAGGGCACGCCCTGGTGCAGCGCTGCAATGGCACCGGCCAGCATTTCGCCGCGGTCGCCCAGCACGATCAGGAAGTCCGGTTGCTCACGCGCCAGCAATTCGGTCATGCCACGCAGGCAATCGGCCACGCCGAGCGCCATGCTGCCCCCGGTGCGGGTGTTCATGTCCAGCGCAATTTCGGCGCAGATCGGCAAACCCGAGGCGCGAATCTCATCCACCGTATTTCCGAATTGCTCGCTCAGGTGCATTCCGGTCACCGCGATTCGCAGGCTCAACCCCGGCGTCGCCGCAATGCGCTGCAGCGTGCTTTGCATCAAGCCGAAGTCGGCACGGGTCCCACTGAGGTAAATGAGCCGGCGACGCGATCCACCGGCGTTCATCGACCGTCCCCGCCTTCGAGCTGGTCCCATTGCAGCACCGTCCCCGCCGCAACGGGCACGAGCGTCGTGCGTCCGACCACCCGCGGCCAGTCGCGCGGTGCGATGCCGGTGGCGGGGCGCCGGCACGCCAGCATCGCCTCCTGGATGACCACCCCCGCCGGGATGTCCACTGCCGCCGCGATGCTGCGGCGGGCGACCAGCGCCGTGTCCCGCTCCTGCGCGGTTGGCGCCTTGACGCCGTTTCCGAGCATGGCGCTGACACGCCGGATACCCTTAACCATGCGCGCGAATTCGGCCGGCTCCAATGAGGCGCTGTGGTCGGGGCCGGGCAGGCCGCGGTCCAGCGTCAGGTGTTTTTCGATGACCTTGGCACCCAGGGCGACGGCGGCCAACGGCGCTTCGATGCCCAGGCTGTGGTCCGAATAGCCGACCGCGATCCCGAGGTCGCGCATCATCGACGCAATCGCGTTCAGGTTCAGCGCTTCGTCGGGGGCCGGGTATGCGGAGGTGCAATGCAGCACCGTCACCGCTTCCAGCCCGCCGCGGGCAGCCGCAATCCACTGGAGCGCCTCGCGAATCTCCGGCAGGGTCGCCATGCCGGTGGACACCAGCAACGGCAGGCCGGCCGCGCCGGCGCGTTCGACCAGGGCACGATGGGTGAGTTCGCCCGAAGAGAGCTTGAGCCGCCGCACTCCCAAGCGCACCAGCATGTCCACGGCGGCGACCGAAAAAGGCGTGGAGAAGAACTCGATCCCGATCGAATCGCAATGGCGCTTGATGCTTTCGTGCTGGGCCTCGGTCAATTCCAGCTGCTGCAGCATGGCGAACTGGTCCTGCTGGCCGGTCTGGCGCGCCTGGTACTGCGCCGTCGGCGCGCCGCGAAGCACCAGGTCCTCGGCGCGGAACGTCTGGAACTTGACGGCATCGGCCCCCGCGCCCTTGGCCGCGTCGCACAGGCGCAGCGCCGTGGCGAGGTCGCCGTTGTGGTTGACGCCGGCCTCCGCAATGATGAAAACCGATTCAGCCACCGCCGGCTCCCGATGGCGCGAAGTGCCGGTGGAACAGCCACTGTGCGTATTCGAAGTCTTCCAGCGTATCGATGTCCACCGATTTCCATCGCGCCATGACGTACGGCACTACCTCCACGCTCCACAGGCCGTGAAGACTCGCATGCGCAAGCGCTGGGCGCAGCCAGACGTAGATGGAGCCGTTCAAGGCGTAAACGGGCGGCGCGTCCTGGCGGCGCATCCTGCCTTCGCCTTTGCACAGGTGCAGCAGGCCGTCGCTGCCCTGTTCCACCAGGTTGAAATACGGATTGTCGGGGGCCTGCGCAACACTGACGACCAGTTGCGCACCAGGTCGAGTTTGCAACGCGGCGCTGATATCGGTGCTCTCACGCAAGGGCGAGGTAGGCTGCAGGTCGACCACTTGGCGGATCAGCTCGCCCTGCTGCTCCAGATGCGAGACCAGGTGCTCGATCACGGGCAATTTCCCGACCTCGTCGGTCGCGAGCTCGGCCGGCCGCGAGTAAGGCACGATTGCGCCGGCGGAGCGCGCGATGTCGGCGATCTCCGGGTCTTCGGTCGACACATAGACTGCATCGATCTCGCGGCAGGCCAGCGCGTGCTCGATGGTGTGCACGATCAGCGGACGCCCCGCGAATGGCCGGATGTTCTTGCCCGGCAGGCCCTTGCTGCCGCCCCTGGCGCAAACGGTCGCGATGGTTCGCCCGTGCGGAATCGGCGTGCTCATAGCTTGAGGAAGCGCCTAAGCATGTCGAGGCCTGCTTCGGCGCTGCGTTCGGGATGGAACTGGCAGCCGTAGAGATTTTCGCTGTGCACGGCGGCGCAGATCGCCAGCCCGTCGTATTGCACATTGGCCAGCCGCACGCTGGCCTGGGCAGGTTCAGCCGCGAAGGAATGGACGAAATAGACTCGCTCCAGCGGCCGGATGTCGTCAAGGATCGTCCCAGCCCAGGGCGCAGCCGGCTCCAGCGGGCGCCAGCCGATGTGGGGGATGCGGTGGGGTGTTCCGTCCAGCCCGAGCGCCGGCACCGCGCGCACGCGCCCGGCCAGCAGCCCCAGGCCCGCATGCTCGCCCATTTCCTCGCTCGCATCGAACATGACCTGCATGCCCACGCAAATGCCGAGGAAGGGGCGGCCGGTCTGGGCGAAACGTTTGACCAGGTCGTCGAAGCCGCGCTCGCGCAGTTCGGCCATGCCGTCGCCAAACGCGCCGACACCGGGCAGCACCAGGCGCTCGGCCCCGGCATCGCCCGGCGACGCCTTCTGCACGACCTTCACGGATGCGCCGCAATGCTCCAGGGCGCGCAGCACATTGAGCTGGTTGCCGATGCCGTAATCGAGCACGGTGACCGGAACGCTCACTGCGGCCTCCCGTCGCTGCGCCGCACGTCAAGGCCGGCCGCGGCCGCCAGCTCCTTGATTTCGGGCAGGGTCATGCGTTTCCAGTGCAGGGCATCGGCGATCGCAATTCCGGATACGCCGGTGGCGGCGACCGCGGCCAGGTCCTCGGCGCGGCCGAAACCGCCGCTGGCGGTGACCGGCACGTTGACGGCATCGCAGACTTGCTGCACCAGCGGCAGATCGAAGCCCTTGCGTGTGCCCTCCTGGTCGACCGACGTCAGCAGGATTTCGCCGGCACCCAGTTCCACCGCGCGGCGCGCCCATTGCACGACGTCCTGGCCGGTACGTTCGCGCCCATTGTCGGTGTAGACCTCCCAGCGGCCGGGAACGACCCGTTTGGCCTCGATGCCCAGCACCATGCACTGGGAGCCGTAGCGCCGCGCCACGTCGCCGATCAACCCGGGTCGGGCAATCGCGGCCGTATTGATCGCCACCTTGTCCGCACCCGAATGCATCATCTGGCTCACGTCGTCCAGCGAGCGGATGCCACCCCCGACCGTGATGGGCACATAGATGCGATTGGCGGCGCGCTTGATGATGTCCGACAGGTTGTTGCGCTGGTACAGGCTGGCCACGATGTCCATGAACAGCAGCTCGTCGGCGCCTTCGGCGTAGTAGCGCAGCGCATGCTCGTGCGGATCGCCGACGACGCGCAGACCCTCCAGGTGGATCCCCTTGATCAGGTTGGGGCCCTTGATGTCGAGCCTCGCGATGATCCGGACGTGGCTCATGACAGCATCCGCCTCACTGCGGCTGCCACACGGTGTGGCGCAACTTCCATTGGCCTCCCGCGCGCGTCCAGAGATGGGGCGAGCGGAACGTGTCGGCCAGGCGCATGAAGTAATCGCGGTCCATCAGCGGAGACTCGAACATCTTCGAAGCCTGCGGAAACTCTTTGGCCGGAATGCTGAGGTAGCGGAAGATTTCCTCGGCGAAGCGCTCCGGGAACTCTCCGTCGTAGCGCCGCACGAGCGACACGCCTTCGTCGCGCGTGATGTCGCCGGAGCGGATTTCCTGGGCGGCGTCGTAGGTCGCCCGGCCGATGCCGAACTTGGTGAAGGTGGTGTAGTAGTGGAAGTCGTCGATGCGGTCGTCGATGCTGTTGTACTTGCTGTACGTGCCGGGAGTGCGCTCGGGGGAAGCCTCGAAGCCGCCGTGCTCCACGGCGTAGTAGTAGCAGCTCTGGGGATGCCACTTCAGGTAATAGCCCAGGTAGTGCACCTCGACCTGCTTCTTCTCGATCTGGGCCGGATCGGCCGGCAGGTAGGGCAGCAGATCCTGCTCCTGCAGGCCGAAGTCGTCGTACAGGCTGGCGAGCGAGGTGCCGCCCAGGTAAATCTGGGACTTGTCGTTGGATGTGAAGTACGACCAGTCGCGCCTGGAGCTGCTGGTATCGCCGATCGGGTTGCCGTATTCGGCCTCGTTCTCGCCGTACACGACAAACGGGATGTCGTGCAGCAATGCCATTTTCGGCGCCAGCGATTTCTGGCCGAACATGAAGGCCTGGAACGGGTGGAACAGGTTCTCCACCGCCAGCCGCGTCAGGAGCCGATGCACGCGACCGTTGGGCGTCATCAGGTAATTGTCGAAGCCAGCGTGAAGCCACGACTGAAAGTTCTTCCAGCCCCATTCGGTGTGGACATGCGGCGCCCAGGTGCAGGTCAGCGGGTGCATGCCGAATCGGGTCTTGAGGACATGCGATGCGTAAAAGCTGTCCTTGCCGCCGGAGCCCGGCAACACGCAGTCGTAACCCGACTTGCTGCGGAAACGATCGCACAGCGCCGCCAGCTGTTCCTCGCGCGCCTTCCAGTCGATCGTCCCGCGTTTCTGCTCGGCGTACCGGCAGGCATCGCAGACGCCCTCGTCGTCAAATGCGATGGTGGCTTTCTTGCTCGCCTTGGTGTGCTGGTACTCCACGGCCGAGTTCGGCCTCTGGTTCGAAATGACACAGTGCTTGCAGAAATGCACATAGCGCGGCAGGCCGTACTTGACTTCGGCCTCGCCTTCGCTGGCATCGAAAGCGGAGAGATCGACTGGCTTCGGATTGGGGATGAGTGGCATTCGGGCTCGAGGTGAAAGGGCGATAGCGGAATAGCCCGTGAAGGGCGAATTATAGAAATTCGCCCAGCACCTCGACCACGAGCGGCGTGGCGGGCTGCGCGAGCTCGGTAACGAGCCGCCGCGACTCCCTGGTCCAGCGATCGAGCGCCGGCTCCAGGCCTTCGAGCGGCACTGCCGCATCGGCCACACCGAAACGCGCCAGCGGCATGGCCGGCTCGAATACCGAACCGAGCACCTGGATCAGGCGGGCGCCGCAAAGATGGCCCTCCAGCCCCACCGTGGAAGTCAGCGTGACGACGGTGTCCACTGCATGAAGCAAAGGCGGCAGGGGCCATTCCTGGCCGGTCACAACGATCCGATCGTTCGCCGGCAACGCGGGCACCGGCTCCCCGGCCCGCGGCCGCACGCAAAGGACGGCGTCGCTATGACGTGCGGCCCAGCCGGCCAGCCGCGCCAGCACGCGATCGGGCAATTGCGGATCACCGGGCGTGCCGTCGAACGGATGGATGGCCGGTTCGCTCTGGCTGGGCCAGAGCACGACCCGCCGGCCATCCCAACCCTGTCTGCGGCGCAGTGCCAGACCCTGCTGCGCGTTGGATGGATCACGCAGCGCGTCGAACGCGGGGTTGCCGGTTACCACCACCTGATCCGGCGCCCGCCCCGCGGCCAGCAGGAACTCGCGCACGCCATCGTTGAGGACGCAGACCCGCTG
>DATNBX010000119.1:0-6411 GCA_035571795.1 Ramlibacter sp.
CAGCCGCGCACCATCCTCGCGCTCGGCCTGAACTACGCCGACCACGCAAGAGAACTGGCGTTCAAGGCGCCGGACGAACCGCTGGTGTTCCTCAAGGGCGAAAACGCGCTGACCGGCCACCGTCAAATGACCCGCCGTCCCGCCGGCGTGGAGTTCATGCACTACGAATGCGAACTGACGGTGATCGTCGGCAGGACCGCCTGCAACGTGAAGCGCAGCGACGCCTATGACTTCATCGGTGGGTATACGGTGGCCAACGACTACGCGATCCGCGACTACCTGGAAAACTGGTACCGCCCGAACCTGCGCGTGAAGAACCGCGACGGCGCCACTCCGATCGGCCCCTGGTTCGTCGAAGCAGCCGACGTTGCCGATCCGATGGCGCTGGAACTGAGCACGACGGTCAACGGCGAGGTGACGCAGTCGGGAAACACCAGGAACATGATCTTCGACGTGCCCTTCCTGGTCGAATATTTTTCCAGCTTCATGACCTTGCGACCCGGCGACCTGATCCTGACCGGCACCCCCGACGGCGTCGTGGACTGCCGGCCCGGCGACGTGGTCGTGACCGCGATCGAAGGCATCGGCGCGCTGGAGAATCGGATCGCTGCCGATCGGGAAATTGGAATCTGACCCCATTTTTGTGTACCCCCATGATGCGAATCGATCACCTCATCGACGGCAAGCCGGTCGCCGGCCGCGAGTATTTCGAGACTGTGAATCCCGCGACGCAGCAGGTGCTGGCCGAGGTCGCGTCGGGCGGCGAAGCGGAAGTCGATGCGGCCGTGGCGGCGGCCAAGGCCGCCTTCCCGAAGTGGGCCGCCACGGCGGCGCCGCAGCGCGCCAAGCTGATGCGCAGGCTCGGCGAGCTGATCGCGGCGCATGTGCCCGAGCTGTCGCAGCTCGAAACGAACGACACGGGACAGGTGATCGCGCAGACCGGCAAGCAGCTGGTGCCGCGCGCGGCCGACAACTTCCATTACTTCGCGGAGATGTGCACCCGCGTCGACGGCCATACCTATCCGACCGAAACCCACCTGAACTACACGCTGTTCCATCCGGTCGGCGTCTGCGCGCTGATCTCGCCGTGGAACGTGCCGTTCATGACCGCCACCTGGAAGGTCGCACCGTGCCTGGCGTTCGGCAACACGGCGGTGCTCAAGATGAGCGAACTGTCGCCGCTGACCGCCGCGCGCCTCGGTGAGCTGGCGCTGGAAGCGGGCATACCGCCGGGCGTGCTGAACCTGGTCCACGGCTACGGCCAACAGGCGGGCGAGCCGCTGGCCAGGCACCCCGATGTGCGTGCGATCTCGTTCACCGGGTCCACCGCCACCGGCCACCGCATCGTCAGGCAAGCGGGCCTGAAGAAGTTCAGCATGGAGCTGGGCGGCAAGTCGCCTTTCATCGTCTTCGAGGACGCCGATCTCGAGCGCGCACTCGATGCCGCGTTGTTCATGATCTTTTCCAACAACGGCGAGCGCTGCACCGCCGGCAGCCGCATCCTGGTGCAGCAAGCGATCTATGCCGATTTCGCGGAGAAGTTTGCGCAGCGCGCCAAGCGGATCATGGTTGGCGATCCGCTCGACGAGAAGACCCTCGTCGGCCCGATGATCTCGCCAGGCCATCTGGCCAAGGTGCGCAGCTACATCGAGCTCGGGGCCAAGGAAGGCGCGGCGCTGCTCTGCGGCGGGCTGGACCCGCCGGCGCTGCCTGACCGTGTCAGGCAGGGCAACTACGTGACGCCGACAGTCTTCGCCGACGTGGACAACCGCATGCGCATCGCGCAGGAAGAGATCTTCGGCCCGGTCGCCTGCCTGATTCCGTTCCAGGACGAAGCCGACGCTGTTCGCCTGGCCAACGACATCCAGTACGGACTTTCCAGTTATGTCTGGACCGAGAACCTGGGCCGGGCCCATCGAGTTGCTGCCGCCGTCGAGGCGGGCATGTGCTTCGTCAACAGCCAGAACGTGCGCGACCTGCGCCAGCCGTTCGGCGGGACCAAGGCCTCGGGCACGGGCAGAGAAGGCGGAACCTGGAGTTACGAGGTATTCTGCGAGCCGAAGAATGTCGCAGTCGCGATGGGTTCACATCTCATTCCGCGCTGGGGCGCGGAATGAGACGCTCCCCAGAAGGCCGTATTGACGCTCCCCCCACCCAACCCTCCCCTCGAGGGGAGGGCTAAGACCAGGAGGTTCTCATATGAGTAGCAAACTCACCGCCGCTGTCGCGCAGACCGCTACCGTCCTGCTCGACACACCCGCGACCGTGGAGCGCGCGTTGGGGCTGATGGCGGAGGCGGCCGGGCGCGGCGTGCAGCTGCTGGTGTTTCCAGAAGCCTTCATCGGCGGCTACCCCAAAGGCGCTGATTTCCACATCTACCTGGGTGCTCGCACGCCGCAGGGGCGCGCCGAGTTCAAGCGCTATTTCGACGCGGCCGTGGCGGTCGACGGCCCCGAGGTCGCCCAGCTTGCCAAGGCGGCGGCCCGGCACAAGATGTACGTTGTCACCGGCATCATCGAACGCGACGGCGGCACGCTGTACTGCACCGCCGTCTACCTCGGCCCCGACGGGACCATCCTGGGCAAGCACCGCAAGTTGATGCCCACGGCGTTGGAACGGCTGGTCTGGGGTTTCGGCGACGGCTCCACGCTCGCCGCGGTCGACACGCCCTACGGGAAGCTGGGCGCGGTGATCTGCTGGGAAAACTACATGCCGGCGCTGCGCATGGCGATGTACCAGCAGCGCGTCGCCCTGTACTGCGCGCCCACGGCCGACGATCGCGACAGCTGGGCCTCCACCATGCAGCACATCGCGCTGGAGGGACGCTGCTTCGTGCTGTCGGCCTGCCAGCACCTGCGCCGTTCGCAGTTTCCCGCCGAGCAAATGAATAACCGCCTGCCCGAAGCGCCCGATACCGTTCTGATGCGCGGCGGCAGCATGATCATCGATCCACTGGGCAAGCGGCTGGCCGGCCCGGTTTACAACGAGGACGCGCTGCTCACCGCCGAACTCGACCTCGCGCAAATTGCGATGGCGCAGATGGACTTCGATGCGGTCGGCCACTATGCGCGGCCGGACGTTTTCTCGCTGCATGTCAATACTGCGCCGCAGCGTGCGGTGACGCTGGACGATGCGCAGCAAGGCGAGCCTCGCCATGGATAAGCACGAACGACCGGAGGACGCTCGCCATGGGTAAGCTCGCGCTCGCCGCAAAAATCACCCATGTGCCCTCGATGTACCTGTCGGAGCTTCCGGGCCCGAACTTCGGCTGCCGCGACGCGGCCATCGAGGGACACAAGGAAATCGGCCGGCGCTGCCGCGAACTGGGCGTGGACACCATCGTCGTGTTCGATGTGCACTGGCAGGTCAACAGCGAATACCACATCAACTGCAGCCCGGATTTCGAGGGCGTCTACACCAGCAACGAGCTGCCCCACTTCATCAAGAACATGCCGTTCGCCTATCCCGGCAACCCCGAGCTGGGCCACATGATCGGCGACATGGCCAACGCGATGGGCGTGAAAAGCCGCGCCCACAGCGACACCACGCTGCAACTGCAGTACGGCACGCTAGTGCCGATGCGCTACATGAACAGCGACCGGCACTTCAAGGTGGTCAGCATCAGCGGCTGGTGCGACTGGCATGACCTGCGCGAATCCGGGCGCTTCGGCCTGGCGGTGCGCAAGACGATCGAGGAGAAGTACGGCGGCACGGTAGCGGTGTTCGCCAGCGGATCGCTGTCGCACCACTTCGCCGACAACGGCCGCGCGCCGGAGTTCATGCACAAGGTGTGGGATCCGTTCCTGGAGCAGGTGGATCAGCGGGTGGTGGAACTCTGGCAGCGGGGCGAATGGAAGACCTTCATCGGCATGCTGCCCATGTATGCCAAGAAATGCTGGGGCGAGGGCGACATGCACGACACGGCGATGCTGCTGGGCCTGCTCGGCTGGGACAGCTATCGCGCCCCGGTGGAGATCGTCACGCCCTATTTCGGCAGCTCCGGCACCGGGCAGATCAACGCGATCTTTCCCGTGACGCCGCTCAAAGAATTGGAATCTGACCCCAATTAGGAATTCGATGCCGCACGTCGTCCTCCAATACACCGCCAACCTGGAATCGGGCGTGGACATGCCCGCCTTATGCCGGGACATCGCGGATGTGCTGATCGCGCAGAAGGACGAGACCGGCGGGCCGCTGTTTCCGCCCGGCGGCACCCGCGTGCTGGCGTACCCGGCGCTGGTCTACGCCGTGGCCGATGGCAAGGACGATTATGGTTTTTGCTACATCAACATCCGGATCGCGGCTGGCCGCAGCGGCGCGTCCAAGAAAAAGGCCGGCGACGCCGTGCTGGCGAAGGTGCAGGCCAGGTTCGCGCAAGCGTTCGAGCAGCGCCGCATCGGGGTGACGATCCAGATCGACGAAAGCCCCGGCCAGGTTTACGACGCCAAGCACAGCAACCTGCATCCGCTGTTCAAGTAGCGCCATGTTCGCCGAAGACCTGATCGCCCGACTCGCCGCCGAACTGCACGAGAGCGAGAAGTCGCGCGTCCAGCTCGAACAATTTTCCAAGCGCTTTCCGGGCATGACCATCGAGGACGGCTACGCAATCTCGCGGGCCTGGACCCGGCTGAAGATCGCCGAAGGCCGCACGGCGCGCGGCCACAAGATCGGCCTGACTTCGCGCGCCATGCAGCAGGCCAGCCAGATCGATGAGCCCGATTACGGCACCTTGCTGGACGACATGTTCATCGCGGAAGGCAGCGACATACCCGCAGCGCGCTTCATCGCGCCACGGGTCGAGGTGGAGCTGGCGTTCGTGCTAGGCCGCCACCTGCGGGGCCCGAATGTCACGACCTTCGACGTGCTGGCCGCCACCGACTATGTGGTGCCGGCGATCGAGATCATCGACGCGCGCATCGAGCAGTTCGACCGGCACACCCAGGCGATGCGCAAGGTCTACGACACGATCTCGGACAACGCGGCCTGTGCCGGCATCGTCACCGGCGGGCGACCGGTCAAGCCCGATGCAGTCGACCTGCGCTGGGTCAGCGCCTTGCTCTACAAGAATGGCGTGATCGAGGAATCGGGCGTGGCCGCCGCCGTGATGAACCACCCCGCCAACGGCGTCGCCTGGCTAGCCAACAAGCTCGCGCCCTGGGACGAGTACCTCGAAAAAGGCGAGGTGGTGCTGGGCGGCTCGTTCACCCGGCCGGTCATTGCCGCGGCCGGCGATGCATTCCATGCCGATTACGGCCCCCTCGGCTCCATTGCTTTTCGCTTCGTATAAGGTCTGCCCTCATGCAATCACCGGTCAACCCCTTCAAGCAGGCGCTCAAGGAAAAGCGCTCCCAGATCGGCCTGTGGGTCGGCCTGGCTGATCACTACAGCACCGAAATCTGCGCCGGCGCCGGTTTCGACTGGTTGCTGCTGGACGGCGAGCACGCGCCGAACGATCTGCGCACTTTGCTGCAGCAGGCGCAGGTCGTGGCGGGCTATCCCGGCACGCATGCGATCGCGCGGGTGCCGGTGGGCCACGGCCATGCGGGCACGGCGCTCATCAAACAGTACCTCGACCTGGGCATCCAGACCCTGTTGGTACCGATGGTGGACACCGCGGAGCAGGCCGCCCAACTGGTGCGCGCCACGCGCTACCCGTCCGATGGCATCCGCGGGATGGGCGGCGCGCGGGCTTCGCGCTGGGGCCGGTATCCCAACTACGCCAAGGAAGCCAATGCGCAGGTCTGCCTGCTGGTGCAGGCGGAAACGCGCGAGGCGCTGAGCAATCTGGAAGCGATCGCCGCCACCGATGGCGTCGACGGCATCTTCATCGGCCCGGCCGACCTGTCCGCATCGCTCGGCCATGTGGGCAACGCCGGCCATCCTGAAGTGCGGGCGGTGATCGACGATGCGATCGGGCGAATCGTGCGCGCCGGCAAGGCGGCCGGCATCCTCACGACCGACGACGAGCTGGCGCGCCACTACCTTGGCCTTGGCGCGACCTTCGTCGCCGTCGGCCTGGATAACAACCTGCTCGCGCGGGCAACCAGTCAGCTCGCGGCCACGTTCAAGGCAGCCCGCCCCGGCGCTGCGACGCCCGGCGCCACCCGCTGACACCCCCGTCACAAGGAGACAACCATGAGCATTTCCCGCCGCCGGATCATTCAGGCCGCAGGCGCCGCCAGCCTGACGGCGACCGGGCTGCACGCCTTCGCCCAGGCGCAGCTCGAGTCGGTCAAGATCGTCACGGGGTTTCCGCCGGGCGGGACATCCGACGCGATCTGCCGGCGCGTGGCCGAGCGGATCGTACCGGCTTTCGCGAAAGCCGCATTCGTGGAGAACAAGACCGGCGCAGGCGGCCAGATCGCGGTTCAGTTCGTCAAGAATGCGGCGCCCGATGGCGCCACGGTGCTG
>DATNBX010000120.1:0-24051 GCA_035571795.1 Ramlibacter sp.
CGTGATCGCCGTCTATCCCGGCACCTTCGATCCCATGACCCTGGGCCATGAAGACGTGGTGCGCCGCGCGACCCAGTTGTTCGATCGCGTGATCGTGGCGGTAGCGGCCGGGCATCACAAGAAGTCCATGTTCACGCTGGCCGAGCGCATCCAGATGGCGCGCGACGTAGCCAAGGCTTACCCCCGAGTGGAGGTGGAAAGCTTTTCCGGCTTGATGCGCGATTTTGTCGTGGCGCGCGGCGCCAAGGCCATGGTGCGCGGCTTGCGCGCGGTGACCGACTTCGACTACGAGTTCCAGCTGGCCGGCATGAACCGAAGCCTGATGCCGGATGTGGAGACGGTTTTCCTCACGCCCAGCGACAAGTACCAGTTCATCAGCAGCACCTTCGTGCGCGAGATCGCGATGCTGGGGGGGGAAGTCGACAAGTTCGTTTCGCCCGCCGTGCAAAAGCAATTGATGGAGAAGGTGCGCAACCTCGACCGCGGTGAATAGCGCACTCGCACCGACGCTGGGATAATCCATGGATGACAGAACTGATCCTGCTGCGTCATGGTGAAACCGACTGGAACCGGGAACTTCGATTCCAGGGTCACGTCGACGTCGCCCTGAACGCCATTGGCCTGGAGCAGGCGCGCCGCCTGGGCCGGCGGCTCGCGGGCGAAGTGGCGCACGGCCTGTATGCGAGCGACCTGCTGCGTGCCCGGCAGACCGCGCAGCCCGTGGCGCGCGAGCTGGCCCTGGCGAGCGTCACCGACGCGGCGCTGCGCGAGCAGAATTTCGGGCTCGTCGACGGCATGAAAGTGGACGACATCAAGGCCCAGCATCCCCAGGCCTGGGAAGGCTGGCTGCGCTTCCACGAGGACTTCTGCATGCCCGAGGGTGAGAGCACGCGGCAGTTCCACGCGCGCGTGATGGACGCGGTGTACCGGATGGTGGCGGCGCATCCGGGTGAGACCGTGGTGGTGGTCACGCACGGCGGCGTGCTTGACATGATTTACCGGACGGCGCGTTCGCTCGGTTTGAATGGGCCCCGGCAAAGCGAAATTCCCAATGCGGGCCTGAACCGCGTCCGGGTCGATGAAACCGGCATCGGCATCCTGGCCTGGGCCGACGTGCGGCATCTGGCCGACTTGCCGCCCCAGCCGGTCTACGATCAGCTCAAGCTCGTGGCCACCGACTCCAGGCCCAGCGCGCGGTAGACCCGGGCGGCTTGCCGCTTCAGGCGCGCCGACTCGACCTGGCTTAACAGCTGCTGCTGCAGCAACTGCTGCGCTTCCACGAAGCGGCCGCCGCGGACCAGTGCGTCGAGGTGCATCTGGGCGAACAGGTCGCGCTGCGCGTGGCTGCCACCGATTTCGGCCAGGCGCGGCAAGGCTTGCTCCAGCTTGTCAGCCGCCCGCGCGTAGTCGCCGCGGGCATGCGCCAACAGGCCGCGGCTGGCCGGGACACATACGCGCTGCCAGGCGGTACCGATATCGAGCGGCGCGCTTGCCGCGTGCCGCTCGATACCGGCCATAAGGAGATCGGCCTCGGCCCTGCCGGCGCGCGCCAGGCCATAGAGGTACTGCATGTCGAGAAACGGCAGCACGTGGTCCTGCAAGCGGTTCGCCAGGTAGTTGCCCAGGTCCTGCCAGCGGTCGCCCACGTCCGCGCCGGCGAGTTCCAGCCGGGCCAGCAGCGACACCGCATTGATCTGGTCCTGCGAGTACTCCTTGGTGACGCCCCATACCTGGCGGTCGTACAGTTCCAGCGCCTCGCGGGGCCGGTCCAGTTCCAGCGCGAACAGCGCCTGGTGCCACCAGTTGTGCGTCACCATGAACGAATTCAGGCCGGTCCAGGTGCTGCTCACGTCCTGCAGGAAGGCATGTCCTTCCGCGATGCGACCCTGGGTCAGCATCACATGCGCCAGCGCGTGGTGGGCCCAGGGCTCCTTGCGGCGCATCCCGATCGCTCTTCGCGCTGCCGCCTCGGCCTCGCCGAGCAGGTGGCATTGTTCCCATGCGAACGCGGCCATGCCGTGCAGGTACGGCACATCGGCTGCGGCGGGCAGCGCCGCGAGCGCCAAACGCAGCATCCCCGGTGCATCGCCCCGATTGAACTGGTGGTATTGCCCTAGCTTGAGGGACGCGAGGTCGCGCGGGTGCTCGCGCGACTGCTCTTCGTGCAGGGCAATCGCGCGCGGAATGTCGCCGTCGACCCAGGCTAGCACCGCATGGACGAAGCGGCGTTCGCGATCGGTGCACCGCTCAACGCGCGCCAGTGCGCGATCGATGAAAGGCCGCGCATTGGCCGGTGCCGCCCGCGATTCGCCGAACATGTGCACCGCCGCCGCGCAGGCTTGCACGATCGGTCCCGCCTCATCGGCCGCCGCTTGCAGGACGTTCACGGCGCGTGCCTCGCTGGCGATGAAGCCTTCGACGAAATCGTTCAGGGCGGCCAGGCTGCCTTCGCTTTCGAGCGTGACCAGGTTGCCCAGGCAGTCAGTCGACATGGTGCAGCGATTGCGAGGGCGGCTGCGGCCACGGCCGCTGCTCGTCGCGTATCAGTTCGAAGGCGCGCGAGACCTGCAGCACGCCCAGGTCGTCGAAACGCTGGCCGGCGATCTGCAGCCCGATCGGCAGCCCGGAGTTGGTGTAGCCGCAATTGATCGATGCCGCCGGCTGCTCGGACATGTTGAACGGCACCGTGAAACCTATATGCTCCAGCGGCCGCAACGGGTCGTTGGTGGGCGAGGGCAACTCCGCCGGGAAGGCCGGCACGGGCGACGTCGGCGAGATCACATAGTCGAAAGCGCGGCAGGCATTCACGGTGGCGACACGCGTTTCATGGAACTGGGTGAATGCCTTGAACACCGCTTCACCGTCCATGCCGGCGGCGCTGTCGGCCCATTGCTGGATGTAGGGCAGCACCTTGGCCTTGTTGTGCGGCGCCAGCATCTTCATGTCGAGGTGCGAGCGCATCCGCCAGAAGTGGTCCATGCCGTCCAGCTTGGCCTGGGTCATGAACGGCCGCATCGGCGCGACCACCGCGCCGGCGCGTTCGAACAATCTCGCCGCGTGCTCCACCGCGACGCGGATCTCGGGATCCACCGCCAGGCCGCAGCCCGCATCCAGCAACAAGCCGATGCGCAGGCCCTTGAGCTTGCCCACGCCCTGGTCGAACTCGCTCCAGGCGATGTCCTGGAACGGCAGGCTCATGCTGTCGCGCGCATCGGGGAGCGACAGCACCTGCATGAACCAGGCGCAATCGCGGACGCTGCGCGTCATGGGGCCGGCCGCCCGTCCCATGTAGGGCGGAACTATCGGGATACGACCGAGGGTTGGTTTGAGCGTGAAGATGCCGCACCAGCCGGCCGGCAGGCGCAGCGACCCGCCGATGTCGGTGCCAATGTGCAAAGGGCCGTAGCCCGCAGCGGTTGCCGCGCCGGCGCCGGCACTGGAGCCACCCGGCGTCAGCCCCAGGTCCCACGGGTTGCGCGCCAGCTGGTGAAAGCTCGACAGGCCCGACGAAAGCATGCCGTAGTCGGGCATCGTGGTCTTGGCGACGATCACCGCGCCGGCTTCGCGGGCGCGGGCCGCCGGCGGAGCGTCGGAAAGTGCGGGTACCAGCTCGCAGGCCGCCGTCCCGAGCGGCGTCGGGTCGCCAATCGTGGCGATGTTTTCCTTGATGGTGACGGGGACGCCGTCCAGGGGGCCGACCGGCGCGCCTTCCAGCCAGCGCGCTTCGCTCGCGCGTGCCTGTTGCAGCGCGAGCTCCGGCCGGAACAGGTACAAGGCCTGGAGGTGATGCTCCCAGCGCTCGATGTGGCCGAGCACGGATCGGATGACTTCAACCGGCGAGAATTCGCGCCGGCGGTAGGCCTCGATCAGTGCCGGCGCCGAAAGCTCATGCAGGGCGCGTTTACCGGTCATGCACCGCTCGTGCCCCAGGACAGCGCGGACAGGTCGTTAACGAAGATCGGCATGTCTTTCCACAAGCCTTTCACCTCCTTCTTCGCGATGGTGGGGAATTGCGGCTGGAATAGGAATCCGTTGGCCGCGTCCGCGGCCAGCAGCTTCTGGGCATCGCCGAGGAGCCTGGCGCGCTCCTTCGGGTTGGCGGTGGTCTTGATCTTGTCGTACACCTCGTTGAAGGCTTTGGACTGGTAGCCCCAGTAGTAGTCCGGCTTGGCGTAGTTGCCCAGGTCGAACGGCTCGACGTGCGAGACGATCGTGAGGTCGTAGTTGTGCGGGCCGCCGTAAGTGTTCGACAGCCACTGGGCCCACTCGACATTTTGCGTCTTCACGGTGATCCCGATCTTCGCCAGTTCCGACACGATGACCTCGCCGCCCTGGCGCGCGTACGGAGGGGGCGGCAGCGTCATGGAGAGCTCCAGCGGCGTCTTGACACCGGCTTCGGCCAGCAGCTGCTTCGCCTTGTCGACATTGAACGGATTGACACCGGTCGTATCGACGAAGCCTTCCGCGCCCGGTACATAGTGGCTGCCGATGGGCGTGCCGAAGCCGTCGGCCGCGCCGGCAATCACGGCGTTGCGGTCGATCGCCATGAGGATCGCGCGGCGCACGCGAACGTCGTCCAGCGGCTTCTTCTTGCTGTTGATAGCCAGAATGGTCTTGGCGCGCGAGCCGCCCAGCATCACCTGGAAGCGCTTGTCGTTCTTGAACTGCGGCACGACGCGCGTGGCCACGCGCGGGAAGGCGTCGACATCACCCGACAGCAGCGCCGCCGCCTGGGCGGCCGGATCCGAAATGAAGCGGAAAGTGACCTTGTTGATCTTGGCCTGGCCGGGGTTGCGGAAGCCCGCCCACTTCGTCAGCACCGCAGACGAACCCTTGGTCCAGCTTTCCAGCCTGTACGGACCGGTGCCCACGGGCTTGGTGGCATTGGAGTCGGCGCTCTTGGGTTCGACGATCACGGCAGTGGCCTGTCCCAGCAGGAATGGCAGGTCGGGGTCGATCTCCTTGTTGAGCAGCACCACCGTGTAGTCGTCGATCACCTGCACACCGAGATTGGCGAAGGTGCGCTTGTCCTTGTTGGTGCTCTTCTCGCCGCCCGCGCGCTCGAACGAGAACTTGACTGCCTGGGCATTGAACGGCTCGCCGTTCTGGTACTTCACGCCCTTGCGCAGCTTGACCGTGTAGGTCTTCAGGTCGGGCGAGACTTCCCAGCTTTCCGCCAGCAATGGCGTCACCTTGCCGTCCGAGTTGATCTTGGTGAGCGTTTCCAGGATGTTGTAGTGCACGATTTCGGCAATGGCCGAGGCGGCGCCCGCGGTCGGGTCCAGGCCCGGCGGCTCCAGCGCCATGGCCAGCACGATCGAGTCCTTCCTGCCCTGGGCCAGCGCGCGCTGCGAAACCGCCAGTGGCACGGCGGCCAGGGCGGCAACGGTCGCCGAGTGCATGAGAACGGTGCGTCGCTTCAACATGATTTTTTTCTCCAGACTAAAAGACCACAACCAAAGTTTGAAAGCCCCTTGACGGGGCGCTTTGCGATCATCCCCGAGATTGGTTGGGCATGGCAAGAGGGGTTTGCTAGCGGCCTGTCCCATGGGGCAGGCCACTAGGCCGCGCTTTGCGCCGCGCCGGCTCGGCCTTGGGCACCGCTTCCAGCAAGGCGCGGGTATAGGGATGCTCGGCCGCGCTGAACAGCCGCTCGGGCGGGCCCTGCTCCACGATGCGGCCTTGCCACAGCACGGCCACGTCATCGCACAGGTGGCGAACCACCGCCAGGTCGTGGCTGATCAGCATGTAGGTGATGCCGAACTCCGCCTGCAGGTCCTGCATCAGGTTCAGCACCTGCGCCTGCACCGACACGTCCAGCGCGCTGACAGGCTCGTCGGCCACGATCAGGCGCGGCCGCGTGATCAGCGCCCGCGCGATCGCGATGCGCTGGCGCTGGCCGCCGGAGAACTCGTGCGGATACTTGCGCAGGTCATTGGCGCGCAAGCCGACCGACGTCACTGCATCGGCCGCGCGCCTATGTTGTTCCGCGCGGGCGGTGTCACCCTGCGCGGCCAGGGGCTCCGTCACGATGCGCTCGATAGTCTGGCGCGGATCGAGCGAGCCGTAGGGATCCTGGAACACCATCTGGATATCGCGCCGGGCCTGGCGCAATTGCTCGCGCGGCAGCGCATGCAGGTCGCGGCCCAGCAGCTTGACGCTGCCCGAGGTCGGTTGGTCCAGCGCCATCACCAGCCGCGCGAGCGTCGACTTGCCCGACCCCGATTCGCCGACGATTCCCATGCTGCGTCCCGCTTCGATGACGAAGCTCACGCCGTTGAGCGCATGCACTTTGTGAGGCGGCTCGAGCAGCCGTTCCCTCGGCATCGTGTATTCGCGCACCAGGTTTTCAACTTGCAGCAGCGGCGCGTTCATGCGGCTTCTTCCTCCCTCCCCTCTCGGGGGAGGGTTGGGGTGGGGGCTGCCTTCTCCGCCGCCACCGCCTCCAGCCGGATGCAGCGCACGTGATGGCCCGGCTCAACCTGGTGCGGCGGTGGGACCGTCACATGGCATTCGGGAATGGTGAAGCGGCAGCGTCCGGCGAACGGGCAGCCGGCCGGAAGGTCGACCAGCTCCGGAACGCTGCCCGCAATCGTGGCGAGCTTGCGGCCCTTTTGCGAAAGCAGGCCTGGACGGGCCGCGAACAAGCCCAGCGTGTAGGGATGCATGCGATGGGCGAACACCGCCTCGGTCGGGCCGCTCTCGACCACGCTGCCACCGTACATCACCAGCATCCGCGCGACGTTCTGCGCAATCACGCCCAGGTCGTGCGAAATCAGCATCAACGCCATGCCGCGCTCGGCCACCAGGTCGCTGATGAGTTCCAGGATCTGCTGCTGGATGGTCACATCCAGCGCCGTGGTGGGTTCGTCGGCAATCAGCAGGTCGGGCCCGCACGCCAGGGCCATGGCGATCGTGACGCGCTGGCGCTGGCCGCCCGAGAACTGGTGCGGATAGGCGTCGATGCGCCGCGCGGCCTGGGGAATCCCGACGCGATCGAGCAGGGAGATCGCCTCCTTGCGCGCCGCGCTTGCCGACAGCCCACGATGCAGCCGCAGCGGCTCGGCCACCTGGCGCCCGATGCTGTGCACCGGATTGAGCGCCGTCATCGGCTCCTGGAAGATCATGCCGATGCGATTGCCGCGTATCTCGCACATTTGCGGATCGCTCTTGGCCGTGAGCTCCTGCCCATCGAAGCGGATGCTCCCCGTGACCTGCGCGCTCTCCGGCAGCAGGCCCATCAGCGCCATCACCGTGATCGACTTGCCGCAGCCCGACTCGCCGACCAGGCCCAGCGTTTCGCCCCGCTCGAGCGTGAAGCTCACGTCGCGCACGGCGTAGGCCGGCCCCCGGTGCGTGTGCAGCCGCACGTGAAGGTTGGAGACTTCGAGCAGCGGCATCTACCTTTTCCGGGCCAGGCGCGGATCGAAAATGTCGCGCAGCCCGTCGCCGAGCAGGTTCAGGCCCAGCACGGCCAGTGCGATCGCCACGCCGGGAAACACCGCCAGCAGCGGCGCCTGGAACAGCAGCGTCTGGGCTTCGCTCAGCATGCGCCCCCACGAAGGCTGCGGGGGCTGCGTCCCCAGGCCGAGATACGACAGTGCCGCCTCCGCCAGGATCGCGATGGCGAAGCGGATGGTGGCCTGCACGATCAGCACCGACGCGATGTTGGGCAGCACGTGTTCCATGGTGATGCTCAGCGGGCCTTTGCCGCAAGCGCGGGCAGCCAGCACGAACTCGCGCGACCACACCGCATTGGCCGATGCGCGGGTGATACGCGCGAAGGTGGGGATGTTGTAGATGCCAATTGCGATGATGGCGTTGACCATGCCGGCGCCGAACACGGCCGTGAGCATGATCGCCGACAGGATCGCCGGAAAGGCGAAGCCGAAATCGGCCACCCGCATGATGGCCTCTTCCACCCAGCCGCGCCGAGCGGCAGCGAGAAGGCCGAACGCCGTGCCGATCAGCAGGCCGATGCTCACCGCAATCACGCCCACGGCGATCGAGGCTCGGGCGCCCACCAAAATCAGTGACGCCACGTCGCGCCCATACGGGTCGGTGCCGAGCCAATGATGCGAATCGGGTGGCAGCATCTTGGCGGCCATGACGACCTCATAGGGCGAGTACGGCGTCCACAGCAAAGAGAGAAGGGCGGTGAGCGCCAGCAGCAGGCTGAGAACGGCGCCGATCACGAAACTGCGGTGGCCGAGCGCGCGCTTCCAGAAGCCGGGCCCGTGCAGCAGCGGCGGCGTGGCGACGGGGATGGCACTCATATCGCGGCGCTCATATGTCGCTGGCCTTCACGCGCGGGTCGATCACGGCGTAGAGAAGGTCGACCACGAAATTGACGATCACCACCATCGCCGCCAGCAGCATGACGCAATTGCGCACGACGATCAGGTCGCGGTTGGAAATCGACTGGAAGATCAGCCGTCCCAGGCCGGGCAGGTAGAACACGTTCTCGACGACGATGGTGCCCGCGAGCAGTTCGGCGAACTGCAGGCCCATCACGGTGATGACGGGGATCATGGCATTGCGAAGGACGTGCCCCCACATCGCACCGCGCCGGGAAACGCCCTTGGCGCGGGCCGTGCGCACGAAATCTTCGCGCAGCACCTCCAGCACCGCCGAGCGCGTGATGCGCGCAAGAATGGCCGACTGCACCACCGCCAGCGAAATCGCCGGCAGGAACAGGGCCTTGATGCCCGGCAGGATGCCTTCGCTCCAGCCCTCGAAGCCGCCGGCCGAGAACCAGCCCAGGTGCACCGAGAACAGCAGGATCAGCAGGATGGCGAACCAGAAGTTTGGGATGGCGATGCCGATCTGGGACAAGCCCATCACGCCGACGTCACCGAGCTTGTTGTGACGCGCCGCTGCGTAGATGCCGGCCGCCAGGGCAAGCAAGGTGGTGATCGTCATTGCCATCAGCGCCAGGGGGACCGTGAGAGCGAGGCGTTCGAGCACGAGTTCCGCCACCGGCGTGCTGTACGCGTAGCTCAGGCCGAGATCGCCCACCAGCATGCCGCTGACCCAGTGCCAGTACCGCTCGACCGCGGGACGGTCGATGCCCAGCTTGATTGCCAGGGCCTGCACGGCTTCCGGTGATGCGTCGGGGCCCATGAGGATCTGCGCCGCGTTCCCGGGCAGGATTTCGAGCACCAGGAACACGACGATCGATGCGCCTACCAGCGTCGCGATCAGGGTGATCAGCCGCTTGAACAGGAAGAGACTCATGGAGCCATCGATAATGCCAGAAGAAGGGCCTGCTAACTTAACAGGCCCTAGGCGCGGGAGACCCTTGGCATGGCACTGATGATTACCGACGAGTGCATCAACTGCGATGTCTGCGAGCCGGAATGTCCGAACCAGGCGATCTACCTGGGGCCGGAAATCTACGAGATCGACCCCAGGCGCTGCACCGAATGCGTCGGGCATTTCAACGAGCCGCAATGCGTTCAGGTCTGTCCCGTCGCGTGCATCCCGATCAACCCTGAATACGTCGAGAGCCGCGAAACGCTGTGGCAGAAATACCAGCGGCTGACGGCGCAGGCGCGGCAGGAAACTACAGCTCCCGGATCAAGTCCGGGATGACAAACCCTCAGGTGGCGGCTTTCTTCTTCGCCTTCTTTTTCTTCTTCTTGGCCTGTGCGTCGCCTGGCTTGCGTGCGACGGCGGTGAAGTAGGCCGGCTTCTTGGCCTTGCCCGTGACCACCGGATTGCGCTCTTCCTGCGGAATTTCCTCGAGCTTGGCCGGCGGCGTGATCGCCTGCGCCGGCTTCGCCTCTTCCTTCAGTCGCGCTTTCTCCATCGCGTCCGCAGCCTTCGCGTCACGCTCGGAAGCCGCGCTGGTCTGAGAGCTCTGGCTGGCGCTGCGTGCATCGTCGGCGGGCACCACTTTGCCGCCGGGGCAGGGTTGCTGGCTGTAGCTGTTGCCGCATCGATAGATGTTCTGGGCCGCGGCCGGCGCGATCCAGCCGCCGGTCGCCAGGCAGAGCATGGTGATCGTCAATGTTCTTCGCATTTTTTGTTCTCCTCCCTCGTTGAAAAACGTCAAACGCCTTCAGGGCGCGGCGGCTTGGGCCGCGGCGGCTTGCTCGTGTGCACCAGCAGCGTCGCCTTGTCCATTTCACCGGCCAGCAGTGCCGGCACGGCCTTGAGGGTGCGCGTGATGCACTCCTCGATGGCCAAGCGCTGATCGGCCATCGGCCTCCTGAGCACCCAGTTCACCACCTCTTCCTTCACCCCCGGATGGCCGATACCCAGACGCAGCCGCCAGTAGTCGTCGGTGCCCAGCTGCGCGTGAATGTCGCGCAGGCCGTTGTGGCCGGCATGGCTGCCGCCGAACTTGAGCTTGGCTTGTCCGGGCACCAGATCGAGTTCGTCGTGGACCACCAGCATTTCCCCGGGCTCGATCTTGAAGAATCGCAGCAGCGCCGCAACCGAGCGCCCCGAAAGATTCATGTACGTGCGCGGTTCCAGCAGCCAGACGGTGCGGCCGTGCACCGTCGTGCGCGCCACCAGCCCGTGGTAGCTGCGGTCCGGGGCTAGGGTGACCTTGAGTTCCTGCGCGAGCGCGTCGACCCACCAGGCGCCGGCGTTGTGGCGGGTCGCTTCGTACTCGGGGCCCGGGTTGCCCAGGCCGACGAACAGTTTGATCATTGTTGGTTGGAATCTGACCCCATTTAAACAAAAACGGCCCACGAAGGTGGGCCGTTTACAGCGGTCGTTGTGAGGAAATTACTTCTTGCCCTTGCCAGCAGCCTTGCCACCCTTTTCTTCCTTGGCCGGCGCAGCCTTGGCTGCCTCGGGGGCCGGAGCCGCGGCAGCGGCGGCGGCAGGCGGCGCGCCCTCGGCGGGTACGGCACCTTCCTCGACGGTTTCTTCGGTGCCGCCGATCACCACCATCGACACCAGCACCGGGTTCGGCTTACCGCGCGTGACGGCCGTCACCCCCTTGGGCAAGGCGACTTCGTTCAGGTGCAGCGACATGCCCTTCTTCATTCCCGACAGGTCGACCTCGACGAACTCGGGCAGGTCGGCAGGCAGGCAGGAAATATCGATTTCCGACATCACGTGGTTGACCACGCAGCCTTCGAACTTCACGGCCTGCGACTCCTCGGCCTTCACGTAGTGCAGCGGCACCTTCATGTGCAGCTTGGTCTTCGCATCCACGCGCTGGAAATCGATGTGCAGCAGCTGCTGCTTGTACGGGTGCACCTGGATGTCGCGCAGCAGGACCTTGGCGGTCTGGCCATTGAGTTCCATGTCCAGGATCGTGGAGTGAAACGCTTCCTTCTTGAGGGCGTGCCACAGCGCGTTGTGATCGAGCTCGATCAGTTGCGGCTGGCCATCGCCCCCATAGACGATCCCGGGCGTCTTGCCCGTATTGCGGAGACGGCGGCTCGCACCCGTGCCCTGCTTTGCGCGCTCAAAAGCGACGAATTTCATTTACTTGCTCCAAAAGGAGTCCACCGCGACCAGTGTGACTCCGGTTCCAAAAAAGCCCGCAACGCGGGCCGCTCGATGCCTCAGAACAGGTTCTCCTGCTCCGAGAACAATTGCATGACCGACTCGCCCTTGGCAATGCGCTGGATCGTCTCGGCGATCAGCGGCGCCACGGTGACCTGGCGGATCTTCCGGCAGGCGCGGGCCGCGTCGGACAGCGGGATGGTGTTGGTCACCACCACCTCGTCCAGCACGGCGCCCTTGCTGATGCGGTCGATCGCCGAGCCGGAAAATATCGGGTGCGTGCAATACGCGTAGACCTTCTTGGCGCCGCGCTGCTTCAGGACCTCGGCCGCCTTGAGCAGCGTGCCGGCGGTGTCGATCATGTCGTCCATGATCACGCAGTTGCGCCCGTCGATCTCGCCGATCACGTGCATCACTTCGCTCACGTTCGCGCGCGGGCGGCGCTTGTCGATGATCGCCAGGTCGGTATCGAGCTGCTTGGCAAGGGCCCGCGCCCGCACCACGCCGCCCACGTCGGGCGAGACCACGATCAGGTCCTCGTATTTCTTCTGGCGCAGGTCGCCCAGCAGCACCGGAGAAGCGTAGATGTTGTCCACCGGGATGTCGAAAAATCCCTGGATCTGGTCGGCGTGCAGGTCCATCGTCAGCACGCGCGCCACGCCCACCGTCTGCAGCAGGTTGGCAACCACCTTGGCCGAGATCGGCACGCGGGTGGAGCGCGGGCGCCGGTCCTGGCGGGCGTAGCCGTAATACGGGATCACCGCGCTGATGCGCTCGGCCGAAGCGCGCTTGAGCGCGTCGACCATGATCAGCAGTTCCATCAGGTTGTCGTTGGTGGGCGCGCAGGTGGATTGCACGACGAAGACGTCGCGGGCCCGCACGTTGGTGCTGATCTCGACGGTGACCTCGCCGTCGGAAAACCGCCCGACGCTGGCCGCCCCCAGCGTTATGCCCAGGTGGTCGGCAATCTCCTCCGCGAGGACGGGATTGGCGTTGCCTGTGAACACCATGAAATCGGACGAATGTGGAACAACCTGCATGACCGGTCCCAGCGATTAATGAACTCTTATTGGGGTCAGAACCCAATTCTTCTGTGGCTTCTGACCCCAACTAAATTTGGCAGGGGAGGAAGGACTCGAACCCTCGCATGCTGGAATCAAAATCCAGTGCCTTAACCAACTTGGCGACTCCCCTACACAGGTGGAAGGCTGCAATCAGCCGCCCACCGATGAATCGTCGCTGGGTGCCCATCCCACCAGCGGATGAGCCTCCAAATTTCCGCATTCCCTCGCCTGCCAGCCCGCCGGAGCGGCCTGCAAGGCCTTGTCCTGCGGCATCTGCGAGAACACCGCACTTCCTGAACCTGTCATCCGTCCGGCCAGACCCTGCGAGCCCAGCCATTCAAGCGCCTCGGTAACGCCCGGGCAAAGCCCTTGCGCTGCCGGCTGCAAGTCGTTTCGGCCAAATCCGAAAGGATCTCCGCGGAAATCCATTTCAGCTTCGCCAGGGCTCGCAGCAAAGCCTGAAATTATAGCAGCGTCGGTGCCTGTCCTCAGCCGCGCTTGACTGAAAACCAACGCGGTGGACAGCCCCTGCGGCGGCTTGACCACGGCAAATCGGCCGGGCGGGAGCTCTACCGGCCTGAGCTGCTCGCCGACGCCCTCGACCCACGCATTGCGCCCTCCGAGGAAG
Source organism: Ramlibacter sp. (assembly GCA_035571795.1). Lineage (GTDB taxonomy): Bacteria > Pseudomonadota > Gammaproteobacteria > Burkholderiales > Burkholderiaceae_C > Ramlibacter. The sequence goes on from DATNBX010000120.1 coordinate 13,165, forward strand.
AACGGCACGTCGGCGCCCAGCGCCAGCCCGATCCGGGCCAGTTGTTCCACCGGCAGGTTCAGGCCCCACAGGCGGTTCAGCGCCAACAGGCAGGTGGCCGCATCGGACGACCCGCCGCCCAGGCCGGCTTGGGCCGGCACCTTCTTGTCGATCGCGATGTGCGCGCCTCGCGTCGTGCCCGACGCCGCCTGCAGGTTGCGCGCCGCGCGTACGACCAGATCCTCGGCCGGCAGGGGCTCGCCCAGATCCTGACGGCTGATCCCCCCGTCCGGCCGCAATTCGAAATGCAGCGTGTCGCACCAGTCGATGAGCATGAACACCGACTGCAGCAGGTGCAGCCCGTCCGGCCTGCGGCCGGTGACGTGCAGGAACAGGTTCAGTTTGGCCGGAGCCGGAACGTCGTAAAGCGCTTTCATCGGTCCAGCACGACGCGCAGGTCGGCCTGCGGCGGCGGCTGCAGGCGCCGTGCCCGCAAGCGCCCCTGCGCCAGCAGGGACAGGTCCGCCTGCCAGCCCGCCACCGGCGTATCGATTCCACGCAGCCAGTCGAACAGTGCCGCTACGGGGATCGCGGCGCCGGTGGCATGCGTCACCAGGGCCTCGACCGATTCAAAATTGCGCGTCTTGCCGTCGCTGCGCAGCACGGCCGACTCCGGCGTCCAATCCAGCACCGCCAGCGTGCCGCCGATCGGCGTGAACAGGGACAGTTCACCGGACCGCGCGCTGCCCTTGAGTTCAAATCCCGCCGAGAACGACTGGCTCTGGTTGTCTTCGACCTGGAGCGCGAGCCGGCCGCTCCACGGTCCGGTCGCGGTGTCGGCGGGGACTGTCGTGCGAGTCGGGGTCGCACACCCGGCCGCCAGCACCACGGCAAGGGCGAGCAGCCACCGGGCGCCCAGGCTCATGGCTTGACTTGCAGACGCTTGAGTGTCTCCTGCAGCGTCTCGTTTTCGCTGTTGAGCAAGAGCCCTTCCTTCCAGATGGTGTGGGCCCGGTCGCGCTGGCCCAGGCTCCAGAGCACCTCTCCGAGATGCGCGGCGATATCGGGATCGGGCCGGGTCTTGTACGCGCTGTTCAGGATTCGCAGCGCTTCGGTCTTGTTGCCCATGCGGAACTCGACCCAGGCCAGGCTGTCGCTGATGAAGGGGTCGTCGGGTGCGAAAGTGAGCGCCTTCTGGATGAGCTCCTTGGCTTCGGGCAGCCGCAAATTGCGCTCGGCCAGCGAATAGCCCAGCGCGTTGTAGGCGTTGTGATATTCCGGTTTGGTGGCGATCACCTCGCGCAGCAACCGTTCCATTTCAGCCAGGTTGCCCATTTTCTCGGCGATCATGGCCTGGTCGTAAACCAGGTCGGGATCGAACGGCGGCTTGGCCGTGGCCTGCGCCAGCAGATCGTAGGCGGCCTGGTACTGCTTGTTGTCCCTCAGCAGCTGCACCTCGGCCGTCAGCTTGACGCGGACATCCTCGGGCGTGCGCTCCGGCAGCGCCTGCAGGAGCTTCCGCGCTTCATCCATCTTGCCCTGCCGGGCCAGGATCGAGGCCCGGCGGTTTTGCGCTGCCACCAGGTCCTGCGCGTTTTCGATGCGGTCCAGCCAGGCTCCGGCGAGCGCGTAATCCTTGCGTTTTTCGGCGATCCGCGACAGCGACAGGTAGGCCTGGGCCAAGCCGCGGTTGCGTTCCTCGCCGGTGCTCTGGCTTTGCGCCAGTTCGATATAGCGTTTGAGCGACTTCTCGGCGGCGGCGTCCTGGTTGTCCTGCAGCTGCAGCGTGCCCTGAACCAGCCAGCCTTCCGGGTAATCGGGCTTCTCGGTGGTGACCACCCGAAGCTGCTGGGTGGCTTCCGCATAACGCTGTGCATCCAGCAGCGCGCGTGCGTACCCCATCCGCAATTCCGGCGCCGGCTTGCCTTCCATGTAGCGGCGCACCACGGTCTCGGCTTGCGGCAGCTTGGGGTCCATCAACTCCAGGGCCAGCAGCGCCGGACCTTCGGCACGGGGATTGATCGCCTGGCCGCGTCGGGCCGCATCTAGCGCCGCGGCGTTATCGTCGGCCGCCAGGCGCATCCGTCCGATCGCGGTCCAGGCCGCTGCCCCGATGGCCGGCTGCGCAAGATACTCGGCCAGCGCCTGTTGGACCACATCGGCCGCCAGCTTCTTGTCGGTCACCCGCGAGTAGTTGCGCGGAAGCGCAGCGAACACCGCTTCACGTTCCTTGGGATCGGTCAGGGCGAGTTCGGCCTTCAGCGGCTCGGCGCTCTCGGCGACGCGATTGAGCGCCACCAGGATCTGCAGCACGTAGCGGTTGGCCTCTCGGGATTTCGGGAATGCCTGCTTCCATGCCCTGGCCGCCTGCAGCGCCGCATCGCCCGAGCGGGACTGGAACGCGATGTCCACCGCACGCTGGTACAGCTCCGGGTCATTGGTGCGGCGGGCGGCATCCAGGATCAGCGAGTAGCCGGCCGCCGGTTCCGCGCCGGCGGCGTCGATCTCGCCCAGCAGCAATTGATAGAACAGTTCGGCATCAAGCGCCGTCTGGGGTGCGCTGGCAGGCTCCGGTTCGACCTTGGCAGGCAACTGGGCGCATGCGGTCCCGATCATTGCCACCAGGAGCAGCGCGCCGGTTAAACGGGGGAATCGCTTCATCGAATGATAATAATCCAAGGCCCGCCGTAATTGCCTGCCCATGCCCGAATTGCCCGAAGTCGAGGTGACACGCCTGAGTCTTGCCGACCGCATCGCCGGCGCGAGAATCGAATCGGTGCGGATCGGCAAGCCCCTGCGCTGGCCGCTGGGGCTGCATGCGAAGCAGCTGGTCGGCCGCACCGTCAGCGGCGTGCGCCGCCGCGGCAAGTACCTCCTGTTCGACCTCGATGAAGGCCTGCTGCTGCTGCATCTGGGCATGTCGGGCAGCTTGAGTTTCGCTCCCGCGGCGGCCCAGGCCGGCGCCCACGACCACTTCGATCTGGTCACCAGCCGCGGGATGCTGCGGCTGAACGACCCGCGCCGTTTTGGTGCGGTGGTTTACGCGGCCGGAGAGGACTCGCCCGAAGCCGCCAAGCTGCTGGGCCGCCTGGGCGTCGAGCCGCTGAGCGACGCCTTCGCGCTGGAGCCGTTCCACGCCGGCCTGAAGCAGCGCCATGCGGCCGTGAAACAGGTGCTGCTGGCCGGCGACCTGGTGGTCGGCGTCGGCAACATCTACGCCTCGGAAGCACTGTTCCTCGCCGGCATCCGCCCGACGCTGCGCGCGTCGCGCATCAGCCGGCCGCGGGCGGAAAAGTTGCGCGCCGCGGTGCGCGATGTGCTGGCGCGCGCCGTGGCGGTGGGCGGCAGCACGCTGCGCGATTTCTCGAACGCCCAGGGCGAATCCGGCTACTTCCAGCTTCAGGCGATGGTGTACGACCGCGCGGGCGAGCCGTGCCGGATTTGCGGCACGCCCGTGAAAAGTATCCGCCAGGGCCAGCGGGCGACGTATTTCTGCCCAAACTGCCAGAAATCGTAAGGCCCGCGCTGGGGGCGGATGCTATATTCAAAGGCATAGTGGGCACTTCCTTCAACGAGCAGTTCGACCAGCATGGCACGTGGCGGCGCGAGTTCGCGCTGCGGCTGAAATCGCTGTCGCAATGGCTGAAGGACCATGACCTGCTCGACGCCGCGGTGGAGGAGCGTTTGCGCCGGCTGGAGACGCAGCTGCGCTCCGAAAAAGTGATGGTGGCTTTCGTCGCCGAGTTCTCCCGCGGCAAGTCGGAGCTGATCAACGCGATCTTCTTCGCCGGCTACAAGCGCCGCATCATGCCCGCGAGCGCCGGCCGCACCACGATGTGCCCGACCGAGCTGGGTTGGGACCCCGGCGTGCCGCCCTGCCTGCGCCTGCTGCCGATCGAGACGCGGCTGCAGTCCCAGCCGCTGATGGAATGGCGCGCCGTCCCCGAAAAGTGGACCCGCGTGGATCTCGACGTCAACAATCCCGGCCAGCTGGCCACGGCTTTCGAAAAGGTCGCCGAGGTGCGCCACGTCACGCAGGACGAAGCCAGGGCGCTGGGTTTTTGGCACGACGACTCGCCCGAAAACAACCCGATGGTGAATTCGCAAGGGCAGGTGGAAGTGCCCCGGTGGCGCCACGCCCTGATCAACATCGCCCATCCGCTGCTCAAGCAGGGGCTCGTGATCCTGGACACGCCGGGGCTGAACGCCATCGGCGCCGAACCCGAGTTGACCGTCAACCTGATCCCGCAGGCCCATGCGGTCGTCTTCATGCTGGCGGCCGACACCGGCGTGACCAAGTCCGATCTGTCGATCTGGCGCGAGCACCTCGTGACCGAAGCCGACAACACCGATTCGCGGCTGGTCGTTCTCAACAAGATCGACACGATGTGGGATTCGCTCAGCACCCCGGCGCAGGTGCAGGGCCAGATCGAGAAGCAGCGCGCGATCTCCGCCGAAGTTCTCGGCCTGCCCATGGAGCAGGTGATTCCTGTTTCGGCCCAGAAGGGGCTGGTCGCCAAGGTCAACGGCGACGGCGCCCTGCTGCAGGCCAGCCAGCTGCTGGTTCTCGAGCGAGCGCTCGCGCACGGCGTCATGGGCCAGCGCCAGAAAATCCTGCGCTCGGCGGTGGCCGCCGGCATCACCGAGCTGCGAGCCGAAGCCGGCCGTTCGCTCAATATCCGCCGGCGCGACCTGTCCGAGCAGATGCTCGAACTGAGGGGACTGCGCGGCAAGAACACTTCGGTCATCAATCACATGCGCGCGCGCATCCAGCAGGAGCAGGACGACTTCGACGTGAGCGGCGCGAAGATCCACGCCGTGCGCTCGGTCCACCTGAAGCTGCTGCGGGAAGTGTTCGACCTGCTGGGCACCGCCTCGCTCAAAGCCGAGATGCGCGAGCTGACCAAGGCCTTGCGCCAGCCCGGCATCAAGCTGGGCGTGAAGAAGGCCTACTCGCAGACCTTCGAGCGCCTGCGCACCGGCCTGCGCACCGCGCAAGCGACCAGCGCGGAGATCCAGTCGATGCTGACCGGCACCTTCCGCCAGCTCAATGCCGAATACGGCTTTTCGCTGCAGGCGCCGCGCGAGCCCGACCTGGCGCGTTACGAGCGCGACCTGGACCTGGTGGAGCGCAGCCACAACCAGTACCTGGGCGTGGCCAACACGTTCCGGCTGGCGCAGCCCGAGTTTGCCGACCGGCTGGTGCGGGCGCTGGCGACGCGCCTGCGCGTGGTCTACGAGTCGGCGCTGGGCGAAGTGGAGCTGTGGAACAAGTCGGCGGCGGCGCAGCTCGATGCCCAGCTGCGCGAGCGGCGCCGCAACTTCGCGCGCCGCATCGAAGCGATCGAGCGAATCCAGCAGGCCGCCAGCGGCCTGGACGACCGCATCGGCGAGATCGAGGCGCAGGAAGAACTGCTCAACGAGCTCGACGCCAAGCTCACCGAGCTGACCACCCATCTGGTCGAACCGCTCGATAGCGCCGCCAACGAACTCGCCGAGCCCCTGCTGCAAAGGGCATGACTTTCGCCGTCCGCGTCGTGCGGTGGCAGCGCGCGCATGGCCGCAACGGCCTGCCTTGGCAGAACACGCGCGACCCCTACCGCGTCTGGTTGTCCGAAATCATGCTGCAGCAGACGCAGGTGGCGACGGTGCTCGACTACTACTCGCGCTTTGTCGCCCGCTTTGCCGATGTGAGGTCGCTCGCCGCGGCCGAACTGGACGAGGTGCTCGCGCTGTGGAGCGGTCTGGGCTACTACAGCCGCGCGCGCAACCTGCACCGCTGCGCCCGTGATGTCGTGGCGCTGCATGGCGGCGAATTTCCGGCCACTGCGCAGGCGCTGCGGACACTGCCCGGGATCGGCCGATCGACTGCCGCCGCGATCGCATCGCTTTGCTTCGGCGAGCGCGTCGCGATCCTGGACGGCAACGTCAAGCGCGTGCTCACGCGCGTGCTGGGATTTCGCGCCGACCTGGGACTGGCGGGCAACGAACGCAAGCTGTGGGACCTGGCGCAATCGCTGTTGCCGCAGCGTGCGGTGAAGCAATCGATGCCGCGCTACACCCAGGGACTGATGGACATCGGAGCCACTGTTTGCCTGCCGCGCAATCCAAGTTGCCTTATCTGTCCGGTGCGCGAACTGTGCGTCGCCTGCCGCGAAGGCGCGCCCGAAGACTACCCCATCAAGACCAGGACGCTCAAGCGCAGCGGGCAGGTGCTGTGGCTCCTGCGCGCGCAGGCATGCGATGGCTCGGTCTGGCTGGAGAAAAGGCCGGCTGCGGGAATCTGGGGCGGCCTGCATTGCCTGCCCGTGTTCGAAAGCCGCGATGCGCTGCAGGCCGCGCTGCCGCCGCGCGCCAGGGCCCGTCTGCAGGACCAGGCGCCGTTCCTGCACGTGCTGACGCACAAGGATCTGCACTTGCATCCGGTGGCGGCGCAGCTGCCGCCGGCCGCCCTGCGCGGCCGCGAGGGGGCCTGGTTCGCCAGTACTGAGTGGCCGCGGCTGGGGTTGCCGGCGCCGATCCGGCGGCTGCTGGAGGAAATGGCTAACCCGGCTCCAGCTCCCGGTGCCGCTTCAGCGTGATCCAGCGCTGGCCGAAGGACTCGGCCAGTTTTTCCACCAGGAACACCGACCGGTGCTGGCCGCCCGTGCATCCGATCGCCACCGTGACGTAGCTGCGGTGGTCGCGGGCCAGCGGCTCGAGCCAGTGGTTCAGGAAGTGCTCGATGTGGCTGAACATCCGCTCCACGTCCGCGTGCTGCGTGAGGAACGCGACGACGGCCGGGTCGCGGCCGGTCAGGTTGCGCAGCGCGGGTTCGTAATGCGGGTTGGGAAGCATGCGCACGTCGAAGACGAAATCCGCATCGACCGGGATGCCGCGCTTGAACGCGAACGACTCGAACACCAGCGTGAGCTGGCTGATCGGCGCGGACAGCAGCGATTTGACGTGAGCCTGCAACTGCGATGGCCGGATGACGCTGGTGTCGATCACATGGGCCTGCTCGCGCAGGGCGGCCAGCAGCTCGCGCTCGAGTTCGATCGCGTCTACCAGCGCATGCTGGCGGTCGTGCGCCAGGTCGCTGGCCTGCGCCCCGGGCCGGTTGCTCGACAGCGGATGCCGCCGCCGTGTTTCCGAAAAGCGCCGTACCAGCGTGTCGGTGGTCGCATCCAGGAACAGCGGGCGCACCAGCACGCCCTGACGCGTCAATTCGCGCAGCTGCTGAGGCACCAGCGGCAGCGACGTGGCGCTGCGCACGTCCATCGCGATCGCCACGCGCTGGGCGCTGGCCTGCTGTTCCAGGGCCACGAATGACGTCAGCAGCTCGGGCGGCAGGTTGTCGACGCAGTAGTAGCCGGCGTCCTCGAGCGCCCGCAGGGCCACGGACTTGCCGGAGCCCGACATGCCGGTGATCAGGACGAGCTCGAGCGTCATGGTTGCATCGGTGTTCCGGCGCCGGAGAGCATCTCCTTTGCATGCGCGAGCGTGGTGCCGGACAGTCGTTCGCCGCCCAGCATGCGGGCGACCTCGCCGACGCGGTGCTCGCCCTGGACGGCCGCCACGGTGCTGGACGGCCCCGAGGCATCGGTTTGCTTGGCCACCACCAGGTGATGGTCGGCGCAGGCCGCCACTTGCGGCAGGTGCGTCACGGCGAGCACCTGGCGATCGCGCCCCAATTGCTTCATGAGCCGGCCCACGGTTTCGGCCACCGAGCCGCCGACGCCGGCATCCACCTCGTCGAAGATCAGCGTCTGCGCGGTGCCGAGCCGGCTCGTGGTGACGGCGATCGCGAGCGCGATGCGCGACAGCTCGCCGCCCGAGGCCACCTTGCCGACCGGCCGCGGCGTGCTGCCCGCGTGCGCGGCCACCAGGAAGCCGACTTCCTCCAGCCCGCTTTGCGCCGGCTGGTCCGACTTGTGCACGGCGACTTCGAAGCGCCCGCCCTGCATGCCCAGCCCTTGCATGGCGTGCGTGACAGCGTTGGCCAGTTGCGGCGCGGCCTTGGTGCGGGCCTTCGACAGCGCCCGGGCTTCGCTCATGTAGGCATCGGCCTCGTCCTTCTCGGCAGCTTCGAGTGTGGCCAGGTCGGCGGCGGCGTCGAGCTTGGCCAGTTCCTGCTTCCACGATGCCAGCAGGCCCGGCAGCTCGGGCGGAGTGCGCTTGTAGCGGCGCGCCAGCGACATCCACAGCGACATGCGCGCGTCCAGCTCCTCCAGCCGCTGCGGATCGAGTTCGGTCTTGCGCAGGTAGGCGTGCAGCGAGTGCGCCGCATCCTCGGCCTGGGCCAGGCTGGAGGCCAGCACTTGCGCGAGCTCGGCGAAGGCCGGCTCGACATGCACCTGGGCCTGCAGCGCTGCCTGCGCCTGCGACAGCCGCGAGGTTGCGCCGGCTTCGTCGGCTTCCAAAGCCTCGATTGCGCCCTGTGCCGCTTCGAGCAGTGACTGCGCGTTCGACAGCCGCGTGTGACTGGTGTTGAGCTCGTCCCATTCATCGGCGCCCGGCCCCAGCTTTTCCACCTCGCCGATCTGCCACGCCAGCCGTTCGCGTTCGCGCTGCAGCGAATCCTGCGCCGCCCGGGCCTCGGCCAGTGTCCTTTGCGCGGCGCGCCAACGCTGCCATAGCTGTTGCAGCGCGTCGGTCGTCACGCCCGCGTAGCCATCGAGCAGGCCACGCACCGCATCGGCGCGCGTCAAGCTTTGCCAGGCGTGCTGGCCGTGGATATCGACGAGCTGGTCGGCCAGTTCGCGCAACTGCGTCGCCGTGGCCGGGCTGCCGTTGATCCACGCGCGGCTCTTGCCCTGGTTGTCGACGCTGCGGCGCAACAGCAGGCTGTCTTCGGTTTCGAAGCCGGCTTCTTCCAGCCAGGGCGCCAGCGCCGGCGGCAGGTCGAACTCGGCGCTGATGTCGGAGCGCGCCGCGCCTTCGCGCACGACGCCGGCCTCGGCACGGGCGCCCAGCGCGAGCTGCAGCGCGTCGATGAGGATGGATTTGCCCGCCCCGGTCTCGCCGGTCAGCACGCTGAAGCCGCTGTCCAGGTCGAGCTCGAGCTCCCGGACGATGACGAAGTCGCGCAGCGTGATGCGTTTCAGCGGCATGTCATTCGTACCAGTGCAGCTTGCGGCGCAGCGTGTCGAAATAAGTCCAGCCGCGCGGGTGCAGGAAACGCACCCGGTGGTTCGAACGCCGCACGTTGATGCGGTCGCCGTGCAGCAGCGAGGCCAGCGACTGCATGTCGAAATTGGCGCTGGAGTCGCGGCCGGAAACCACCTCGATCGTGATCTCCGAAGCGTCGGGCAGGACGATCGGGCGATTCGACAGCGTGTGCGGCGCGATCGGCACGATGACCCAGCCCGGGGTGGACGGATGCAGCAGTGGCCCGCCGGCCGAGAGCGAATAGGCCGTGGAACCCGTGGGCGACGCGATGATCAGGCCGTCGCAGCGCTGGTTGGCCACGAAGTGCCCGTCGACCTCGACCCGCAGCTCGACCATGCCCGCGGTGGCGCCCCGGTTGACGACGACGTCGTTCATGGCCAGCGCGTCGAACACGCAGTGACCGTCGCGCATGACCTTGGCATGCATCAGGCTGCGGTGGTCCTCCTCATACTCTCCGCGCAGGATCGGCTCCAGCGTCACGCGGTACTTGTCCAGCGGGATGTCGGTGATGAAGCCAAGCCGCCCCTGGTTGATGCCGATCAGGGGCACGCCGTGGCGCGCCAGCTGCCGGCCGATGCCCAGCATCGTGCCGTCGCCGCCCACCACCAGGACCAGGTCGCAGCGGATGCCGATGGCCGGAACGTCCAGGGTCGTGTACCCTGTGATGCTGGCACTGGCCGCAGTCTCGCGCTCGAATATGACCTCGCAGCCTTGCGAGTTCAGGAAGTGGGCAATATCGTCCAGGGCGGCACGGGTGGAAGCGGCCGCCGATCCCGAGACCGCGGCATGGTACTTGCCGATCAGGGCCACCTGGCGGAATTGGGATTTCATTGGCAAATTACATCATTAAAATTCGCAAACAGCCTAGCAGGCCCTGATCATGCTCGATGACCGTGCCAAGTTGTTGTTGAAAGCCCTGGTCGAGCGCTACATCGCCGAAGGGCAGCCGGTCGGCTCGCGCACCCTGTCGCGGGCTTCGGGGCTGGAGCTGTCGCCCGCCACCATCCGCAACGTGATGTCCGACCTGGAGGCCATGGGCCTGATCGCCAGCCCGCACACCTCGGCCGGGCGCATCCCCACGGCGCGCGGCTACCGGCTGTTCGTCGACACCATGCTGACGGTGCAGCGCGATGGGATGGCAACGCCCAGCCTGGCGGCGGACCAGCCGCATAAGGTCATCGCCAACGCGGCGCATCTGCTGTCGAACCTGTCGCAGTTCGTCGGCGTCGTGATGGCGCCGCGCCGCTCGTCGGTGTTCCGGCACATCGAGTTCCTGCGCCTGTCGGAGCGGCGCTACCTGGTCATCATCGTCTCGCCCGACGGCGACGTGCAGAACCGCGTGGTGTTCACCGAATCCGACTACACGCAGGCGGAACTGATCGAGGCGGCCAACTACCTGAACGCCAACTACGCCGGCATGGCGATCGAGCAGGTGCGCGAACGCCTGAAGAGCGAGGTGGAGAAACTGCGCAGCGAAATCGCCACGCTGATGCAGACGGCGGTGCAGGCCAGCACGGACGCAATGAGCGAGCAGGACGAAGTGGTGATATCCGGCGAGCGCAACCTGCTGTCCGTGAGCGATTTCTCCAGCGACATGAGCCACCTGCGCCGCGCCTTCGAGCTGTTCGAACAGAAGACGCAATTGATGCGCCTGCTCGACATCTCGAGCCAGGCCGCCGGCGTGCGCATCTTCATCGGCGGCGAAAGTCAGGTGGTGCCCTTCGAGGAACTGTCGATCGTCAGCGCACCGTACAAGGT
>DATNBX010000121.1:0-3522 GCA_035571795.1 Ramlibacter sp.
CATGTCGGCACGGTCCTCATCGTGCGCAGCCGTCCGCTGAAGCCCACCTGCGCCGGCCAGTTGCTGCTCAAGCACACCAAGCAATTGCGGCTTTTGCGCGCCGACCTCGAACGCGACCTCAAGGAGCTGGCGCCCAGTTCCATCGGCGGCACGCGCGAGGAGGAGCGCATTTCGATCGCGGTCAATGCCGACAGCATCGCCACCTGGGCGCTGCCCGCGCTGGACGAGCTCGCACGCCAGCGGCTGCCGATGGAGATCATTACCGACGACCAGGACTTTACCCAGGAGTGGCTGCGCGAAGGCCAGGTATTGGGCTGCGTCACGACACTGAAGCAGGCGCTGCGCGGCTGCAAGGTGGTGCCGCTGGGCGCGATGCCGTATGTGGCGGTCGCCCAGGCCCAATACGCGCGCGAGCATTTCCCCACGGGTTTGAGCCAGCACAATTTCCGCGATGTACCGTTCGTCGCGTTCAACCGCAAGGACGATATGCAAAGCGAGTTCGTCGGCCATGCCTTCGGCCTCAAGCACGTGTCGCTCAACCAGCTGTTCGTGCCCAGCTCCGAAGGGCAGGTGCGCGCAGTGCTGGCCGGCTGGGGCGTGAGCGTGGTGCCCGAGCTGTTGGCGCGCGACCTGCTGGAACAGGGGCTGCTGGTGAATATCGCGCCGTCGCACGCGCTGCCGATCCAGCTGTTCTGGCATTGCTGGAACCTCGAGTCCGAGGTGCTCGATGCCATGACGGCGGCGCTGACGCGATCCGCCAGCGCTGCCCTGGCGGCCGTCTAGTTCCGCACTGCCATTAGCGTTTCGCGCAGAGCCTGCGCCTTGTCCTGGTCGAAGCGGCCTTCGGCACGCGCCAGCACCTTGCCCTCCCGATCGAGCACCAGCACCCAGGCGTGCTCGTTGCCCGGCAGGCCAGCGGCGCGGATGAAAGCGTCGCGGTCGGTAAACACCGGCACCAGGCGCGAGCGGTCGATGTCAGCGGGATGCCTCGCCAGCAGAACGCTCTCGATATCGCTGCGCGCGCTTTCGCTTCCCGGATCCTTCAGCACCGGCATCTTGAACCAGGCGATCGAGTCGTCCTGATCCAGCCGCAACCCTTCGATCCAGCTGCGGATTTCCTCGCGCTGGCTGGAGCGGAACGCCACCAGCGCCAGCGTGCGCGGCGCCGGCAGTTCTTGCGGCAACACGACGCGCTGCTGGTCCAGCCGTTTCACGCTGAGCCTGGGCAGCTGGCCGAGGAAGTTGGACTCGTTGGGCGCAGCCAAAGCGAGCACGAGCGCCGCCGTCACGGCTGCCAGCCATGCCAAAGTAGGAGTCCAGATTGTTCTTGTCATACAGGGCCTCCGCAGTGAGTGCAGCCAGTGTTCCATGGGGAGCCCTTCGGCCTCACGTCCGGCTTGTAAAGTCCTGCGGACAGATGTACGCGGAAGTGAGTCGTTCGACTGCTGCTGCATCGTTCGAGATCCGCTGCATGGAGCGCGCACCGCAATGAGGCGCCCACGCGCACCAGTTCAAGGCAGCGGAACTTCCAGGACCAGTTGCTCACGAAAGCCTTTCTGCTCACCGCGGGCTGCGTAGCCCAGCGTATTCGCCACGACACGGCAACCGCCGGCGATGTAGTCTTGCTGGCAGTGCAGGTGGCCATGTAGCCAGAGTCGTGCCAGCGGCAGCAGTTCGTCGAGCGAGTTGCAAAAACCCGCGGTGCCGGGCGTGAGGCCGTAGCGCGGATCGGCGCTGCGCAGGCTGGGCGCGAAGTGCGTCACCACCACTGTCGTGCCATCGAACGGTTCGGCCAGCGCACGGCGCAGCCAGTGCTCACACACCAGCGCCTGTTCGCGCCACTGCGGAGCCAGCATCGGCTCGCCCGCTCGCGTGGTCGCGGTTTTGCGCAGATAGAAATTGGCGGCGCGAAACGCCTTGCCGCGCTTCTTCAGCACGCGCACCTCATCCGTGCGATCGCTGTCGGTGACCAGCGCGTCGAAGTCGGCCCATAGAGTCGTGCCGACAAAGCGCACCCGGTCCAGTGTCACCACTTCGCGTTCGAGCCAGGTGATGCCGAGGCGCTCGCATGTTGCGCGCAGGCGCGCATGCGCCGCATCGAAATCGAGGTTGTCGTATTCGTGGTTGCCGGGCAGATACAGCACCGGGACCGGCCAACCCAGCCTGGGCGAAAAGCGCTCGAGCCCGAAGTCATCGCCGGGTAGCTGGCTGCCGCCCTGGTACGAGCCGATATCGCCGGCCAGCACCAGCAGCTGTGCCTCGGGCGCCGGCTGTGGCCAGTAATGCGGATGGACTTCCAGGTGCAGGTCGGAGAGCAGCTGGAATTTCATCGGGCCGGGACGGGACGCTACAGACGCACTCCGGCCGCCTTGACCGCGGGGCCGAGTTGCCCGACCTGCTGCTTCACGAATGCAGTAAAGGCTGCCGGCGTCGCCGGCGTCACGGTGATGGCCAGCTCGTCCATTTTCTTGCGAATGTCGGCCTGCGCCAGAATCTCGTTGCAGGCCGCGTTCAGCCGGTTCACCACGTCGGCTGGCATTCGGGCCGGACCCGACAGGCCGAAGAAGTTGTCCAGCACCAATGTGCGATACCCCGCCTCCACGATGCTGGGAACATCGGGAACCAGCGGCGAACGGGTGGTCGAGGTGACGGCCAGCGGCACCAGCTGACCCGCCTTGAAATAGGGCACGAACGCAGTGAGCACGTCGATGCCGACCGGCACCACGCCCGCGATCAGGTCCGTGGTCATCGGCGCGCCGCCGCGGTAGGGCACGTGGACCATGTTCAAGCCCAAGGTGTTCTTCATCAGCTCGCCGTAGATATGGCCGATCGATGCCGGCCCGCCCGAGCCGAAATCCAGTCGGCCGGCTTTCTTGGCGGCGGCCTCCAGGTCGGCCATGGTCTTGAGGCCGGCTTTCGGGTTGGCCATCACGACGCAAGGCGCGCTGCCGATCAGCGCAATATGGGTGAAGCCCTCCACCGGGTCGTACGGCTGCCGCTCCAGCGCGAACGGACCGATGGAGATCGGAGTCGAGTTGGACAGCATCAACGTGTAGCCATCGGGCGGCGCCTGCGTTACCAGCAGGCCGCCGATGCTGCCGCCGGCGCCGGGGCGGTTGTCCACGACCACCGCCTGGCCCAGCTTGTGGCCCAGGTGCTCGCCCATCACGCGCGCGACGATGTCGCTGGCGCCGCCGGCCGGGAACGTCACGACGATCTTGATCGGCTTGTCCGGCCAGGCAGCCAGCGACGGCAGTGAAACGCTGGCTGCGCCCGCGGCCAGGACTTGCAATATGCGGCGGCGGCGTGGTGTGGTCGATTGACTGGTCATGGATGTTCCTCGGGAAGGATCGGAGGCGAAAGCATGACCAGCTTTGCGCCGCGGCGCAAGCGCGCTCTCCCGCAGTAGGGGGAACCGGCTCAGCGCCCTTCGCCAGTGAAGGCCTTCTGGGACGCAGCCGCCACCGCCAGCCGCAACCAGGCGTGGTCGCTGCGCTGGCCCTGGCGGCGATGCCACAGCGA
>DATNBX010000122.1:0-18536 GCA_035571795.1 Ramlibacter sp.
CGCTCGAGCTATGAAGTCATCCTGATGGACACTCCGGCGGCGAGCACCTGCGCCGACGCCGGCACGGTCGCGGCGCGGGCGGGAGCCGCCTTGATGCTGGCATGCCGCGACCGCAGTTCAGTGCCGCGCCTGGCCCGGCTGACAGAGGACCTGCGGCAATTCGGCGTAACCGTTGTGGGGGCGGTGCTTAACGGCGCGCCGGCCAATGACGCCGCTTACCGCTGACCGGGGCGACTGGCAGTCCCGCTGGCTGGAGCTCGTCAAGGGCATGGTGCGAGTGCAGTCGATGCGCGGCGAGCAGCAGCTGCTTGCCTGGCTGATCGGGCCGGGCGAGCCGCGGATCCTGGCATTCGTGAACGCGCATGCCATGAACGCGGCTGCTGTCTCCATGAAGTTCTTCAACGCGCTGGTCTCGGCCGACCTGCTGCTGCGCGACGGCGTCGGGATGGCCATCCTGCTGCGGCTGCTGAGCCAGCCGCCGGGGCTGAACCTGAACGGAACCGACCTGATTCCCAAGATCCTGCGGCAATACGGCGGCAGGACGATCGCGCTGTTCGGCACGCAGGATCCCTATCTCGCCAACGCGCGTGCGGCCGTGGCTGCGCGCATCGCCCCGGGCGCGCGGTGCATCGGCGCGCATGGCTTTCTCGACACCACGTCCTACGTGCGACTGGCTGCTGTCCACCGGCCCGCAGTCATCGTGCTGGGCATGGGCATGCCCAGGCAGGAGGAGGTCGCCGTCGCACTGCGCGCGGCGGTCGGCTTTCCGTGTCTCATCATTTGCGGCGGAGCGATCATCGATTTTCTTGGCAACAAGACCTCGCGGGCGCCGCTCTGGGTGCGCCGCGCCGGCTTCGAATGGCTGTTCCGGCTGGCGCTGGAGCCCCGGCGCCTGTTCAGGCGTTATGTCATCGGCAATCCGTTGTTCATTGCGCGCACGCTCAGGCTCGCCGCGCAGACGCTGCGCCGCGAGCGTGGGGCCGCGGCCTAGAGGACTTCACATCTGCGAATCCTCTTTATGAACATTCTTCTGACCGGCGGTTCGGGTTACATCGGCAGCCACACTTTCGTGGCTCTGATGGAGGCCGGGTACGCACCGATCATCCTGGACAACTTCTCCAACAGCCACCGGGCCGTGTTGCAGCGCCTGCGCGCCATCACGGAGCGGCCCGTGCTCTGCGAATCCGGCGACGTGCTGGACACGGCCTTCGTGCAGGACGTGCTGCGGCGGCATCAGGTGACCGGCGTCATCCACCTCGCCGGCGACAAGGCGATAGGCGAGAGCGTCGCCCAGCCGCTCAAGTACTACCAGAACAATCTGGTCGGCGCCGTGAGCCTGTTGCAGGCCATGGAAGCGGTCGGCTGCCACACGCTGGTTTTTTCCAGCAGCGCCACGGTGTATGGCGAGCCGGCCAGTGTGCCGATCGCCGAAGACTTTCCGCGCCGCCACACCAATCCCTATGCCCACACCAAGGTGGTGATCGAAGACATTCTGGCGGCCCAGTGCATGGCCCGGCCGTCGTGGCGCGTCGCGGTGCTGCGCTACTTCAATCCGGTGGGCGCTCACCCCAGCGGCCTGATCGGCGAGGACCCCACCGGCACGCCGAGCAATCTGATGCCGTACATCACGCAGGTCGCATCGGGCCAGCGGCCCTACCTGCAGGTGTTCGGCGGCGACTACCCCACACCCGACGGCACCGGCGTGCGCGACTACATCCATGTGTGCGACCTGGCCGAAGGCCATGTCGCCGCGTTGAAGGCCCTGCTGGAAGAGGGCCACAACCTGAACGTCAACCTGGGCACCGGCTGCGGCCACAGTGTGCTGGAAGTCGTGCGCGCTTTCGAAGCGGCGACCGGACAGCGTTTGCCCTACGAAATCGTGCCGCGCCGCCCGGGCGACATCGCGCAGTGCTATGCCGACACCAGCCTGGCGCAGCGGCGCTTGGGCTGGCGCGCGAAACGCTCGCTCGAACAGATGTGCGCCGATGCGTGGCGTTGGCAGAGTCTCAATCCGAGCGGGTACGGCAGCCGGTATCCGGACGCGGCGTATTAGGCAGGGACATTGACTATTTGAACAGCCCCTTCAGCGTGTCCTTGAGCACGTCCTTCGGCTGCGTCGGAGCCGAGGCGGCATTGGCGCTCGATGGTGGCGCGCCGAGCTTCGCGCCGATCGACCCGGCGAGCTTTTCCTGGAGCTTGTTGCGCATCGCCGCTTCGGCTACGCCCGACCACTGGATCTTCCAGTCGATGGCATCGAACGGGCCCGACAATGCGACCGGTACCTCGATGCCGCGCAACGCCTCCAGCCCGGTGCCGCCCTGGCCAGCGGCTGTCGTCGTCAGCTTGGCTCGCGCGGTGTAATCGATCCGGCCCCGGCCGATGTCGAAGAGGCCCGCACCGCCGATCCGCAAGAACGGGCTCTTCAGGTCGAGGTCGTCGCTGCGTGCCACGCCGCCGGCGATGCGCGCACTGGCCCGCAACTCCGAGAAGTCGGTTTTCTCGACGCCGCTTGAGTGGGCGACGGCGTCCTGCTTGAGTGACAAGGCCGCCTGCGCCTGGCGCAATGAACGTGCGAGGTTGATGCCCTTGACGGCGCCGTCACGCACGTCCAGCGCGGCCGTTCCCGCGAGATTGGAGCGCAGCGCCCCTACACTCGTCCCGCTCGAATTGAGGTCCGCCACCACGTGACCCGTGCCTTCCAGCAGGTCCTTGTCGGCCACGTTCTTCAACAGCGCGTTCACGTTGACGCCCTTTGCGTCGAGCCGGATGGCCACGCGATGGCTGCTCGCGTCGGCGCTGCCGCTGGCCTGGAAGTTGCCGCCCCAAGCTCGCCCGCTGAGCCGGGGCACGCGCAGCATGCCGTTGTCCAGCGTCGCATTGACCTTGGCATCGGCCAGCTTGTACTGCCGGAATGCCAGCGCCGCGGCGTCGAGCGCGAACTGTCCATTGACGGCTTTCAGGCCGTCGAGAGCGACCGGCGTTTCGGCCGGCGCAGTGGACCGGGGGGCGGCCGGGACCGGCTTGCCCGGCGCCAACAGCGTGTTCACGTCGAGGTCGTCGAAGCGGGCCGTCGCCTTGATCTCGGGCACCTTGCCCGCCAACGCGGCTTGGCCGCTCGTCTCGAAACGGTTGGCGTTGATCGATCCGTTCAGCTTCCATGTCGCGGCCTTGGCATCGGCGCCGCCGCTGCCCTGCACGACCAGTTTCAGCGGCTGCAGGCCCGGATCGGCGAGGGTAGCGTGCACGTCGAGGCGCTCGAAAGTTGCGGCGCGGCGACCGGCATCGACCAGCATATCGGTCTTCACGCTGCCGTCGATCTTGCGCTGCCCCGAGCTGCCGGCGAGCGTCACTTCTAGCCCTGGAACGCGCAGCGCGTCGAAGCTGCCGGTGGGCGCAGCCGAACGGATCTGGCCTTCGAGCGCGCTTTGCCCGGCGATCTTGACCCGCCCAGTTAGCGGGCTGCCCTCGAGCTTGCGCCCGTCGACGGCGAGCCGCGGCCAGCGGAGCGACACTTCGAACGGGTCGGCGCCTCGGCGGCCGGTGAGCGCAACGTCCAGTGACTCCAGTTCCAGGCGCTTGCCGGCCGGATTCAGCAGCGCGCGGCTGACCTGCAGGGTCGACGGGGTCAGCGACGTCGTTCCAAGCGTCGCGCTCTTCAGCGCGAGGTGCAATGGCCCGGCGTGCAACGCGCCGCCGTCCCAGGCCAGCGCCCCTTCGAGCGCCAGCGACAGTGCCTTGACTCCTGCGGTTTCACCCGTGACGTCGATCTTCATGCGCGACAAGGCCACCGAGTTGCGGTCCAGATCGAGCTTGAGTGTCGTGTCGCCATCGACCGCGAGCTTGAGCAGCTCCGGCTGGGTCAGTTGCGCAGTCAGGTTCAGCGACACGGGCGACTCGGCCTGATTCGCCAGGCGGCCGGAAGAAAAGGACACGACGGAGAAGTCGCCTGCGAGCTTGGCCATCTCGTCGCGCACGTGCAGGCGCAGATTGTTGAACTCTACGCCGCTGACATCGAATTGCAGGGCGGGTGTGCCGGACGGGGAGGCGCTGGCGTCGGCCTTGGGCGCCGCGTTGCTCGAGACCAGGTCATCGATATTGCGCTTGCCTGCCGCGTCGCGCAGGAAGTTCGCCTGCACGTCACGCGCGCTGACGCGGCCGATCACGAGCTGCTTGCGCAGCAGCGGGAGCACCCGCACGGCGAGCGCCGCTTCGCCGATGGCCGCGAACTCGTCGTTGCGGCCATGCTCGGAAAGCCGGACTTTGGAAACCTGCACCGACAACCGCGGGAAGAACGAGAGCTTGATGGGCCCGTCGATTTGAAGCGTGCGCTGGTGCTCGCTCTTCATCCACTCGATCGCCAGCGCCTTGTAGCGGTTGGCGTCGAAGGTCGCCACCAGTACTGCGCCGGCGACGCCGAGCAGCAATACCAGCGCGCCGACGGCGATGGCGAGGCGTCGGATCCAGACTGAAGTCACGGCTTGAATTCTCATGTCCGGTGCCCAACGAATCGCAAGCCAATGCAACAGTGCTGGCCGCTTGTATGCGGGCTCTACTCATCAGGTTGACCCACCGTGTGCGACCGATCGTCCCCAGGATGTGTCCGTACCTCATCTCCCAACCCCTTCTGCAACGCGATCCATCCGACTCGAGGCGTGCGCTCCAACGGTGAACCGATAGAGCAGCGCGAGCACCAGGAGGTTGGCCACTCCGCTCAGCGAAGCATTGGCGAACGAGACGCCGTAGCTGCCGCAAAGATCGTAGAAGACGCCCCCCTGCCACCCGCCGGCGGCCATTCCCACCCAGGCAAAGAACATGACGGTCCCGATGACCAGCCCGCTGCGGCGGGGGTCCGCGTATTCACGTGCACACAGGATGAATGCTGTCATGGCGCCGCTGAACACCAGCCCGAAGAGGCCCGACAGCAGGTAGAGGCCCGTCTTGCCCGTCATCAGCGGGAACAGAAACGCCAGTGCCGTCTGCCCCGCCGACGCGCCGATGTAGGCCTTCAGGTTGCCCAAGCGGTCCGCGAGCTTTCCGAAGCCGATGCGGCCGGCCATACCGCACAACATCATCACCGTCAGCAGGCCCGCGGCTTCACGCTGCAGCAGGCCGCGATCGGCACCGAGGGCCGCCACGTGCACGATCGGGGTGCCCATGCACATGCAGCAGAACACGACGGCCACGCACAGCAGTCCTATGAGCACATGGCGCGGCACGGCGTAGGCTTTGGCTTGCGGCGCGGCAACCCGCGCCGTCGTGGGTGCTTCTGCATTGCGCAGCAGTAGCGCGAGCGGCAGCATGATCGCGAGATGCAGCAGGGCCATGCCCATGTAGGCGTGGCGCCAGCCATCCACCAGGATCAGCTGGCGGGCGATGAAGGGGATCACGCCTTGCCCGAACGCGCCCCCTGCCGAAACTATGCCGATGGCGAGTCCGGGATTGCGCGGCATCCAGAGGCCCGCGACCGTGTTCATGGGCGCCATGATCGCGCCGAGGCCGAAAAGCCCCATGACCGCATGGTAGAAATAGAGTTCGCCGGTGCTGTGCAGCTGCGACAGGCCCAGCAGCATCGCCGCGGGAACGATGGCGCCACAGAGGGCGACTTTCCGGATGGAGATGCGGTCGGCGAAATGGCCCATGAAGATCCCGCCCGTGCCGGTACCGATGGTCACAAGCGAATACGCAAGGGACAGGTCGCCGCGCGACCAGCCGAACTCCGCCGCGAGCGGAGTGAGGAACACGGCCATGTTGACGATGGCGCCGAATCCCATCGCGACCATGACGGCGCAGGCGCACACCATGGACCAGGCGCGAAGTCCCTGGCCGGCCTCGGGGCGTGGCAGCGCTGGATTGCCCATGGCGCGCTCCTGGTAGCCGGGACGAAGTGGCTCCAGCCGCGGCCCGCCGGCGGCAGCGCGGTCAATTCGGATCATTTCGGTACGCGGGCTCATCGTGATCTCCGGGAGCGAATGGCGGGAGGCAGAGCGGTCGGGCTTCGCTCGCAGCCGCGTGCCCCGCGGGTTCTCGCACTTTCCGGCGTACTTGTATTCGGCTGTTTTCAATCAGCGGCGTTTTGTATCCTGTTTGTTTTCGGACAGTCGTATTCGACTTCGAGGGCACGTTGGTCGACTTCCAGTGGCGACGCGACGAACGCATCGCGGTACTCGGCCATCATCGCCACGATCTCAAGCCCGCCCCTGCATTCAAGCGTTTGCTGGACCAAGTGCGCGAGCGCGCCCGATATTTGTGGGTCACGGACAGCAGTCGTCCGCGCGCGAAGGCCAGCCATGACAGACGGACCACCGTCGCGCCATGGCCGAGTGAACCTTTTGGGCCCGGTCTGGAACATACGTGAAACGCTATGCGGGTGGTGCGGTCCAGAACGAAAGGCGCAGCCATTGAAAAAGGATTCATCAATGATCACGGCGCTCCCTCCTGGGCGGGCCGACCGTTGCAGCCAACTGTAGAGGTGAGTCATCCTTTGTCTAGCGTTGGTTTCGGAAGCTGCTTTCTCGATCAAACGCGCTTTTGCGAAAGGAATTCAAATGTTCAAGGTCAGTCGGATGCTGCTCGCAGCAGCACTTATCTGCGTTGGGTTTGGGGCGACAGCTCAAACTACGCGGCTTCGGGGCACCATTGAGAGCGTCGATAGTAATCGCTTGACGGTCAGCTTGAGCGACGGCACCCGAGCGCAATTGATGCTTGCCCCAAGTTCCACGATCGTCGCGGTCGTCAAGGCATCAATATCCGACATCAAGGAGGGCACCTTTGTGGGCAGCGCGGCGCTGCCCCAGCCAGACGGGACTCAACGAGCGCTGGAGGTGCACATCTTTCCAGAAGAAATGAGAGGCGTGGGCGAAGGTCATCGGCCGTACGCGCCGGTCCCGCAAGGCACGATGACCAATGGCTCCACAGCAGGCCCTCCGGTGGTCACTGGCGTCCAAGGCTCGACACTTACTGTCAAATACAAGGGCGGCGAAAAGAAGATCATCGTCCCACCTGATACACCAATCGTGCGGTTCCTGTCTGGCAGCGCCAACGACCTCAAGCCGGCCGCGCATTTCACCGTTACCGCAGCAACCAAGAATCCAGACGGCACTTACGAGGCCAATCGGATCAATGTCGGACGTGACGGCGTTGCGCCCTCATAAATAGTCGTGCCGGGACCAATGGGCGAGGCCTGTCAGCGAAGCACGCACAAGCCGGCCAAGAGCGGAAACCAACGGCCCGCAGGCACTGCGAAAACGCATGCGCGCACAGGTCGGGTGAGGCAAATACCGAACTACTGCAGGAACCGCAGGAGGAGCTCGAGGACTCGACCGGGCTGCTCCTGTTGGACCCAGTGGCCAGCACCATTGACAAAATGGCAGCCGAGCATTTGGGTACAGGCCCGGCTCTGCATCGCCTCCAGGACGCCAGGCTTCTGGAACGCGCCCCAATCGCTCTTACCTGAAACAAAACATGAGCGCACGTCGATCGTACGGCCGGAGAAGACCGAAAGCTGAACCGTGTTCAGCCCGCTGGACTCGCAGCGGTACCACTGCAGCCCGCCCTGAAAACCGGTTCTGGCGAATTCAGCGCTGTACACGCGAAGCTCGCTGTCGGGCATCCAGGTACACGCAGCGATCTCCTGGACTGAGGGCATGTACGGCGCCACCGTCTCCGCCATCCCCTTGCCCATCTCCATTACGTAGTAAGTGGGCAACTTGGCCAGCGCCTCGGCGGAAAACTGCCCGAGCACATGCGGTTGATTGCCCGGCCAGTCGGCGCTCTTGTAGTAAAAGTAGGCGCGCAAGAACGCGTGAATGCCCTGCGGTGCCTGGCGCATGTTGTCATCGGCCTCGCGCCCGGAGTAATAGCGCTGGTAGTGCTTGCGCGGCGGGCTGAGCGCGGCCAACGCATCATGGATGTCCCGTTCTCTCTTCGCAGGTCCATCGGTAATGCCAAAGGGCAACGCCGGCGGACCGGGAAAGGGTGAGCTCATCATGACAATGGAGCGGAACACGTCCGGCCGTATGAGAGCGCCATAGGCAGCGACCGGCGAACCGAAGTCATGGCCGATCACAGCGGCCACTGTGCGGTGGCCAAGGGCGCAGACCAGCGCCAGGGCATCAGTCACCAGATTGAGCATCCCGAAGGAGCGAAGGTCGCCATCGTAGTTTCCGTCCCAACCGGTGGTGCGGCCATAGCCCCGCTGATCCGGCGCGATCACATGAAACCCTGCTGCGGCCAGCGGTACCATGACCTTTCTCCAGGTGTAAGCGAGTTCCGGAAAACCGTGCAGCAGCAGCAGGCAAGGACGGTTCGCTGACTCGAAGCCCGCTTCGAGCACATGCATGCGCAAACCATTGACGTTTTCCACGAAACGCGAGCGGATCCCCGGCGGCAAGAGCGTCGCAGCAAGAGGTTCGGGCTGGTCCATGGTTCAACTTCCGGCGAGAGTTTCGCTCAACTTTCCGGCTTCCGCCTTCAGCAGCGCGGCGACTTCATCGCGCCGCGCGCCGCCTAGCCGCTGCTTGAGCGCTACGACGCTCAGCGCGGCATAGGGCGCGCCGAGCCGCGTGGGGATCGCCATGCCGATGCCGGCGACCTCGGGGAGCAGCTCGCCGTCGTTCAACGCATAGCCGAGCTTGCGGGCCCGTTCGACCATCTTGCGCAGCAGATCCTCCGAGAGCAATCCATAGCGGCTCAGCCGGTTGCGGTTCTTGCTGATCAGGTCTTCGGTTTCCCCGTTCGGCAGCGCCGCCAGCAGTGCGATGCCGGCCACTGTGCTGCCCAGCGGGCGGCGCTCGCCCACCATCTGAGTCAGCACCTTGATGGGGTAGCTGCCTTCCTTGCGCTCGATCACCACGCTGTCGGCGCCGCTGCGGGTCGTCAGGAATACCGTATCGGCCGTGGTTCGGCTCAGACGCGCGAGCACCGGGCCGCAAAGCTCCCGCAGGTTGAAGTTGCAATTCGCGGCCAGCCCCAATTCATACGCGAGTTGCCCCAGGAAGTATTCCTTCCCCGGACCCTTTTGCACCGCCAACCCGTGTTCGCACAGAGAACTGAGAATGCGGTGGACCGTGGGCACCTTCAGCCCGCTCTCGCGCGCCGCCTGCGCCAGCGTGAGGCCGCCGGAGTTGTGAGTGGCGACGTTCTTGAGAAGCCGGACGGCACGGTCGATGCTCTGCGTGCCGGACACGTTCTGGCGTTGGTTGTCCATAATGTGGAGTACTGTTGACCGCAGTCTACCACTGGGCATACAGTCGTCTCCATACCGGCGCCCGGGAGTGTCACTCTACATTGTGGAACATGCTGGGGCCGAGTCATCGACGTGAAAGACGTCTTCACAGGCAAGGAGTGGTTTGCATATGGCGCAGAGACTGAATCAGGCTCGATTCGACGTGGTCGTTCTTGGCGGCGGCGCATCCGGCGTCACCGCGGCGGCTGCCTCAGCCAAGAACGGGCGAAAGACGCTGATCATCGAATCGGGGACCATGCTCGGCGGTGAGCTGCTCAGCGGCATGTCACTGGACGGCGTTCTCAACGCGCGCGGCGAGTATGTGGTCGGCGGCGTTTCGGACGAACTGTTGGCGGAGTGCAAGAAGATGGACGGCTTCCTGGGACCGATCCATGACCAGCGCCTGATCTGCTATGTTTGCGCGGACCCCGAGGTCATGAAGATCGCGGTAATGCGCGTTCTGGAGCGCCACGGCGTAACGCCCTGGCTGCAGACCTTTGCCGAGGACGTGGTGGTGCGCGACGGAGTGGTCACCGGCCTGGTAGCAGTGAACAAGAGCGGCCGCACCATCGTCACGGCCGACACGTTCATCGATTGCTCGGGTGACGGCGACCTGGCCGTGCTGGCCGGAGCGCCCTACGAGGTGAGCGACGCCAGCGGCGATCTGCAACCGGTTTCCTTGATGTTCCGCATGAGCAATGTCGACACGCGCGCACTGCTCAATTTCGCCCAGAACAACGTCGAGTCGCTGGCGGTGGGCGAGAGCGACTACATCCGCGGCAACCGTACCGACCAGCAACTTGTGGACCTGCTGGTGGAGCAGGGCCAGCCCTCGCTTTTCTTCAAGAGCGAAGGCCCATTCCTTGGCGACGCCATCCGCCGGGGCGCCCTCGCACCCACCGCCTTGATCATGATCCAGCCCACGTCGAAGGCGCGCCGAGAGGTGTGCGTGAACGCAACGCGGGTGGGCGGCAACATCGACGGCACCGATACCGCGGTGCTGAGCGGCACCGTCGGGACGTTGATGGAGCAGGTGTGGAAGACCTCCGAGTTTCTCAAAATGCACCTGCCCGGCTTCGACAAGGCCGCGTTCGCGGCGCTCGCGCCGCGCGTTGGTGTGCGCGAGACGCGCCGCATCATGGGCGACTATGTCCTCACCATGGAAGACGTCGTCAGCGGCCGCAAATTCCCGGAGAGCGCGATCGCCAAGGGCGCGCAGCACGTCGATATTCATCAATCGGGCACCACGCAGATCCGCATTCCGATCGCCAACGGCGGCTCCTACGACATTCCCTTCGGCTGCCTGCTGCCGCGCCGGCTGAAGAACGTCATGGTGGCAGGGCGTTGTTTGTCGGCCACCCGCGAAGGCATGGGCACCGCGCGCACCATGGGGCCCTGCATGGCCATGGGCGAGGCCGCCGGCACCGCCGCGGCAATGCTCGCCGAGCGCGGCCTGCGGGAGACCCGCGACCTGCCGGTGCGCGACTTGCAGAAGCGCCTGAAGGAAAACGGCGCCGTCATAGACGGTGTTTATTGACGAGGGCGCGCGGCAGGCGAGCACGCGCGCGTGCTCGCCCTCCTGAGCGAAATTCAAAAGACGGAGACCCAACGATGCGATTTCTTCTGAGAATATTTGGATTGATGGCGCTCGCCAGCGTTGTCGCGTTCGGTGCACAGGCGCAGTCCTTTCCCAGCAAGCCGATGAAGATCGTTGTCCCGTTCGCGCCGGGCGGCTCGACCGACGTGATGGCGCGCCTCGTCGCGGAAGGCTTGACGACACGCCTCAGCGCACAGGTGGTCGTCGACAACAAGGCCGGCGCGGGCGGCAACATCGGGGCCGACAGCGTGGCCAAGTCCCCCGCCGATGGCCATACGCTGGTGATGGGCTCGATCGGGACGCACGCCACCAACAGCCTGATCTACCCGCAGATGCCCTACGACACCGAAAAAGACTTCGAGCCGGTCACCCAAGTGGCCGCAGTGACGCTGGTGCTGGTCACGCATCCGTCGCTTCCGGTCAAGTCGGTCAAGGAGCTGATCGCGCTGCTCGAAAAGGAGCCGGCTCGGTACAACTATGCCTCGGGCGGTGTCGGAGCGTCGCAGCACCTGGCCGGCGAGCTGTTCAAGTACATGACCAAGACGCAGATGTTGCATGTGCCCTACAAGGGCAGCGCCGGCGCGCTCAGCGACCTGCTAAGTGGACGCGTCCCGATCATGTTCGCGGACCTTCCACTGGTCCTCAGTCACGTCCAAAGCGGCGGCTTGCGTGCGCTGGCGGTCGGCGACGCGGCGCGCAGCCTGGCGTTGCCCAACGTGCCGACCGTCGCCGAAGCGGGTGTCCCGGGGTATGCGGCGAATGCGTGGTATGGACTGTTCGCGCCCGCAAAGACACCTGAATCGACAGTCTCGCTGCTTCAGACAGAGGTCGCCGCGATCCTGCAGCAGCCCGCCGTGCGCAAGCGCATGATCGAGTTGGGGGCGATGCCGATCGGCAGCAAGCCAGCCGACTTTCGCAAGTTCCAGCTTTCTGAAATCAGGCGGTGGAAGGAAGTGGTGGACAGCGCGAAGATCCGCATGGAGTAGAGCGCGGGCCGGTCACGTCCGCATGCGCCGCCGGGAATGATCGCGCGACGGCTCACGCTCCTTTCAGTGTCAGCGTTCGCGACAATGGCGGCGCTGCGAATCTGCGATCCCATGCTGCCCGTACTGGCCCGCGAGTTCAGCGCCAGCACCGGAGAAGCGGGATACGCGGTTTCCTCCTTTGCCCTGGCCTACGGTTTGGCGCTTCTGCTCTTCGGGCCGCTGGGCGACCGTTATGGGAAGTTCAACGTCATCGCCTTCGCAACCATAAGCTGCACGGTCGGTAGCTTAGCCTGCGCGATGGCGCTGTCGCTGGGTGGCCTGGTTGCGGCCAGGGCTCTTTCCGGCATTGCAGCCGCCGGAGTGACTCCACTGGCAATGGCGTGGATTGGCGACAACGTGCCCTACCAACGTCGCCAGGAAGTGCTGGCGCAACTGATAGGCGCCACCACGCTCGGTTTGATCGCCGGCCAGTCGCTCGGCGGCGTGCTGGCGGACTCCCTCGGCTGGCGCAGCGCCTTCGTGCTGCTGGCACTGACATTTGCCGCCGCTGGCGCGCTCATGCTTCTTGAAGTGCGAGCGCAGGACCGCCGCGCCGCCCCAATGGCCTCCTTCGCACCGCCGCTTGGGTTTTCTCTTGCATTGCGCGTCGTGGTACGGGAGCGCTGGGCACGCCGGATGCTCGGCTTCGCGTTTCTCGAAGGCGTGTTCGTCTTTGGCGGGCTCGCCTTTCTTCCATCGCACCTGCACTACCGGTTCGGTCTTCCGATGAGCTGGGCGGGCAGCGTACTGGTCCTCTACGGGCTCGGCGGTTTGCTCTATAGCCGGTGCGCGCGATTGCTGCTGCGCCGCATGGGTGAAACGGGATTGGCCCGGGTGGGCGGCACCCTGCTGTGCCTGTACTTCGGCGTTCTGGCAATGATGCCCGCATGGGGTTGGGCGCTGCCCGCATGCCTGGTGGGCGGGCTGGGGTTCTACATGCTGCACAACACCCTGCAGACACACGCAACGCAGATGGCGCCGGCCGCGCGCGCCACCGCTGTGACGCTCTTTTCGTCGTCACTCTTCATGGGGCAATCCCTGGGAGTCGCGGGCGCCGCTGCGGTTGTCAATGCCAGATCGGCGATCCCGGTGTTCGCAGTGTCGGCTCTTGCGTTGCTGATGATTGCCTGGATGTTCGCCGCCCAGGCGCGGACGGCGCAGCGCTATGCATTGGCACCGAAATGACGCCGACCTCGCTAGGCCGGAGCCCGCATGCGAGTCGCAGTCGCCGTATTCATCAAGTCGAGTGACAGTCTTGAAATCTGAGAGCTGTCGCGCTGGTCTTTCAGCGGCCAAAAGACATGCTCGGGAAATTGCGTGTGGCGAAGCCGCTGGCGGGCCGTTCCAGTTCGATCAGAAGGAATGGCGCAGGCCGATGTCGAAGCCGGTGGAGTTCTGGCCGGCGGCAAGCGTCGGAAACCTGTCCACGGCGATGCCTGCCGCACCCTTGTTGGTCACCCGCGCAATGTTGCTGTACACCGCCGTGCGCTTGGTCAGGTTGTACAGGTAGCCGACGGCGACCTGGTGCGAGTCGTTGGCGTCGGTGTTCGAGCCGCCAGCGGTGACGCCGGACAGGTTCGAATTGATGTACGACGCGCGCACGAGTCCGCGCCCGAGCGGCACCTGCAGGCCGATGTAGGCGTTCGCGACTTTCAGGCCGGCGAACTTCGAGCGGATGTAAAAGCTCGACACCTTGGCAAAGCCGAAGTCGTAGGACGCGCCAACATCCGTCGTCTTGAACTTGTCGTCGCCGGCGACCGGTGCGACCGTCGTCTGGCCGGATGTGACCGAGACATCCCAGGGGCCGCTCGCGTACCCGAGCCGCGCCGCCGTGTATTTTTTGCCGGCGATGCCTTCGCCCGGGGCAACCGCCGCGCGGGCGTAAAAGCCGCCGAGCCCGGCGGGCGTGAAGTAGGCCACCTGGTTGTCGGCACGCACGGCCGTGTCGCGCGTCGTGCCGAGCGAGGAGTCGAACTTGCCGGGACTGGTGATGCCGATGTCCGACCACACGTCGTAATCCTCCCAGCCGAGGTAAGTCACCGAGTAGTCGCGGCCGATACGCAGTTCGCCCCAGCCGCCGGTCAGGCTGATCGTGGAGCGGCGGTTCCAGAAGCGCGCCGGGTCGGAAGAAGCGCCCGTGTCGGGCGAGAGGCCGGTCTCGAGCTGGAACCCGGCCTTCAATCCGTCGCCCAGGTCCTCGACGCCCTTCAGGCCCAGGCGGCTGGTGTTGTTGCCGTTCGAACTCACGGTCGTGGCGCCGGCATCGCCGTTCCTGACGTGGCGCAGACCGATGTCCACCACGCCGTAAAGCGAAACCGAGGATTGCGCCGCGGCGGCCGTGGAAAGGCATGCGAGCCCGGCAATGACCGAAAACGTTTTCATGGTTGTCCTTGAGGATGCGTGCATACGCCTCACGGTGAAGACGCGCAGCGACTCCGGCGACCGCCGGAGTCGCTGCGCTCGCTTTTTCAGCGCACGGTCCCCTCGCCGGCAGGCAAGCCGGCCTGCAGGGCGCCGTCCGTTGCCGGCTTCACGTTGGCATAGCGCTGCGGGTACATGTCCTTGAGCAGCACACCAGCCTCGCCGCCGGCCATCAGGTTGCCGGTGCGCATCGCCTCGCGCAGTTCGGCCTGTACCTGCGCGCGCGTCTTGCCCGCGACAGCGAGCCTGGCGGGATAGGCCTGCGGATTCAGGTCGCTCAGCCGCAGCCCCGCGTCGCCGCCGACCATCAGGTCGCCGCTGCGCCTGGCCTCGTCGAGTTCGCCGACGACCTGCGCGCGGGTCAAACCGGAGGCCGTGGCGGCCGCGGGATAACGTTGGGGGAAAAGCTCGCGCAGGGTGAGGCCGCTCTCGCCGTTGGCCAGGACGTTGCCTGTGCGGGTGGCTTCCGCGAGTTCGGCCCTGACTTCCTCGCGGGTCCTGCCGGTTTGCGCTTGCGCGGCGGTGGCAGCCAGGGTGGCCGCAAGGGCGAGCAGCGCGAAGGTGGTGCGGGTTGTCGACATGATGGTTCCTTTCGGGGTGGATGAGTTGCGCAGTGCTTCTGCCTGCGTATGACATACAACCCGGAACCGGAAAATATTCCGCGCAGCCGCTTGCCCTTTTTTTCAACGGTTCCAGGTACCATCGCGGGCACCGTGCCGCTATCCGATCGCTACGTTCCCTTGGTGTTATGGCTCAATACGGTGATCCATGAGCTCGGCATCCCGTTGCCATTGACGCCGACTGCGCTACTTGCCGGCGCTCAAGTGAGCCAAGGCGAAGCGAGTGCAATTACGCTGGTGCTCGTAATTACCGCGGGTACCCTCATGGGCAATTCAGTTTGGTTCGCCGCGGGTCGCCTGTTCGGCAGTCGCGTACTGAAGGCACTTTGCAAGATATCGCTTTCGCCGGATACCTGCGTCGGCCGCACAGAACTGGCTTTCACCAAGTGGGGACGGTGGTCGATGGTGCTCGGGCATTTCATCCCGGGGATCTCGCTCGTAGCGCCGCCGCTGGCCGGGGCCCTCGGCATCCGGTGGTCCGTGTTTCTCGGGCTTACGGCCATCGGGGGCGCCTTGTACGGCGGCGTGCTCATTGGTGTGGGGATGCTTCTGAGCGACGGGATACTGAGCCTGGCCGATACAGTCCTGACTCATGGATTGCAATCGGCGGGAATTGTCTTCGCCTTATGCGCGGCCTACGTCGCATGGAGATGGTGGCGTCGACGTTCGGCCGCCCGGGCTTTGCAGGTACCGCGTATCAGTGCCGCCGAGTTGCAGCAGGCGTTGCAGGAAACTCCGTCTCCCATCGTCGTCGACGTTCGAGGTGAGGCGACCCGGCTCGCCGATCCTCGCCTCATACCCGGCGCGGTCGCAACGACAATCAGTCAAGTCGTTCAGGTCCTTGCGGCCCACCCCAAGTCGGCACCAATCGTCGTCTATTGCGCCTGCCCGAACGATGCGTCGGCAGCTCAAGCTGTCCGCGTCCTCAGGGAGGCGGGCTATACGCAGACTCGCGCCTTGCGCGGGGGCTTGGATGCCTGGTTGAGCGAAGCGGATACGCGCTCTGGCTGAGCTCCGCATTGCCGCACGCGGTTGCGCTGACCTGTCGCTGGCTAATCCAGTCCGTTCTTCTCGAGGAACTTCGACAGCAGGTCGGCGATTTCCAGGTTGTTCAGGTCCGAGAAAGCGAAGTGCGTGTTGCCGCGGATCCCCAGTTGCGGCAAGTGCACCACCGTGACATTGCCGCCCCGCCGGTTCACAGCCTGCGCCCACAGCTTCGCCATCGCGAGCCGCGTGCGCCACTGGTCCTGCCCGGGATTGCCCATCGGCCGCTCAGGGATGTTGTCCCCGTAGATGACGGTGATGGGAATTCTCGTGAGTGCCATGAACTGCGACAGCGGCACGCCGACTGCCTGCAGCGTATCGCCGGCGCTTGGCATCGGCGCAGGCACTTCGCCCTGCGGGAAGATGAAATTGCTGCCCGGCTCATACGCCACGATGGCGCGGACATCGGCGCTCTTCACCGCGGCGAGCCAGCCCGGGCCGCCGCCCTGCGAATGCGTCACCAGGATACCGGGACCGATTTTGCGGAAGAGCCCGGCGACCGCGTCGGAGGTCACATCCAGATCGAATGGACCCGTGTTGGGCGTCATCTGGCGGAAGTACTGGTCAAGTGCCCCGGAGTCGCGCGGGAACTGCACGCCGGCGAAGTAGTCGGGCCAGATTCCGAGCCGGAAGATATTGAACGAAGCCTGCTCGTCGCGGGCGGGCGTGATCGTCATGGGCTGTGTGCTGCGTCCGGCGTTGCCGCGGCGGGGCTGGTCGATCACGTAGACGCTGAAGCGGCGCCGCAGGAAGATGTTCTGGTAGCCTTCGCGTCCGTCGGGGGTGGTCCCCCAGGTCTTGGAGGACTGCCCCGCGCCGTGCCAGAGCACGAGAGGAAGCTTTCTGGCATTGACGGGCAGCTGGTAGGACACGAACGCGTGATCGCCGTGAAACGTCTTTCCGTCGGGGTCGGTGATCACACGGCCGCCGACGGCGAAACTGCCTTGTTCCTGGATGGCCAGAGGCTCGGGTTTGCCGCTGCCGGCCGTTGTTGCACACGCCGTGCAGAAGATTGCCGCGCAGACCAGGAAGGCTGCTTCCAGTGCTTTGCGCATGGCCGTGATCAGCGGTTGACCAGCTGCTGCCGATCCTGCGAGTACCGGGCCCCTTGCACGGTGATGTTCGAGACGGCGGCGTCGATGTCCTGAAGCTCGTTGGCGTCCAGTGCCACGGCCGCAGCTGCGATGTTCTCCTTCAGCCGGTGCAGCTTGGTCGTGCCGGGAATCGGAACGATCCAGGGTTTCTGGGCCAGCAGCCAGGCGAGTGCGATCTGCGCGGGCGTCGCGCGCTTTTGCGCTGCGATCTTGCCGAGCAGGTCGACCAGGAGCTGGTTCGCCTTGCGGGCTTCCGGCCTGAAGCGTGGGACGGTGTTGCGGAAATCGGTGCTGTCGAACGCCGTGTTCTCGTCGATCGCGCCGGTGAGGAATCCTTTGCCCAGCGGGCTGAACGGAACGAAGCCGATCTCGAGCTCCTCGAGCGTCGGCAGGATCTCCCGCTCGGGCTCGCGCCACCACAAGGAGTATTCGCTTTGCAGCGCCGTGACGGGCTGGACCGCGTGGGCGCGCCGGATCGTCGCCGCGCCCGCTTCGGACAGCCCGAAGTGCTTGACTTTTCCCTGCCGGATCAGGTCTTTCACCGTGCCGGCCACGTCCTCGATCGGCACATTGGGGTCGACCCGGTGCTGGTAGAAAAGATCGATGCGGTCGGTCTTCAGCCGCTTGAGCGCAGCCTCGGCGACTTCCCTGATGCGCTCCGGCCGGCTGTCCAGGCCTTCATTGGCGTTGCCGGATCGAAAGCCGAATTTCGTGGCAATCACGACCTGGTCGCGGAAGGGGGCCAGGGCTTCGCCCACCAGTTCCTCATTGGCGAACGGGCCGTACGCTTCCGCGGTATCGAAGAAGGTCACGCCGAGTTCGACGGCGGAGCGAATCAACGCGATCGCGTCCCGCGTGTCGGTGGCGGGCCCGTAGCCGTAGCTCAGCCCCATACAGCCCAGGCCGATGGCCGAGACTTCCAGATTGCCGTTTCCAAGTTTGCGCTTTTGCATTTGAAAAAATCCTTTCCAGCCGTGCGATGGCGTTGTTCGTTTCAATTCAGTTCAGACTTCCTGGCGCGTCGGACGGAACAGGATTTCGTTGACGTCCACGTCGTCGGGCTGGCTGAGGGCGAAGGCGACCGCGCGCGCGAACGAATCGGCGGGAATGGCATAACGGTCGTAGAACCTGCGAAGGTTCTCGGCGACGCCCGGTTCCGTCGCGCTGTCCGGCAGCTCGGTCGCCACGGCGCCCGGCGAGATCACCGTGGTGCGGATGTTGTACGGCTTGACCTCCTGGCGCAGCCCTTCGGAGAGCGCCAGCACGGCGTGCTTGGTGGCCGCGTACACCGCGCTGCCGTGGCCGACCTTGTGGCCGGCGACGGAGGAGACATTGACGATGTGTCCCGCCTTTTGCTGCTTCATGTACGGCAGCGCTGCCGCAATGCCGTGGAGCACGCCCTTGATGTTGACGTCGATCGTGCGGTTCCAGTCGTCGATCTTGAGGCGCTCCAGCGGCGAGTGCGGCATCAGCCCGGCGTTGTTGATCATCACGTCGATGCGGCCGTACTCC
>DATNBX010000123.1:0-29358 GCA_035571795.1 Ramlibacter sp.
TGTGATTCTAAAAAGCGCAGCAATGTTCAGTTTCTTCAGGAAAAAACCAGCCCCTCCACCGGCGGCGCCAGTTTCCGCGCCGCCCCCGGCGCAGGGCGGCAGCCTGATCGGCAGCGCGCTGGTGCAGGCCATCGAAATCCCGGTGCCCGCCGCGGTCGCCCCGGAACGCCAGCGCTGGCTGGAAAAACTCAGTGCCGGACTGCGCAAGACCGGATCGAGCATATCCCTGGTATTCACCGGCGCGCAGATCGACGATCACCTTTACGAGGAACTCGAAAGTGCGCTGCTGATGGCCGACACGGGCGTGAAGGCGACCCAGTACCTGATGGACGAAGTCAAGCGACGGGTCCAGGCCAGCGGCGCGACGCGGCCGGTGCAAGTCAAGAACATCCTGGCTGATTCGCTCACGCAGTTGCTGCGGCCGCTGGAAAAGACGCTCGTCATCGGCGAGCACCGCCCGACGGTCATCATGGTCGCCGGCGTGAACGGCGCGGGCAAGACCACGTCGATCGGCAAGCTCACCAAGCATCTGGCCAGCGAGAGGGCGTCGGTGCTGCTGGCCGCGGCCGACACCTTTCGCGCGGCCGCGCGCGAGCAGCTGGCGATCTGGGCCGACCGCAACATGGTGGAGATCGTGAGCCAGGAAGGCGGCGATCCCGCAGCCGTGACCTTCGACGCCGTCGCGGCCGGCAAGGCACGGGGCAAGGACGTCGTGCTGGTGGACACGGCCGGGCGGCTGCCGACCCAGCTGCACCTGATGGAAGAGCTCAAGAAGATCAAGCGTGTGGTCCAGAAGGCGGAGCCCTCGGCCCCCCACGAAGTGCTGCTCGTGATCGACGGCAATACGGGCCAGAACGCGCTGGCGCAGGTCAGGGCATTCGACGATGCGCTGCAGCTGACCGGCCTCGTGGTGACCAAGCTCGACGGCACGGCCAAAGGCGGCGTACTGGCCGCAATCGCGCAGGAAAAGCCAGTGCCGGTTTATTTCATCGGAGTGGGCGAAAAGCTCGAGGATCTGGAAACCTTCAACGCCCGCGAGTTCGCCCTCGCGCTGCTGTCATGACTGTCGCCGCACCCGGCGTGAGGTCTTCCGAGCCACGCCTGACTTCGCTTTCGCACGGAGGCGGGTGCGGCTGCAAGATCGCACCGGGCGTGCTGTCTGAAATCCTCAAGGACACGGCGCGGCTGCCGGTGCCGCCCGAACTGCTGGTGGGGATAGAGACCTCCGACGACGCCGCCGTTTACCGGCTCAACGACGAGCAGGCGCTGATCGCCACCACCGATTTCTTCATGCCGATCGTGGACGATCCCTATGACTTCGGGCGCATCGCGGCGACCAATGCGATCTCGGATGTCTATGCAATGGGCGGACGGCCGATCATGGCGCTGGCGCTGGTGGGCATGCCGGTCAATGTGCTGAGTACGGCGACGATCGGCCTGATCCTGGCCGGCGGCGAATCGGTCTGCCGCATAGCCGGCATTCCGATTGCGGGCGGCCACACCATCGATTCGGTCGAACCGATCTACGGCCTGGTCGCCCTGGGCCTGGTGCATCCTGGCCGTGTCAAGCGCAATTCGGACGCGCGTCCCGGCGACGTGCTGATCCTGGGCAAGCCCCTTGGGGTGGGCGTGCTGTCGGCAGCGTTGAAAAAGGACTTGCTCGACGCCGACGGGTACGCCCGGATGATCGCCACCACCACGCAGCTCAATACGCCCGGTCCGGAGCTTGCCGCCCTGCAAGGTGTCCACGCGCTGACCGACGTCACGGGTTTCGGCCTGGCGGGCCATGCGCTGGAGCTGTCGCGTGGCGCCGGGCTTTCGGTTCGCATCGACTGGCAGCAGGTTCCGCTGCTGCCCGGCGTACGCGAGCTTGCGCAGCGGGGCCTGATTACCGGGGCCTCTGGGCGCAACTGGGCGGGCTATGGCTCAGCGGTCAAGCTGCCCGAAGGGTTCGCGCCAGCGGATCAGGCGCTTCTGTCCGACCCGCAAACAAGTGGCGGGCTGCTGGTGTCCTGCGCTGATCGGGCAGTCGACGAAGTGCTGGCTCTTTTCCGCCGGCACGGCTTCGCTGCCGCCACCGTGATCGGGACAGTCGGCGCGGTGGGTTCGCCAATCGGGTTGATCGTGGGTTAGTCCGCTGGCTCAGCCGGGCGCTGCCAGCGTCTCGGCCCGAGCCCAGTCCCCATAGGCCGGGCTCGCACGCATGGGTACCGCCAGGAACTGCGGCACCTGATAAGGATGATGGCGCGCGAACAGCGCCTGCAGGGCGGCTTCGCAGCCCGGCAGGGTCTTGATCACCAGCCGCACTTCCGGCTCTTCGACCAGCTGGGCTTGCCAGCGATACAGCGATGTGATTGCGGCGTCGATCTGCACGCATGCGGCCAGCCGCTGGGCCAGTATCTCTCGGGCTAGCGCCTGCGCGGCATCCGCCGAACCGACCGTCGTGGTAACGCTCAGGATGTCGAACTCTTCAGGACCGTGCATGGAATGGGCCTCCGGAAGGACACCATTCTTGCGCAAGCGCGCGTCGCGGCGTGGAATCAGTTATTGGCCGATGCGCTGCCAGGCTGGTGCACCAGCTCGCACGGCAAGCCGAGCAACGCCTTGGGACAACCTTCGGCGGCGCTGCTGGCCTGGATCCACAGGCCGGCATAGTGGGTACCTTCCAGGATGACGGAGGCATCGACCACCTTGCGGATCCGGCCATCGATGACGGGCAGGTTCTGCAGCAAGACCGGGGTGACGACTGCGTCCCACTTGAGAATACGAACGTAACCCGCATATGCGACCAGGCCGGTCGGCCCAGTGCCGGACCGCCTGACACGCACCTGGCAGCTGTCCAGCGGCAACAGCATGCGCCGCAGGCAGTCGCAGATAATTCTCAAGTAGTAGTTTTCGATGTCGCTGTTGCTCAGCTCGGAAGATACCGTCGAAGTTCCGCCGAACGGGCGTTCGGGCCCCTCCTTCCTGGAGAAGACCCGGCTGAGCATCGCTTTCATCACTGCCTCCTCAACAGCGCCTTTGCGTGGCTGGCGCTTTGTTACTAAATGTCCGCCGATCTTAGCGACATAGAGGTCACAAGCGGCAATCCGGAACACCCTTTGATGCCCGGGAATACCCTGAATCCCGTATCCTGTGGACTGAACTTTGCCTTTAGCACTCTGTCAAAGAGAGTGCTAATATAAGACCCTATATGAAAGGAATAGCTGGAATGTCCATGACTGCAGGAACCCCCGGCACGGCACTGGCGGTAGCCAATCCGTGGGCCGTTGTTCCGTCCCTGGGCAACCTCGATGCTTATATCTCGGCAGTCAACCGGCTGCCCATGTTGACTCCACAGGAGGAGCAGGAGTTCGCGCGCAAATTCCGGGAACACAACGATATCGAGGCTGCCGGGAAGCTGGTGCTGTCGCACCTTCGGCTGGTAGTTTCGGTGTCGCGCAAATATCTGGGCTACGGCCTGCCGCACGGCGACCTGATCCAGGAAGGCAACATCGGCCTGATGAAGGCCGTCAAGCGGTTCGACCCCGACCAGGGCGTGCGGCTCGTGAGTTATGCCCTGCACTGGATCAAGGCCGAAATCCACGAGTACATCCTGAAGAACTGGCGCATGGTCAAGGTGGCGACCACCAAGGCGCAGCGCAAGCTTTTCTTCAACCTTCGCTCTATGAAGCAGGGCTTCAAGGACGAGGCCGAGGCACAGACCCACCGCGACAGCCTGACCGATTCCCAGATCGAGGTGATGGCGCGCGAGTTGAACGTCAAGCGCGAGGAAGTCATCGAGATGGAAGCCCGGATGGCCGGCGGCGACGTGCTGCTGGATCCGGCACCCAACGACGATGGTGACGAGGCTTTCGGCCCGATTGCGTACCTGGCCGATGCCAGCCATGAGCCGACCACGGTCATCGAGTCGCGCCAGCGCGACACGCTGGCCACCGACGGGATCGCCGATGCGCTGGAACAGCTCGACCCGCGCAGCCGGCGCATCGTCGAGGAACGCTGGCTCAAGGTCAACGACGACGGCTCGGGCGGTTTGACGCTGCACGACCTCGCGGCCGAATACGGCGTCAGCGCCGAGCGCATCCGCCAGATCGAGTCCGCGGCCATGAAAAAGATGAAAAAGGCGCTGGCTGCCTATGCGTGAACGCCGCTGCGGGCGCTGCGAGATAGTTCAAAAGGCCCGGTTTCCGGGTCTTTTTTTGCGTCCACCCGGCGAATGCTGCAACAATGGCTGAGTGAGGAGATTCGTTTACGGATGGGGAGCGGTACTGCTGTGGCTGATGAGCTTGGCCGCCGCGTTCGCGCAGGAATTGCCGGCGGCTGGATCGAGGGCTGCCGTCCCCCCGCCCCCCATCGTGCTTACGCCCCAGCAACCGGTTGTGTCGCTCGACGGGCGCAGCCGGTATTGGCTCGACCCCACGGAAGTCCGCACGATCGATCAGATCGAGGCGACCAGCCAGACCCTGCCCTGGTCCCTTCGCGCGAGTAATGGCAGCTACAACGTCGACGGCCGGGCATTGTGGATCCAGTTCGACGCCGTGGGCACCAGCGAGCAGCGCTGGTTCGTACAACTCGGCTCTTCAGGAATCGATCGCGTGCAGCTGTTCTACCGCGGCGCCGATGGGCGCTGGGTAGCGCAGGAGGCCGGCGACACCAAGCCGGTGTCGCAGTGGCCGCTGCCGGGGCGTTTTCCTACTTTCGAGCTGTCGCCCATCGCGGGAAAGCCGGTGCGCTACTGGCTGCGCATCGAGCACGCGCGGGTGGACTTCGCCAGCCCCATCGCCATCTACGATCAAACCTCGCTGCTGGCGGAACGCGAGCGGGAACAGCTCCTGCTGGGCGCCTACTTCGGACTGGCAGCGCTGAT
Source organism: Ramlibacter sp. (assembly GCA_035571795.1). Taxonomy (GTDB): domain Bacteria; phylum Pseudomonadota; class Gammaproteobacteria; order Burkholderiales; family Burkholderiaceae_C; genus Ramlibacter. Next base: position 4,868 of record DATNBX010000123.1, read on the forward strand.
CGCGCTGGTCGCCGCCGCCAACGCAGTTGCCTACCGCGACCGCAACTTCGGCGTCTACGCGTTCTACGTCGCATTGCTCGCGATCGGCCAGCTCGCCTATCTCGGGGTGGGCGCCGAACATGTGTGGGATCGCTGGCTGAAGTGGAACGAAATGGCCACTTTCCTGCTGCCGGGGCTTTCCTCGGCCGCAGGCTTGTGGTTCGCGCGCACGGTCACCGAGCCGGCGCGCTTCTCCAAGGCCCTGGACCTGGCGGTATGGAGCCTGCTCGCCGCAATCCTTTCCGCAGTGGCGCTGGACACTTTCCTGGCCTCGCGCAACTCGTTCGCACTCGTGATGGTGCTGACCCTGGTGGTGCTGGCGGTCGTGGTGGGCCTGATCGTTCTGGTCTGGGCGCAAGGCGAAGATCCTTACATCCGTCTGATCGCGCTTGGCTTCCTTCCGGTGATCGTGATGGCCCTGTTTCCGGTCGCGCGCGGCTTGACCCTGATTCCCGCCAGTGCACTGACGCGCTATGGGTTGTCGATCGGAGCAGTGATCGAAATGCCCATCCTGTTCTATGCCTTGAGCCTGCGCGGCAGCCGCCGGCGCGAGGCGCAGGTGCGCGCCGCCGCCCTTTCGCGCAACGACACCCTCACCGGCCTGGCGCACACCCGCACCCTGCTGCATCGTCTGGAGGGCGCGATCGCGCGGGCACGCAGCCTGAAACACGCCTGCGCCCTCATGGCCGTGAAGATATCCAACTTCGACGCCATCGCCGCGGAATACGGGCGCGAAACGGCCGACCGGGTCCTGGTGGTCGCGGCCTCCCTGTTGCGCCATGCCATCACCGATATCGACCTGGCTGCGCGCGTGAGCGAACATTCGTTCGCCCTGCTGCTCGAAGGCCCTACTACGACCGAGAACGCGATAAGCCGCGCGCAGCATGTGGTCGCCAGCGGCCTGCGCTCTTCGAATGCCTTGCCGCCGGGGACGACCCTGAAGTTCCACGTCGCGGTGGCCCTGCTGCCCGACAAGGACCTGGACGCCCCCGGCAGCATGAAGTGGCTGCTGGAAAGCGTCGGCGCCATGCCGGCGGACGCGCTCAAGCTGATCCGGCCGATGAATTTCTGATCTATCGATCGCCAACCGGGCTAGCGCCCGAGATCGTGCGTAGCGCCCGCCGCACGATGTACCCGGTTGCCGCCGCGCGCGATTGCGCGAGCCACGCCCGGCACACTTCATCCACCCACTCGGGCTGCGTCTTGCTCGCATCGTTGAGCCAGTTGGCCACGGAATTCTGGACGTAGCGGCTGGGGTCGGCCTTCAGGGGTTCGAGCAGGGAAAGCGCCCGCCACGGCTGCGCCTTCAGCGCTTCGATCGGGGCACACCAAACGCCGCGAGGACGGGTGAGCTCGCTGGCAAAACGCCGGATGTTCTCGTCGATGTCGTGCACCCAGGGATGCAGCAATGCCACGGCCTCCTCCACCGCCCCGGCAACCTCGTCGCGCACGGCCATCCACGCCATCTCGCGCACGCCGAAATGGGGATCGGCGGCGAAGCGTCGCACCGAATGGAGCTTGTCGACGAGCGCCATCGGCGAGAACGTGATCCATTGCGTGGCCCAGGATCGTGCGACGTCGCTCGGGTGGGTCGCCAGGGCATGGGCGATCGCGTCGCGGTCGGCCCGTGGCTCCGTCAAGTCATACAGGGCGCGAGCGACGTGCTCGTGCCGCTTGACGGGCCTGAACGCATCCAGCATGGCCAGCGTGTCGGCGATACGCTCGGCGTCGGGGGGAAGCCCAACGTCGCGCGCCACGCTGCGGGTGAGCAGCGCCAGGTCGAGCGCAAGGAACTCGTTGAGATTGACCGTGGGCACCAGCCCCGCGTTCAGGGCGTGCAGCACCTCCGCCGGAATCAGCGCGATCCGCGCCGCGCCCTTGCGCCCGAGCAGATGCTGGACCACCGCATTCCTCAAGCCTGGTTGAGCAGCAACTTCAAGTCGGAGGCCAGCACCTGCGCGCCGCTGCCGTAGCGCGTGTACAGGCGCAGCCGTCCCTGCGTGTCGAACGTGAAGCTCGCGGCCGAGTGGTCCAGCGTGTAGCTCGTGGCGGTCTGGCCCGGTACCTTCCGGTAAAAAACCTTGAACTCCTTGGCCGCGGCCGCTACTTGCTCGGGAGTGCCGCGCAGGGCCAGGAAGCCGGGGTCGAAGTTGGCCATGTAGGCCTTGAGCACCTCGGGCGTATCCCGCTCGGGATCGAGCGTGATGAACAGCCCCTGGATCTTGGCCCCGTCGGCGCCCAGCAGCTTCTTGGCCTCGGCGAGTTCGGCCATCGAGGTCGGGCACACGTCCGGACATTGCGTGTAGCCGAAAAACACCACAACCACCTTGCCGCGGAAGTCCTTGAGGCTGCGGACCTGCCCGTTGTGGTCGGTGAGCTGGAAATCCTTGCCGTAATCGGCTCCCGTGAGGTCGACCGACTTGAACTGCGGCTTGGACTCGGTGCACGCCGAGAACATGCTGCCGCAAGCAGCCGCGACTGCCAGGGCCGCCAACGATGCAATGGTGTTTCGACGATTCATGATGGATAGAAAAGGTAGTGGTCCACCAGCAGCGCCGCGAACAGCACGCTCAGGTGGATCAGTGAAAAACGAAAGGTCTTTCGCGCCAAGGCGTCCGAGTAGTCGCGCCATAGCCGGTAACCATACAACGAAAATCCCGCGCTCAGCGCCAGAGCCACCGCGAGATATACCCACGAACTCATGCCGTAGGCAAAAGGCATCAGGCACGCCGCGAACAGCACCAGGGTGTACAGGAATATCTGCAGCCGCGTGAACTCGTTGCCATGGGTGACTGGAAGCATCGGCAGGCCGGACTTGCGGTAGTCCTCCACGCGGTATAGCGCCAGCGCCCAGAAGTGCGGCGGCGTCCACAGGAAGATGATGAGAAAAAGGATCAGCGCCTCCGGCCCCACATCGCCGGTCATGGCGGCCCAGCCCAGCACGGGTGGCATCGCGCCCGAGGCGCCGCCGATGACGATGTTTTGCGGCGTCAAGGGTTTCAGGATCACCGTGTAGACGACGGCATAGCCGATGAAGGTTGCGAAAGTGAGCCACATGGTCAGCGGGTTGACCCAGGCATAGAGCAGCCACGAGCCCAGCGCGCACAGCACCGCGGCGAACAGGAAAGTCTGCCAGTCGCTCAATTCGCCCCGGGCCGTCGCGCGCCAGGCGGTGCGCCTCATCTTGGCGTCGATGCCTTTTTCGACCAGGCAGTTGAATACCGCAGCGGCTGCGGCCACCAGCCAGATACCCGCGCAGGCGGCCAGGCCCAGCCTGAGGTCGGCGAGCGTCGGCAGGCCGGGAGTCGCGAGCACCATGCCGATCAGCGCGCAGAACACGATCAGCTGCACCACGCGCGGCTTGGTCAGGCCATAGAACTGTTTCAGCCGCGGCGTCATGCCGACGAGCCCTGAGGCTTCAATTCGGCCTGCGTCCGGCGGTCCACGCGGCTTTCGCACCACGCCCACGTCAGCACCACCACCAGGGCTGCAGCGCCGCCGGTGTGCGCGACCGCTGCGGCGATCGGCCAATCCAGCACAACGTTCGACAGTCCGGTGACCAGCTGCAGCAGCGCCAGGCCGGCGATCCAGCGGCCCTGGCGGCGCAACGGCCCACCCTGCCCCAGCCGCCATGCCAGCCAGGCCAGCACCGCGAACACGTAGTAGGCCATCAGCCGATGCGCGTAGTGGATGGCCGTGAGGGCGGGAAAACTGAGGTACTCGCCGGCGCCGGTGCGGCCCAGTTCGCGCCACAGCTCGAAACCCTCGCGGAAATTCATGACGGGCCACCAGCTGCCCTGGCAGGTAGGAAAGTACGTGCAAGCCAGCACGGCATAGTTCGTACTAACCCAGCCGCCTAACGCGACTTGCAGCCACAGGAGCACCAGGCCCGCGATCAGCCCTGCTCGCAAGGAAGGAGTGATCCGCGCCGGCACGCCACCGTGCGCATGGGCGTACGACACCGCCTGGCGGCATAGCAAGGCCAGCAGCACCACGCCACCCAGCAGGTGCAGCGTGACGATTGCGGGAAACAGCTTCATGGTCACCGTGAGCGCCCCGAACGCCCCCTGCAGGCAGATCCAGGCCAGCGTCGCAGCGGGCCACCAGATGCTGACAGCCGCGCCGCGCCGGCGCTGCGTCCAGGTCGCAGCCGTGAGGCTCACGAGCAGAACGCCGATGGCCATGGCCAGGTACCGGTGGATCATTTCGATCCAGGCTTTCGCGTGGGTGACGGGCCCGGTCGGCATGGCCTCCTGCGCCTTGCTGATCTCGGAATGTGCCCCGCTCGGACTGGCGTTGCCGTAGCACCCCGGCCAATCCGGGCAACCGAGGCCCGAATCGGTCAGGCGCGTGAACGCCCCGAACATCACGAGGTCAAAGGTGAGGAACAGGACCAGCAAGGTGAGGGCCTGGAGCCGGCGCGCCGGCTGGGCGCGCTTGTTGCGCAGCCACAGCCACGACAGCGGCCCCAGCGCCACCACGATGCTCATGAGCATGAGGTGCAGTGCCGGCGAGAGGTCGTAGAGCGGCTGTGTGTCCATGGAGGCTCGAGTCAAGGGGCTGTTCGGCCGGGTTGGTCCCATGAGGCCGACGCGCGCAGCAGCCGTTCCAGGTCACGCTTGGCCTTGGCTGCCCCGGCCACGTCGAGTCCGGCAGGGAAACGCATCATCCAGTTGCCCATCGGGTCGACCAGGTACAGGTGATCGGACAGGACGCGCCCCGGCGCCGGTGCCAGCCATTGTTCCAGTGCGGACTTCGGTACCCGCAGCACGACGGCTTGCGCGAGCGCCAGGCGCAAAGGCTCGCGCACCGCCGCTCCATCGGCCACCAGCCACACCCAATCGATGCGCTCCCTGTCCTGGCCGAGGCTCTCGCGCAATTGCCGCTGCAGGTACAGGTGGCGTTCGCAGCGGGCGTCACAGGCGCCACCGGCCACGCTGACCAGCAGCCACTGGCCCTTGAGCGATGGCAGCGGCACCGGTTTGCCGCCCAGGGTGGTGCCAGCCGCTGCGGGCAGTGGCCGCTGCGGATCGATCAGTTCTCCGTAGTTGCGCCGCGCCTGCGGCCGGATGACGTAATAGGTGAGATAGGAAGCAAGCACCGGCGCCGCGCACACCAGCAGCACCGCCAACATGCGCAAGCGGCCGCGCGCGGTGCGCTGCGCGTCGCGCGCCAGCGCTTCCTGCGGCACCGGCAACGAATGCACCGTCATTGCCAGCGGCCGGTCAAGCATGGATGGCCTTTCGGCGAGGAGCGATGAACTGGAACCAGACATAAAGGATTGCGATCAGGCCGCTCAAGGCCCACCACTGGAAGGCGTAACCGAAATTCTTCTCGGCGCCGCCGGCTGCCTCGGGCCAGTCGCGCAGCAGGCCGTCCGAAGGCTCTCCGGTCTGCTGCACCGCGACTTCCAGCAAGGCCAGGCCGGTTTCCGCCCGCCACTGCGCCAAGTCGAGATTTTGCCGTATGCGGCCGGCCGAGGGCCCGGCGAACTCGTATAGCTTGGCAGGAGGCGGGGCCATGTGCCCGCGCACCTCGATCAGGCCGGCCGGCGTGCCGATCGGCGGCAGCTTTTCGCGATCGGCGAAGTTGCGCTGGACCCAGCCGCGCTCGACCAGCACGGCCGAGCCGCTGCCTTGCAGCAGCAACGGCGTGACCACGTAGAAGCCCGCCTTGCCATGCATCTGCCGGTTGTCGAGATAGATCGTGTGCTGCGCCAGCCAGGTGCCCCGCAGGACGACGGGGCGGAACATGGCATCGGCCGGGCGAGTGGCGCCGGCCAAGACCTCATTGCCCACGGGCGGCAGGGCCTTGCGCGCCTCGATCGACGCCAGCAGCGCGAGCTTGTCCTGCGCCCGACCCAGTTGCCAGCCGCCCAGGGCGAAGGTCGCGGCGAGCCCCGCCGCTGCCGCGGCGGTGACCAGCCAGAAGCGCGTCGATCGAAAACGGCTCACGGGATAATCGCCGCCATGAAATATCTCGTGCTCCTGGCGTTCGTGGCCATCATCGGCAGCCTGGGGTCGGCGCTGTACTTCATGATGCGGGATGGCCGTGACGGCAAGCCCAAGACCAGCAATATGGCGCGCGCCCTGGCGTTCCGGGTGGGGTTCTCGATTTTGCTGTTCGTGTGCATCCTGCTGGCGTGGAAGTTCGGCTATATCCAGCCGACTGGAATACCACTGACCAAGTAAAACACAAAGTACAAGGGCGCCCGTCGGGGCGCCCTTGTTTTCTCCTTGGCGGAGCTATAGCCAATAGACCAGCGAATATAGCCCCAGCCACACCACGTCCACGAAGTGCCAGTACCAGGCCGCGCCTTCGAAACCGAAGTGGCGGTCGGGCGTGAAGTGGCCGCTCATCAGCCGCAGCGTGATGAACAGCAGCATCAGCATGCCGACGATCACATGGAAGCCGTGGAAACCGGTCAGCATGAAAAAGGTCGAGCCATAGGCGCCCGAGCTGAGCCGCAGGTTCAGCTCGGTGTATGCGTGAAAGTATTCATATGCCTGCACGCCCACGAAAGTGGCGCCCAGCAGCACGGTGGCCCACATGAAGGCGATCGTGCGGCCCCGGTGGCCCGAGCGCAGCGCATGATGGGCGAACGTCACCGTCACGCCCGACGACAGCAGCAACGCGGTATTGATCGTCGGCAGCCAGAACGGCGTCATCACCTGGAACGGCTCGATGATGCCGGCGGGCGACGTGGTGCTGCCGGGCGTGATCGTTGGCCAGACCGCCTTGAAGTCGGGCCACAGCAGCGCGTTGTCCAGGCCGCCCAGGGCCGGGACCGAGTGGCCGCGCAGCCACCACAGCGCAGTGAAGAACGCGCCGAAGAACATCACCTCGGAGAAAATGAACCAGCTCATGCTCCAGCGGAACGACAGGTCGATCTTGTGGCCGTAGCTGCCGCCTTCGCTCTCCCGGATCGTGTCGCGGAACCACTGGAACAGGACGCCGAACAGCCAGAGCAAACCGAACAGCAGCAGGTAGCGGCCCCAGCCGACGCCGTTGATCCACTGCGACGCGCCGAAGATGACCCAGAACAGGCCGAAGGCCAGCATCGCCGGATGGCGCGAAGGCTGGGGTACGAAGTAATAGGGCGTGCCGCCCGGCGCTTCTGTGCTCATCTCCACTCCCGAGGCTTAAGAATCATTTCGCCACCCAGTTGACCAGCGCGATCAGCGCTGCCACGAACAACGCCACGCCCACCAGGGCGGTGGCGATGATATGAAACGGGTTGACCTTGCCCAGGTCTTCCTGGTATTCGCTGTTCTTGCGGATGCCCACGAACGACCAGGCCACCGCCTTGATGGTTCGCAGCACCGACCCCCGCCGCGCGGGCGCGGATGGCGTGTTCGCGCTCATGTGGCTGGCCCCGTCCGCGCTGCCACCGTGCCTGCCGGCGGGGGCGGTGTCTTGCCGCCGACTTCGAAGAACGTGTACGACAGGGTAATCGTCTTCACATCGCGCGACAGCCTGGGGTCGATCACGAAAGCAACCGGCCATTGCCGCTTTTCGCCCGGCTCGAGCGTGTACTGCTTGAAGCAGAAACATTCGAGCTTGTTGAAGTGCGCCGCGGCCTGGTGCGGCGCATAGCTGGGTATCGCCTGCGCCGCCATGCGGCGGTTCTGCGTGTTCTGGAATTCGTACATCACCGTGGCCAGCTCGCCCGGGTGCACCTGTACCGAACGACGGGCAGGCTTGAACTCCCAGGGGCCGCGTGCGTTGGCATCGAACTCCACCGTGATGGTGCGGCTGGTATCGATCTGGGTATTGCCCAGCTTCACATCGCCACCGGCACTTCCGCCGCCGGGGACCTGCCGCTCGGACAGCGACAGGATGTTGATGCCTGTGGCTTCGCAGATGTGCTTGTAGATGGGTATCAGCGCATAGCCGAAGCCGAACATGCCGGCGGCGACTACGGCCAGCTTGCCGACCATCCTGAGGTTCTGCGAGGCAATGGTGCTCATGACGATGCGATCAGTGGCCGAGCCACGCCATCTTGACCACGATGCCGATGAAGAAGACGGCCGCGACCGATGCCAGGATCAGCGCCATGCGCAAGTTGCTTTTCTTCTGCCCGGAAGTCATCGCGATCCACCTCAGTGGTGTTCAGGCTGCGCGCGCGCATCCAGCACCTTGTTGGCACTGAGGTTCAGGCGCGGCGGCGTCTCGAAGGTATGGAACGGCGCCGGCGAAGGCACTTCCCACTCCAGCCCTTCCGCGCCCTTGCCGTCGGGATCGTTCCAGGGTCGCTGCGGCGCCCGCGCGCCCTTGCCGCGCATCACCGGGAGCACCACGGCGAGCAGGAAGAACACCTGCGCCAGGCCGAAGCCGAAACCGCCCACGGAAGCGACCACGTTGAAGTCCCAGAACTGCATCGGGTAGTCGGCATAGCGGCGCGGCATGCCGGCCAGGCCCAGGAAGTGCATCGGGAAGAACGTGATGTTGAAGAACACGATGCTGAGCCAGAAGTGCCACTTGCCGGCCTTCTCGCTGTACATGACGCCGCTCCATTTGGGCGACCAGTAATAGAACCCCGCGAACATCGCGAACAGGGAGCCGGCAACCAGCACGTAATGGAAGTGCGCCACCACGTAGTAGGTGTCCTGCAGCAGCAAGTCGATCGGTGCCATCGCCACGATCAGGCCGGTGAAGCCGCCGATGGTGAACACGAAAATGAAGCCGACGGCGAACAGCATCGGCGTTTCCAGAGTCAGCGAGCCCTGCCACATGGTGGCGATCCAGTTGAAGATCTTCACGGCCGTGGGAACGGCGATCAGCATCGTGGCGTACATGAAGAACAGCTGGCCGGTCACCGGCATGCCGGTGGTGAACATGTGGTGGGCCCATACGATGAACGACAGGATCGCGATCGACGAGGTCGCATACACCATCGAGGCGTAGCCGAACAGCCGCTTGCGCGAGAAAGCGGGAACCACCTGGCTGATGATGCCGAAGGCCGGCAGGATCATGATGTAGACCTCGGGATGGCCGAAGAACCAGAAGATGTGCTGGAACATCACCGGGTCGCCGCCGCCGCCCGGGTTGAAGAACGTGGTCCCGAAGTGGCGGTCGGTCAGCGTCATGGTGATCGCGCCGGCCAGCACCGGCATCACCGCGATCAGCAGGTAAGCCGTGATCAGCCAGGTCCAGGCGAACATCGGCATCTTCATCAGGGTCATGCCCGGCGCGCGCATGTTCAGGATCGTCACGATGATGTTGATCGAGCCCATGATCGAGGAGGCGCCCAGGATGTGCAGCGCGAAGATCGCCATGTCCATCGACGGTCCCATCTGCAGCGTCAGCGGCGCGTAAATGGTCCAGCCCGCGGCGGGCGCGCCGCCGGGCATGAAAAACGTCAGGACCAGCATCAGCGCGGCCGGGATCAGCAGCCAGAAGCTCAGGTTGTTCATGCGCGCGAATGCCATGTCGGGCGCGCCGATCTGCAGCGGGATCATCCAGTTCGCGAAGCCCACGAAGCCGGGCATGATCGCGCCGAACACCATGATCAGGCCGTGCATCGTGGTGAGCTGGTTGAACAGCTCCGGATTGACGATCTGCAGGCCGGGCTCGAACAGCTCCGCGCGGATCAGCAGCGCCAGCACCCCGCCCACCATGAACATGGTGAAGGCGAACACCAGGTACATCGTGCCGATGTCCTTGTGGTTGGTCGCATAGACCCAGCGCTGCCAGCCGGCCGGCGCGTGATGGTGCGGGTCGGCCGCAGTGTGTTCGGGATGCTCGAGGACGGCGCTCATCTTGTTTTCCTTGGGTACGGCGGGCGCAGGGTGCGCTGAAAAAGTTATTTGCCGCGCTGCGCAAGCACTTCCGCCGGCTGCACGATCTGGCCGGTCCTGTTGGACCAGTTGTTCCTGGTGAAACTGATCACTGCCGCGATGTCGGTGTCCGACAGCTGCTTCCACGGCGGCATGGCGGCATTGGGCCCGGTCTTGCCGTTCAGCACGATCTGGATCTGTTTGCTCTTGTCGGCGTCCAGCACGATGGGCGAGCCGTCCAGCGCCTTGATTGGACCGACGCCCTTTCCGTTCGGCTGGTGGCAGGCGGCGCAGTTGGCCGCGTACACCTTTTCGCCGCGCTTGACGAGGTCGTCCATCGCCCAAACCCTGGCGGGGTCGTCCTGGAGCGCGGCGAGCTTCTTCTTTTCTCCGGCGGCCCAGGCGCTGTACTGCTGCGCGGTCAGCACCTTCACATGGATCGGCATGTAGGCGTGCTCCTTGCCGCACAGTTCGTAGCACTGGCCGTAGAAGTCGCCGACTTTTTCGCTGCGGAACCAGGTGTCGCGCACGAAGCCGGGGATGGCGTCCTGCTTGACGCCCAGGGCGGGGACGCCCCAGGCATGGATCACGTCGTCGGCGGTGGTGATGATGCGCACCTTCTTGTTGACGGGCACCACCAGCGGGTTGTCGACCTTGAGCAGGTAATCGTCGGGCATCTCGCCCTTGGCTCCTTCGTTCGACATCTGGCGGTGCGCGCTGTCCAGCGTGGACAGGAAACTCAGCCCCTCGCCTTCACCAGCGAGGTAGTCGTAACCCCACTTCCACTGATAGCCGGTCGCCTTGATGGTCAGGTCGGCGTTGCTGGTGTCCTTGGAGGCGACCACGACCTTGGTGGCGGGCAGCGCCATGCCGATCACGATGAAAAAGGGGATGACCGTCCAGACCAACTCGACCGTGACCGACTCGTGAAAATTGGCCGCCTTGTGGCCGACGGACTTGCGATGTTTCCAGATCGAATAGAACATCACGCTGAATACCGCGATGAAGATCACGGTGCAGGTGATCAGCATGAACCAGTGCAGCCAGGCCAGCTCCGCGGCAATTCGAGTGGCCGCGGGGTGAAGATTGAGCTGCCGTACTGCGGGCCCGCCGGCCAGGTCCTTGACTGCGTGAGCCGCCGTGCTGAACCCGGCCAGGGCCAGCAGCGGCAAAGCCATCGGGTTGTAAGTGCTTTTCATTTTCTCGCTTGTTCTAGCTCTCGATCAAATCTCCCGCCGCCCTGGAACCGGACCGGCGCCACCCTCGTTTGCCCAGCCATTCAACCGCTGCGTGCTTCGCGCAATGCCTTCCTGATCTCCTGCGCCAGCACCGGCCGCAGTTCCGGACGCAGATACCGTCCCACGTTCACGCTGCGGCCTCTTGCCGACAGCTCCACGAGCGAGCGATCGCTGACGCCCGGCTCGACCCGAACCCATTCGCGATCGAACTCGGCCCGCTGAAGGTGTCCAGCGCGCTCCAGTTCGACCACCAGCTGCCGTCCCTCCAGCGAAATCGTTTCGCCATCGGCCGCGTGCCGCGCGTAAGCCAGAAAGGCCGCACCGACCGCAGCCAGTTCGAGCGCAGCAAACGGAAGGACCAATACAGCCCCCTGGAACCAGAAAAAGCTACCGATTGCGAACGACACGACGCACAGCGAGCCATAGAGCCGGCCCAATTGGACCGGCGTGACCGAGCAGTTGCGCTTCAGGAACCAGCGGATGTTCTGGCCCTGAACAGTGGCGAAGCGAAATACCGGATTCGACACGGGCGACGCTCAAAAACAACCGGGGATTGTAGCGCTGCCACATTTGTCGTGGCGCCGCCTTGATTTTTGGCAAACATCGGGCAGGTCAAGGAGCCTGCGCGGCAGGGAAACGGGCCTGCGCCGGCCTGGAATCGCGCTTGGCCAGGCGCAGCTTTTCTAGTCCGGCTTGCGGGACTGCAGCATCACCCGCATGTCGTCCAGCGACACGGCACTGCGCTCGCCCATCCTCACCTTCGGGCCGGGCTTCAGGGCATGGCCGTAAATGATCTCGAACGTCAACGCCAGCCGGCCGTCCGGCTGGCGCAGAAAGCCGCCCAACTCGGCCAGCAGGCGCTGCTTCCAGCGCTGCCCGCGTAAACCCGGGAACCGCGCCGGATGAAGATTGGCGCCCAGCTCCCTCAGTTCCTCGAGCATGCGCTGCGGCGTCTCCCATGTCAGCGTGATGCGCTCCATGTCCATCACCGGCTCGGCAAAGCCCGCGTGCACCAGCATGTCGCCCCAATCGTGCATGTCGGTGAAGTCATGCGCCGGTGGCGGCCAGCCCAGCGCACGGTACATGCGGCGCAATTCCTGCAAGGTGTCCGGCCCAAGGCACGAAAACATCAGGAAGCCGTCCACCGCCAGCGCCCGATGCCATTGCGCGATCAGGGTCCGCGGCTGGGCCGACATGTGCAGTGCCATGTTCGCCCACAGCATCTGGACCGCACCCGGCGGGACCGGACCGTGGCGCAACGCAGGTGCGGTCCAGCGCCGCCACCAGGGCCGCGCCAGCTGTTCGGACGCCGGTGGCGCCCGCTGCGTCTCGATCACGTAGCACTCGGCTGCGGGATAGCGGCGCTCCAGCAACGCGTGGGCGGCCAGGCCGCCACGCACCGGTTCCCATTCGGCCCAGGCCTGCGGGCGCAGGCGAATCCATTGCAGCCGGTCCTCCATGCGGCGGGCGACCTCCTCGTGCAGCCAGGGCGATCGGGCCGGCGCAGCGCGTTCCCAATGGGCCGCGGCAATGGGGTCGATGCTGGGTGGGCGATCGTCGGTCATGGGCGAAGTCTGAACGAGTATATTGATCCGCAGGCTGGCGCGCGCCGCGCGCTGTTCGCGACATCGCCAGAAATGGATGAATTGCCGGCAACCGAAGATCGCCCCGTACTGCGCCGTTTGATCGGAAGGCTTGCCGCCGCCGTCCCCGGCCAGTGCGCGGTATGCCATGCCTGGCCGGCCCAGCCGGTGTGCGAAGCCTGTGTCGCGCGCTTTGCCCAGCCGCGCGCGCGCTGCCGAAGGTGTGCGCTGCCCGTTCCTGCGGGCGTGACCGTATGCGGCCGCTGCGTGGCCGCGCCGGCCGTGCTGGACGCTTGCCACGCGGCCGTTGCGTACGAGTTTCCCTGGTTGGCCCTGATCGCGCAGTACAAGTTCAACGGGCAGGCGGGTTGGGCTCGCAGCTTCGCGACCCTGATGCGCAGCGCGCCCTGGATCGAACCGGCGCTGGACGAGGCGGACCTGGTGCTGCCGATGCCGCTGTCGCGCGAGCGGCTGGCCGAGCGCGGCTTCAATCAGGCCCTGTTGCTGGCGCGCTCGCTCTCCCCGGAAAAGACCGAGGCGCAACTGCTGCTGAAGGTGAGAGACACCGCTGTGCAGACTTCGCTGGACCGCAAGGACCGGCTGGCCAACGTAAAGGGCGCTTTCGCAGTCGAGCCATTGTCGGCTTCGAAATTGCGCGGGCGCCGCGTCGTGCTGGTCGATGACGTGATGACCACCGGGGCATCCCTGTTCACGGCGGCGCAGACGCTGCGCCAAGCCGGCGCCACTTCCATCACCGCCGTGGTCATGGCCCGCACCGACGAACCCGGCTAGGGCATGTTCACGCTACTGGACAATCGCGCCCCATGTTCAACATCGTTCTGGTCGAGCCGGAAATCCCGCCGAACACCGGCAACGTGATCCGGCTGGCCGCCAATACCGGCTGCGCCTTGCACCTGATCGAGCCGCTGGGCTTTTCCATGGACGACCGGCAGCTGCGGCGGGCCGGACTGGATTACCACGAATATGCCGAAGTCCAGCGCCATTGCGATTGGCAGCACTTCCTGCGCGCGCGGCAACCCGACCCGCAGCGCCTGTTCGCCCTGACGACGCATGGGACGCGGCTGGTGCACGAGACGGCGTTTCGGCCGGGCGACTGGCTGGTGTTCGGCGCCGAAACGCGCGGCTTGGCACCTGCGCTGCGTGATTCGATGCCACCCGCGCAACGGCTGAAGCTGCCCATGCGCGCCGGGCAGCGCAGTCTCAACCTCTCCAATGCAGTCGCTGTCACCGTGTTCGAGGCGTGGCGGCAAAATGGCTTCGCAGTGGTGCCTTCGTAGTAAGGGCTTCCCCGGTGCAAGCAAAGAGCGGCCGAACGGTCACCTCGGCTGTAGCGGAACGCTTGAGGACAGAAACAACTCGCCCCGAGCGCGCCGCCGAATAAGCGTATAAATTCCGTCCTTGGTTCGGCCGATGTCACAGGTGTGACGAAAGGATGCTTCGATGAAGCGACGGATCCATTGGTGGTTGTTGCCCGACCTGGCAAGCGCCAGGCGGACCCTGGCTGACCGGCTGCGGTCGGGCACCGCACGCTAGCCATGGCCATCGCCATCGCATTGATCGTACTGGCCCTCGGCTCGGTGTTGTTCCACTTTCTGAGCCCCTGGTACTTCACGCCGATCGCCTCCAACTGGGGCACTGTCGACACCACGATTGCCATCACCTTCTGGGTGACAGGAATCGTGTTCGTGGCGGTCAGCCTGTTCACGGCCCTGGCGGTGATCCGGTACCGCCATCGCGAGGGCGGCCGGGCAGCGTACCAGCCCGAGAACAAGAAGCTCGAGTGGTGGCTCATGGTCCTGACCGCCGGCGGCGTGGCCGCCATGCTGGCCCCGGGCTTGCTGGTTTGGGCGGATGTCATCCACGCCCCGAAGGACGCCCAAGTGGTGGAAGTCATGGCCCAGCAGTGGCACTGGAGTTATCGCCTGCCGGGCAAGGACGGCAAGCTGGGGACCGTCCACACTCGCTTCGTCAGCGCCGAGGACCCCTTCGGAATGAATCCGGCCGATCCCAACGGCCGCGACGACGTCCTGCTGGCGAGTCCCGAACTGCATGTGCCGCTGGGCCAGCCGGTCAAGCTGCTGCTGCGCTCCAAGGACGTCCTGCATAACTTCTCGGTGGCCCAGATCCGCGTCAAGATGGACATGGTGCCGGGCCTCGTCACGTACGTCTGGTTCACGCCCACGCGCACGGGATCGTTCGACCTGCTTTGCGAGGAACTCTGCGGCATCGGGCACTTCGCGATGCGTGGCAGGCTTGTCGTGGACGAGCCCGCCGCCTTCCAGGCCTGGCTGGACCGGCAGCCGACCTATGCGCAGGTACACGACCGGCCGGCCGGCGACACAGTGGCCGGCAAGGCCTCCTATGCGGTGTGTGCGGCCTGTCATGGTGCCAACGGCGAGGGCAACATGGCGCTGAATGCACCGAGGCTGAGCGGACAGGGTGCCTGGTACCTGGAACGGCAGCTGAGGCTGTTCAGGCAGGGAGCCCGCGGCACCCACGACAAGGACGTATTCGGCAAGATGATGGCGCCGATGGCTGCCACGCTCGCGGACGACACCGCGATCGCCAATGTGGCAGCCTATGTCGCGAGCCTGCCGGATGCGCCGGTGGCATCGACGATCAAGGGTAATGTGGACACCGGCCGGCAGCGTTATGCAACGTGCGCCGCCTGCCATGGCGCCAACGGGCGGGGGATCGCGGCGACCAACGCGCCCAGGCTCCAGGGCATGAGCGACTGGTACATGGCCAGGCAGCTGAAGAATTTCAGGGACGGTGTCCGCGGCGCCCATGCGCAGGACATTTACGGCGGCCAGATGGCGCTGATCGCCGGGATGCTCGTCGACGATGCCGCGATCGGCGACATCCTGGCTTACATCAACTCGCGTTGATCCGCGGAGGCGGCAATGACTACTTACGTTGCGCACGATGAATCGGAATTCGCACCGCCCGCCGAGGTCGGCGAGGTCCACCTCTATCACCCG
Organism: Ramlibacter sp.; assembly: GCA_035571795.1. GTDB lineage: Bacteria > Pseudomonadota > Gammaproteobacteria > Burkholderiales > Burkholderiaceae_C > Ramlibacter. The sequence goes on from DATNBX010000123.1 coordinate 20,509, forward strand.
AAGACCTTCATCGGCAAATACATCTGGAGCCAGGACGCGAAGGTGATCGCGCTCCAGTACGCAGTCACCGCGATCGCGATCGGGCTGGTCGCGCTGGTGCTTTCGTGGCTGATGCGCCTGCAGCTGGGCTTTCCGGGGCGCGTCGGCTTCATCACCCCGAGCAACTATCTCCAGTTCGTCAGCATGCACGGGATGATCATGGTCATCTACCTGCTCACGGCACTGTTCCTGGGCGGGTTCGGCAATTACCTGATTCCCCTGATGGTGGGAGCGCGCGACATGGTGTTCCCGTACGTGAACATGGTCAGCTACTGGATGTACCTTCTGGCCGTGCTGCTGCTCGTCGCGAGCTTCTTCGTGCCCGGCGGGGCGAGCGGCGCCGGCTGGACCCTGTACCCGCCGCAGGCCATCCTGGACGGCACGCCGGGATCGCACCTGGGCATCATCCTGCTGCTCGTCTCGCTGGCGGTCTTCGTCATCGGCTTCACCATGGGCGGCCTGAACTACGTGGTGACCGTGCTGCAGGCCCGCACCCGCGGCATGACGATGATGCGCCTGCCGCTGACCGTCTGGGGCATCTTCATGGCCACCATCCTGGCGTTGCTGGCGTTTCCCGCCCTGTTCGTCAGCGCCATCATGATGACGCTGGACCTGACGCTGGGCACCAGCTTCTTCATGCCCGCACTGGTTTCGCAAGGGCAGCAACTGGCCTACTCGGGCGGCAATCCGCTGCTGTTCCAGCACCTGTTCTGGTTCTTCGGCCACCCCGAGGTCTACATCGTTGCGTTGCCCGCCTTCGGCATCGTGTCGGACCTGATCAGCACCCACGCGAGGAAGAACATCTTCGGCTACCGCATGATGGTGTGGGCCATCCTGGTGATCGGCGGCCTGAGCTTCGTCGTGTGGGCACACCACATGTTCGTAAGCGGCATGAACCCGTATTTCGGCTTCTTCTTCGCCACGACCACGCTCATCATCGCGGTTCCGACCGCCCTCAAGGTCTACAACTGGGTGCTGACGCTGTGGCGCGGCAACATCCAGCTGAACGTTCCGATGCTGTTCGCCATCGCGTTCATCTTCACTTTCGTCAATGGCGGCCTGACCGGCCTGTTCCTGGGCAACGTGGTGGTGGATATGCCGCTGTCGGACACGATGTTCGTCGTGGCGCATTTCCACATGGTGATGGGGATCGCGCCGGTACTGACCGTGTTCGGGGCCATCTACCATTGGTATCCGAAGATCACGGGGCGCATGCTGGACGACACGCTGGGCAAGATCCACTTCTGGATCACTTTCATCGGGACCTACGCGATCTTCTACCCGATGCACTACCTGGGTTTCATGGGGATCCCGCGGCGCTACTTCGCGATCACGGGCACGAACTTCATCCCCGACTCGGCGCACTTGCTCAACTCCTGGATCTCGCTCGCCGCCTTCGTGGTCGGCGCCGCGCAGATCGTGTTCCTGTACAACCTGGCGGCCAGCTACTACAGGGGCAAGCCAGCCGGCCACAACCCCTGGCACGCCACGACGCTCGAATGGCAAACGGCGCACACGCCGCCCACGCACGGAAATTTCGGCAAGGAACTGCCGGCGGTCTATCGCTGGGCCTACGACTACGGCGTTCCGGGCCTCAAGACCGACTACATCCCGCAGAACGTCCCGCCCGCGGAGGTCCCGGCCGAAGCCTGGGTGCGGACCGGGCAGCGCTCTGGAGGGCAGGGCCTGTGAACACTGTTTTTGACAGATGCGAGGCCCTGGCATGACTATCGGGCTGATTTTCCTCTCCGTCCTGATGGCCGTCATCGTGTGGTGGCTGTTCCGGCAGACGATCAATGTGCAGCCGTGGCAGGCGCAGCTCGCGATTGCCGAACTTCGCGCGCCGATCCGGCCGGCGGCCAAGACGGCCTTGTGGGTGTTCCTTGCCGTCGCGACTTCGCTGTTCGTGCTGTTCGTGAGCGCCTATGCCATGCGCCTCGGCCTGGCGGACTGGAGCCCGCTGCCCCGGCCCAGGCTGCTGATGCTGAACACCGCGCTGCTGGTCGGCGCCAGCCTGGCCATGGAGTGGACGGTGCATGCTGCCCGCCGGGCCGACCGCGACAACGTGCGCCGCGGCTTGTGGGCGAGCGGCCTGCTGACCTTCGGCTTTCTTGCCGGACAACTGTTCGTCTGGAAGCAACTGAGCGACGCGGGGGTTTTCGTCGCGACCAGTGCGGCCGCTTCCTTTTTCTACCTGTTCACTGCGGTGCACGGCGTGCATGTGCTCGGCGGCCTTGTTGCATGGGTCCGCGCATCGGCAAGGGCCTGGCGTGGTGCCGATCCCGCCAGGGTCCGGACCGGGGTCGAGCTGTGCGCGACCTACTGGCACTTCCTTCTGGCCGTCTGGGTGGTGCTGTATGCGCTACTCGTGTCGGACGACCTCGGGCTGGCGATCTGCACGTCGGCTCCCCTGTGATCGAGGAGCCCAAGCCCATGAAGATGCACGAAGTACCCGGTACGGCAGAAATGCTGCCCCCCGCTGGCGCCTGGCAACGCATCAGCGCGGACGTGTCCTCGGATCAACGCGCCTTCAAGAACGTGCCTTGGGGCAAGCCGATGATGTGGATCTTCCTGCTCAGCGACACCTTCATCTTCGGCAGCTTCCTGATCTCGTACATGACGGTGCGCGCCTCCACGACCGTGCCCTGGCCCAATCCGAGCGAGGTTTTCTCGCTGACGATGTTCGGCAAGAACGTTCCGCTGCTGCTGATCGCGATCATGACCTTCATCCTGATCAGCAGCAGCGGCACGATGGCCCTGGCGGTGAATTACGGCTATCGGCGCGACCGCAAGACGACCTTCGTCTTGCTGCTGGCCACCGCGGCCCTGGGCGCCACCTTCGTGGGCATGCAGGCGTTCGAATGGACCAAGCTCATCCTCGAGGGCGTCCGGCCCTGGACCAACCCCTGGGGCGCAGCGCAGTTCGGGTCGTCGTTCTTCATGATCACCGGGTTCCACGGCACGCACGTGACGATCGGCGTGATCTTCCTTTTGATCGTGGCGACGAAAGTGCTGCGCGGCGACCTCGACCAGGAGCGGCCGGGCTTCCTGACCGGCCGCAAGGGCAACTACGAGATCGTCGAGATCCTCGGCCTGTACTGGCACTTCGTGGACCTGGTATGGGTCTTCATCTTCGCGTTCTTCTATCTCTGGTAGCAGGGGCAAGCACATGGAACACACCGACCACCCACATGCCGCGCCTGGCGGGGAGCATCCCGGCGCCCACGCCCAGGGCCAGCAGCATCCGCTGGGCATCTACTTCAAGATCTGGGCCCTGCTGTTCGTGCTCAGCGCGGCGTCCTACATGGTCGACTACCTGCACTTCCACGGCCTGCTGAGGTGGTCGCTGATCATCCTGTTCATGCTGCTGAAGGCGGGCTTGATCGTTTCCGTCTTCATGCACATGCTGTGGGAGCGGCTCGCACTGGTCTACGCCATCCTGGTGCCGCCCTTGTTGCTGATCGTGCTGCTCGGGATCGGAGCACTGGAGGCCAACTATACGTTCGGCACGCGCGGCACGTTCTTCGCCCCGGAGGCCAGGCAGCCGGTGGCGCCGGCGCACTAGGACCTGCGGCGGCGAAGCGCTAGGGATAACGGCGCGACAGTGATTCGGCGATGCACACGGGCCTGTCGCTGCCTTCGCGTTCCACCGTCACCAGCCAGGTCATCTGGACGCCGTTCTTCTCGATCGGCTCGCAGGCAAGCAGTTTCATGTGGCCGCGCAACCGGCTGCCAACGGGCACCGGCGCTGTGAAGCGCACCTTGTTCAGGCCGTAGTTGACGCCCATTCGAGAGTTGCGGATCTCGAACGAGGTCTGGAAAAACTTCGGGATCAGCGACAGCGTGAGGAATCCGTGGGCGATCGGGGCGCCGAAGGGCCCGGCTTTGGCCCGCTCCACGTCCACGTGTATCCACTGGTGGTCGCCGGTTGCCTGCGCAAACGAGTTGATCTGTTCCTGCGTGATGGTGATCCAGTCGCTGGCTGCGACTTCCTGGCCGACCAGCGCCGACAGGTCGGCAAGGTTTTCGAGGGTTTTCATTTTTGGAAGGGGGCCGGGGACCAGGGGTCGGGGCCGGGGGTTACGGCTATGACTTTACCCCAGCCAGTCCCTGCTCCCCGGTCCCTCTCTTCAACTGTCCAGCCAGCGACAGATGCCTTCCCACTGCTCCAGGTCGCGCTCGACGCGGCCGGGCGCCACGTCGAACAGGGTCAAGCCCCGGGCGGCCAGGTGGATGTAGTTCTGGGTGTGGCGCAGATAGCCCAGCACCGGCAGCCCCAGTGCGTCCACGAACTCGTGCAGCTTGTCGGCCGCGATGGTGCGGGGGTCGACTCGCATACCCACGATTCCCACCTGCATCCGGCCGGCCCTGCGGTGACCGGCGAGCTCGTCCAGGAAGGCGCGGGTGGCGAAGATGTCGAAGATGCTCGGCTGCAGCGGCACGACGACCTTGTGCGCGAGCTGGAGTATGTCGTTGAAGACCTTGCCATGCATGCCCGCCGGCGTGTCCAGCACCACATGGGTCGTGCCCTTGGGCGGGCGCGCGATGTTGCCCTCACTGATCTCCCAGGTGCCGATGGAGCGGGCGGCGGCCGGCCGCAGGCCCCGCCACAATCGCGAGGACTGCTGGCGATCGGCGTCGCCCAGCATCACCGCATGGCCTTTGCTGGCAAAGTAGCCGGCGATATTGGTGGCCATGGTGGACTTTCCGACACCGCCCTTGGGATTGGCAACAACAACGACCGGCATGATGGGCTCCTCTTTGTTCTTGCACTTCAGCCCGTTGATGCGCCCGGGCCGCTGTGCGCTATGTTACCGGTATGGATGAGTCGGAAACGAAAGGGCTTTCGCGCAGCGTCCTGGTGCTGGCGGCCCATCCTAATTGGCGCGAGTCGCGTGTGAACCGCCGCTTGCTGGCCGCCGCGCGGGACATCGAGCGGGTCCAGGTGCAGGACCTGTATGCCAGCTACGCGGACTACGACATCGACGTGGCTAGCGAACAGGCCAGCGCGCAAGGCGCCGACCTGCTGGTGCTGCTGCATCCGATCCAGTGGTATTCGATGCCGGCTCTGCTGAAGCTGTGGCTCGATGAAGTGCTTACCTATGGCTGGGCCTATGGTCCGGGCGGCCATGCGCTGCAGGGCAAGGACCTGTGGCTGGTCGCTACCACGGGCGGTCCGGAAAGCTCATATCACCCGCAAAGCTACAACCGCTATTTCTTCGACGCGTTCCTGCCGCCGTACGAGCAGACCGCCGCACTATGCGGTATGCGCTTCCTGCCGCCGCTGCTGTTGCATGGCGCCCGCCGCGCCAGCGAAGAGGCGGTGGCCGATCATGTAGCGGTGTTCGTGCAGCGGCTGCGCAGCTACCCGCAATGGCCGGAACTGAAGGAGCTGGAGCAATGTCCGGCCTGCGATGTCCCGGCCACCGACCGGCCGCAAACCCGAGGCTCCCCCTGATGGAACACGCCCCCGCATGGCTGACGAACACCTTGATCTATCTGGGCGCGGCCGTGGTCGCCGTGCCGCTTTCCAGGGCCCTGGGCCTGGGCGCCATCATCGGGTACCTGGCGGCAGGCATCGCCATCGGCCCCTGGGGGTTGGGGCTGGTGAGCAACGTGGAGGACATCCTTCATTTCGCCGAGTTCGGCGTCGTGCTGATGCTTTTCCTGGTCGGCCTGGAACTGGAACCGAGGCGGCTTTGGAGCCTGCGCCGCCCGATTTTCGGCTGGGGCAGCGTACAGGTGCTGGGCTGCGCCGTGCTGCTGTGCGCCGCCGCGATGGCGGCGGGGCTGTCCTGGCGGGTGAGCCTCGTGGCTGCGCTGGGCCTTGCCCTCTCGTCGACGGCGATTGCGCTGCAGGTCATGGGCGAACGCAACCTGCTACCCACTTCCAGCGGGCAAGCCGGCTTTTCCATCCTGCTGTTCCAGGACGTCGCGGCGATCCCGATCCTGGCCCTGCTGCCATTGCTGGGCGGAATCGCGGACGCAAACGAAGCGAGCCCCGCCGGCCGCTGGCTGGAAGCACTCAAGATCGTCGCTGTCATCGGCGGCATCGTCCTGGGTGGGCGCCTGCTGCTGCGGCCGCTCTTGCGCTGGATCGCCAAGAGCAAGACGCCGGAAATCTTCACGGCCGCCGCACTGTTGCTGGTCGTCGCCATTGCCGCTTCGATGCAGCTGGTGGGGTTGTCGATGGCGCTGGGCGCGTTTCTGGCCGGAGTGCTGCTGGCCGAGAGCGAGTACCGGCGCGAGCTGGAAACCGACATCGAGCCATTCAAGGGCCTGCTGCTCGGGTTGTTCTTCATCGCCGTGGGCATGAGCATCGATTTCGCGGTGCTGCTCGAGTCGCCCGGCCTGATGGCCCTGATCGTGACCGGCTTCCTGGCATTGAAGGCACTGGTGGTCTACGCGCTGGCCCGGCGCATGGGCTTGCCGATCCAGGATCGCCCCGTATTCACGTTGCTGCTCGCACAGGGCGGTGAATTCGCCTTTGTCGTGTTCCAGGCCGGCGCCGGCGCGCAAGTACTTGATGCGCAGACCGCGTCGCTGCTGATCGGGGCGGTGGCGGTTTCCATGCTGCTCACGCCTTTGTTGCTGGTGCTGATCGACAAATTCTTGCTGCCGCGCTACGCCAACTGCAATACGCCGCAGCTGGAGGAGCTCAGCGAGCTGCAGCATGCGCCGATCATCATCGCGGGGTTCGGGCGTTATGGCCAGATCGTCGGGCGCATGCTGGCCGCTCAAGGCATTGCCGCCACGGTGCTCGACCACGACGCCGACATGATCGAGGCCGCGCGGGCCTTCGGCTACAAGGTTTTCTATGGCGACGCCAGCCGGCTGGACATGCTGCGCACGGCGGGCGCCGAAACGGCCGAGGTGCTGGTGATTGCCGTCGACGACACCGAGCAGTCGCTCGCGATCGTCGAGTTGGCGAACGAGCACTTCCCCCATCTCGAACTGGTGGCCCGGGCCCGGGACGTCACGCACTGGAACGAACTGCGCGACCGTGGGGTCCTGCGGGTCGAACGCGAGTTGTTCGAATCGAGCCTGCGCAGCGCCCGGACGGTGCTGGAGGTGCTGGGCTTCAGTCCACACGAAGCCCGGGTTCACGCCATGCGGTTCCGGCGCCACAACCTGCAGCTGTTCGAGCAGATGTATCCGCATCACAAGGACCGCGCCAAGGTCATCGCCGTCGTCAAGCAGGGACGCCGGCAACTGGAAGAGCAGATGGCGCAGGAGCGGGCCGAGCGCGAGAAGCGGCGCGCAAGCGCCCAGCAGCCGGCCGGCTGGGATGCCTAGCGCAGCCGGCCGGCTACGCGGCAAATACCCTAGCTCAACTAGGCAATTTGCCTAGGCCCGGCGCGCCCGGCGATGGTTTTATGGAGGTCCTGAAGCAACGCGAGAAGCCCTCATGGATCGCGCCCCAACCCATCTATGCGAAGCGCTGTCCGAGGCGGGGCATGTTCCGGCCAAACCGGAAGAAGAGCTCGCCGGAGCGCGACTGGAACTGATCGAGTTACGCGACAGGCTCGCCAGCAACGAAAGCCGCCTCGCCATTCGCGAGCGTGAGCTTGCGGCGCTGCGCGATTCGCATGAATTGCTGGTATCCACCTTGGACGCCGCCAGCGATGGCATCGCCACACTGCGCCATTCGGACAACACCCTCTACTACAACATCCGGTTCGTCGAGTTGTGGGGCGTTCCCGAGGACAAACTCTGCGACATCAACCTCGAGCGCATGATTGAATTCCAGCTCTCGCAGGTCAAGGACCCAGAGGACTGGCATGCTCACACCGAGCGGCGCCGCCTGAATCCGGAGGCTGAGGACCTGAACATCGTCGAGCTCAAAGATGGGCGTGTGCTCGAGCGGCACGTCGTGCCGCAACGCATCCATGGCAAGTGCGTCGGCAGCGTGGTCACCTTCCGTGACATCACGGAGCGGGTGCGCTACGAAGAAAAGATGATGTTCAACCATGTGGTGCTGGAAAATTCACCGCCCATGTTCTGGATCGATCGGGACACTGGTGAGCTCAGCTATGCGAATCCCGCCATGTGCCGGCACCTGGGGTACGAACTCCACGAACTGATGGGGATGAAGATCTCGCAGTACGACGCCGACTTTGGAGACGACGGCGCCGCAAACCTTGAGAAGCACATTTCAGCGGCGAACGGTCCGATCAGTTTCGACAGCAGGCATCGACGCAAGGACGGCACGCTCCGCGATGTCAGGATCTGGGCGTTCAAGGCCGAAGCGGTGAACAAGCGAATCTACGTGCTGACCGCGAGGGACACTACCTCCCAGAATCAGGCCGAACTCGAGAAGAGACGCCAGCAAGCGACGCTGAGGTCGCTGATCAATTCGATTCCCGACCGGATCTTCTACAAGGACCTTGAAGGCCGCTACCTGGGCTGCAACACCGCCTTTGCGGCCCCGACCGGCCGCACTGCCGAAGCGATTTGCGGCCTCACCGCCCATGACCTGTTCCCCCAAAACGTTGCAGACGACATGATCCGGCACCAACAGTCCGCGCTGGCGCGGCTCGAAGAGGGGACACATGAAACCTGGGTGAGCTATCCGGATGGACAGCGCTTGCTGTTCGAAACCAAGATCTCACCGTTGTGGGATGAAGATGGGAAAGCGCGCGGCGTGCTGGGTGTCAGCCGCAATATCGACGAGCGCAAGAAGATCGAGGAAGAAGTACGCCGCGCCAAGGAAACCGCCGAGCAAGCCACGCGGATGAAGTCGGACTTCCTGGCCAACATGAGCCATGAAATCCGCACGCCGATGAACGCCATCATCGGGCTGTCGCACCT
>DATNBX010000124.1:0-26124 GCA_035571795.1 Ramlibacter sp.
TTCTTCTTCATGTAGCCCAACGCGGCCAGATAGGTGTAGCGGCCATTGCCGCCGGTCTTGGGATTGATCACGACCACCTGCACCCCCGGCTTGGCCAGGTCGTCCCAGTCCTTGATGCCCTTGGGATTGCCGTTGCGCACCAGGAACAGCATGGTGGACGTGGTCGGCGCCGCGTTGTCGGGGAAGCGCTTGGCCCAGTCCTTGGCGACCACGCCGCGATCGGCCAGGAATTCGATGTCGGTGCTGGTGTTCATCGTCACCACGTCGGCGTCCAGCCCGTCGGCCACGGCCCGGGCCTGCGCGCTGGAGCCGCCGTGGGCCTGGTCGATCTTCACGTCCTTGCCGGTCGCCCGCTTGTAGTGCGCGACGAAGGCGGCGTTGTAGTCCTTGTAGAACTCGCGGGCCACGTCATAGGATGCGTTCAGCAGAGTTTGAGTTTGCGCACCGGCAAGGCTGCTGCCGGCCAGCACCGCGCCGACCAGGATGGTCTTGAGGATAGGGTTCATGCTTATGGCTTATAACTTCTTTGCGGGGAATCGCCCATTTTGGGACCAGCACCCAAAACCCAAACGACTGTGTAGTTGTTAGCTAATGTGACCGATGAATAAGCCGAGCTGCAACGGCGCTCTTTGCGTCCGCTGCACTCCTGACCTGAAACCGGGAAACGGCTAAGCTCGCGCCATCAGGAGTGACTTCACCATGCGTACCCAGGTTGCCATCATCGGGGCGGGCCCCGCGGGCTTGTTGCTGGGCCAATTGCTGTTCAAGGCCGGCATCGACAACATCATCGTCGAGCGCCAGAGCGCCGACTACGTTCTCAGCCGCATCCGCGCCGGCGTGCTGGAGCAGGTCGCGGTCGACCTGTTGGACGAGTGCGGCATCGGGTCCCGCATGCACCGCGAAGGCCTGGTCCACCACGGCATCGAACTGCTGTTCAAGGGCGAGCGCCACCGTATCGACATGCACGCACTGACGGGCGGCAAAAGCGTGACCGTGTACGGCCAGACCGAAGTCACGCACGACCTGATGGATGCGCGCAAGGCCGAAGGCCTCGTGACGATCTACGACGCCGGCGACACGGTCACGCTGCACGGTTTCGACGGCGCGCGACCCATGGTCGGCTACACCTTGGACGGGCAATCGCATGAATTGGAGTGCGACTACATCGCCGGCTGCGACGGCTTCCACGGCGTGAGCCGCGCCAGCGCGCCGGCCGGCGTCCTCAAGACCTACGAGAAGGTATATCCATTCGGCTGGCTCGGCGTGCTGGCTGACGTGCCGCCGGTATCGCACGAACTGATTTATTGCAACACCGAGCGCGGCTTCGCCCTGTGCTCGATGCGCAGCCACACCCGCAGCCGTTACTACGTGCAGGTGCCGCTGCAGGACAAGGCCGAAGCCTGGTCCGACGATGCGTTCTGGAACGAGCTGCGCTCGCGCCTGGACCCCGCGGCACGAGAGCGGCTGGTGACCGGTGCTTCGATCGAAAAGAGCATCGCGCCGCTGCGCAGTTTCGTGGCCGAGCCCATGCGTTTCGGCCGGCTGTTCCTGGCCGGCGACGCCGCCCATATCGTGCCGCCCACCGGCGCCAAGGGCCTGAACCTCGCCGCTACCGACGTGAAATACCTGTCCAGCGCGCTGATCGAGCATTACCGCGACCGCAGCAGCCACGGGATCGATCACTACTCCGATGTCTGCCTGCGCCGCATCTGGAAGGCCGAGCGCTTCTCCTGGTGGTTCACGTCGCTGATGCACCGGTTCCCGGACACTGGCGAGTTCGGCCAGAAGGTGCAGGAGGCGGAGCTGGACTACCTGGTGAACTCGCGCGCCGCGTCCACTTCGCTGGCCGAGAACTACGTCGGTCTGCCGCTGTAGCGACCATGGATCCCGGATCGAGTCCGGGATGACGGGTCAATCGGCGAATGTCCCGGTCGACCGGATGATCGGCCCCCATTTGTCGATTTCAGCCTTCAGCCAGGTCTGCAGGCCCTCCGGGCTCAACTTGCTGTCCGGCGCGACTTCCGCGCCGAGATCGGCCATCCGCTTAGTGACGTCCGGATCTTTCAGCGCGGCACGCACTGCGGCATTCATGCGATCGATGATCGGTCTGGGCGTGCCCTTGGGCGCGTAGATACCGTGCCACACGACCACCTCGAAATCCTTCAGCCCCTGTTCGCTCAGTGTCGGCGCATCCGGCAAGGCCTTGATGCGGTTCTTCGTCGTCACACCATAGAACTTCACGTTGCCTGCCTTGATCTGCGGAATGGTCTGCGTGGTCTGGTCGCACAGGATGTCGACCTGTCCGCCCAGCAGCGCGTTCATGGCGGGCGCGGTGCCCTGGAATGGAATCGCGGTGACCTTCACGTCCATCGTGCGCTCCAGCAGCATGCCGCACAACTGCGATACGGCGCCGAGCCCGGCATTGGCCAGGTTGATCTTGCGCTGGTTGGCTTTGACGTAGGCGATCAGTTCCTGCAGGTTGTTGGCCGGAAAGTCCTTGCGCGCAAGCAGTGTCATCGGCACGTCCACGGCCTGGCTGACGAATTCGAAATCGCTCAGCGGGTTATACGAAAGCTTTCGGTACAGCGCGGTGGCCGTGGCCATCCCGTTGTGGTGGATGAAGAAGGTGTAGCCGTCCGGCGCGGCCCGCGCGACATAGGCCGCGGCAACGGTGCCGCCCGCGCCGAGCTTGTTTTCGATCACCACCGTCTGGCCCAGGGTCTTGCTCATCGACGCGCCCAAGGTGCGCGCCACGACGTCCGTGGGGCCGCCCGCCGCGAACGGGACGACCAGGGTGATGGGCTTGGTGGGCCACGCAGCCGGCTGCGCGGAAACGCCGGCTGCGCAAATGGCAGCGAAACCAAGCGCGAGCAGGCGGCGCAGGATGGTCATCGTGAGGATCTTCATCGGCTTCATCTCCAGTTCCTGAGAGCGTAGCCGCGCCGCCCGAAAGGCGAAATCGGTATGTTCCCGCGCCGGAGCCCGCCGGCGACGTTGAGCCGGATTGCCGCTGCGGCTACTTCCAGTCGACTCGGCCGAAATGCTCGTGCCCCAGCAGAGTGTAGAAAATGCCGACCGTGCCGCGGGTCTGCGAGCGGTTGCTCAGGTCGGAAAACGTCGCATCGCGCCGGTTCCATAGGTACTTCACCGTGACTGCATGCTGCTTTCGTATTCGCCACGTGTACGCGATGTCGGCGCGCGCGATGTTGTCGTGCCCGCCGAGACCGGCACCGCCTACGCGGCTCACGAAATACTCGCGACCGGTGATGTCCAGCGAGGAGCGGTCGCCGAAGATCACCCGCAGCGCCAGCAACGCCTGCGGTGCCACGCCATAGTGATAGTCGCGCTCGCCGGTGCCGTTGACCGTGCCCACGGCAGCGTAGCCCAGGCCCGCCATTGCCGTTCCCTGCACCGCCACCGCATCGCTGGCTCGCCACTGGCCGGTAGTCCCCAGCGAAAGCGCCGTGCTCGAAATGCGGAAGGTCTGCGGCGAGATGTAGTCGTAACTGCCGTAAACGCCCCAGATGCCGCGGTAGTTGTTCCCCGCCTTGTAGTCCTTGCCCAGCAGCAGCCCGCGTGTCATCACATTCTCGAAGACGCTGGCACTGGAGACCGTCGCCTGGAACGCGAAGTAGTCGAACGGGCGCCGATAGCCGTAGCCCTCCTTGCCCGGCATGCCGTAGTCCAGCGCGAAGTCGGCCTGGGCCTCGTTGCGTTTCAGCGCGGTGGAAGTGCCCGGGACGTTTTGTGCAGTGCCCATCAGCCCGAGCTGGACGCGGCTGTAGTACTCCGGATCGCGGCTGGCGAAGATCGAGTCCAGCCGCCGGCCCATGACCAGCCGGTTGAAGCCGGCGGAAGGCGCGATCGCGGTGGCGGCCACCTCACGCCAGAACGGCGAAAGCCCGCCGCCTTTTTCCAGCAGCAGGCCCGACATGCGGTAGAGCGATTCGCCCAGGAATGTTCCACCGATGCCCGAGGCGATCTGGTCGTTGCGCGAGGGCGGCGTCGTTTCGCCGGCGATCTCCCACAACGCGCTGCCCGCGAAGGTATATCCCAGCGAGTGCCAGTAGTCGAACCCGGCCGACCGGGCGAAGCCGTGGTACACCGAACCCTGGTACGGATGCCCCAGCTGGTTGGTCTTGAACGGATCCGCGTCCACGCCCCAGCTGCTGTGCAGGTTGCGCCGGATCGACTCCAGGCTGACCGCGTAATCCTGTCGGTTGCTGCCGATATTGCGATTGATGCGGTTCAGCAGGAAGTCGAAGCCGAGGATTTCGAAGGCCGGCAACGCATAGTCCGGCTTCTTGCGCGCGGCCTCGCCTTCGGCGGCCGCGGGGGCCTCGCTGGCGGCAGCCGGCGCTGTTTCCGCTTGCGCAAGGGCGGGTCCGCCGCAGATGCAGGCAAGAACCAGCAGCAAAGGTGATGGCTGCAAGCGCATACGCGAATTCTGTTGAGCCCGAGGCCGAGCGAATGTAGGACGCGGAGCCGAGCTGCACTACGGGGATTCCAGGCGGGCCGATCTGCTAGGCTTGCGCCAAAAGCTCTTGCGCAGCATCCATGCCCCACCCGCTTCGAGCCCTCAAGGGGACTCGCATCCTGAGCCTCGCCCTGAACTTGCCCGGACCCGCGGCGCTGATGCGCTGCCGCCAGATGGGCGCGACCTGCGTCAAGCTGGAGCCGCCCTCGGGCGACCCGATGGGCCATTACAACAAGGCCGCGTACGCCCAGCTGCACGAGGGGGTGAAGGTACTGACGGCGGACCTGAAAACGGAAGCTGGCCAGCGGTTGCTGCACCGCGAACTGAAAAAGACCGATGTGCTGCTGACTTCTTTCCGGCCCTCGGCGCTCGACAAGCTGGGCATCGGCTGGAAGAAGCTGCATCGCCTCTACCCCGCGCTGTCGCAGGTGGCAATCGTCGGCACCTCCGGATCGCGTGCCGAAGAGCCAGGCCACGACCTCACTTACCTCGCCGACAACGGGCTGGTGCCGGGGTTGGAACTGCCCGCCACGCTCTACGCGGACATGAGCGGTTCCTTGATGGCGAGCGAGGCTGTGCTTCAGGCGGCGCGCCCCGGCAATGAGCGCTACGCCGGCACCGGCGAGGCCAATCCGCGGGGGGTGTTCATCGAAGTCGCGCTGGCCGGCGCGGCCGCCTACTTGGCGCTGCCGCGCCAATGGGGTCTCACCCAAAGCAGCGGCTCGGTCGGGGGCGCGCATGCGGGCTATCGCATCTACCGCTGCCGCGACGGGCGCGTCGCCGTTGCCGCGCTGGAGCCGCATTTCGCCGCTGCGCTGTGCAAGGCGGCAGGCGCACCCGCATCGGATATGCGCGCCATGTTCGCCCCTGCCACGCATGAGGCGGTCGCCTCCTTCTTCCTGACGCGAACGCGCCGCGAGCTGGAGCAGCTGGCGGCGCAAGCGGACATACCGCTGCACTCCATGGCAGCGGTATAGCAGCGCCGCTGGGCGCTGCCTGGGAGCCTGCAAGGCGCAGGCCCCTCGCTCAAGCTGCGATTACATCCTCGGTTCGCCGTTGCCATTGACGGCAATGGTCGGTCCCGGAGGCGCAGCCATCTGGACCCGGTGTTCCAGGCCGCGGAAGACGTAGGTCACGTCCCAGTAAGCGGGCGTGGTGCTCGTGACGTTCTCGCAGCGCTGCACATCGCCATAGACGGGACCGCCGGTGCTGCCGCCGCCCTGGTTGGCGCCGATCGCTGCCCCGGCTACCGCGCCACCCACCGTAGCCGCATCGCGGCCGGAACCGCCGCCGACCTGGTGGCCCAGGATGCCGCCAATCAGTCCGCCGACGACCGCGCCGCCGACATTCGGATTGCCTTGCGCCTGGCCGACCTGCTGGCGCTCGACCCAGCAGCGCTGGTTCGGCGGGCCCACCACCGCGTGCACGGACGTCACCGGCACCTCGAATATCCGCTCGCTCGGACGGCGCCGGTACTCGTAGTTGGGCGATGCCATCGGCGCGGGCGCTTCGTTGTCGTAGCGCGCGCGCTCATCGACCGGCCGCACCGAGGAGATGCGGTTGTTCATGCCCATCGAGCGCAGCGAATCGTAGCTGCCGCGGCGCAGCACCATGCAGCGGCCCTCGAATCGGATGTCCTCGCAGACTTCCCACCGGCCGCGGTCCACCACGACCGAGGAGGCCCGGTCGTTGAAGCCATAACGGTCGAGGTCGCCGACGCGCCTGTCGGTGGTGAATGCGCGGCCGCGGAAGCCTTCACCCTCGTAGAACGTGATCTGGGCCATCGCCTGCGAAGCGAGGATCAGCGCGGCCGCTCCCAGACCGTATTTCAGTTTCCATGCCATGGTGTTTCTCCTGTTGGCTTGTAACCAGCCCAGGCTAGGCCAGCACGGCAATAGTTCGTGTCGGACGAAGCCTCGACCCGCCTGTGCACAATGCCCATATCTGCCGCGCGACAAGCCGTACGGCACCCACGCGCGGCTGTGGCCTAATCGCCGGTTACGTCATTGAGCAATTGGAGCATCCGCATGGGAAACAAAATCGTCACCGAAGCCGACCGCAAACGCACCCCCCCACCCAAGATCCAGGAGGGCATCAAGGTCCAGGGCAAGGGCCACGGGCAGAAGATCAGCCTCGAACGCGGCACATCTACGCGTAACAAGAAGAACCCCGGCAAGCGGCCCCACAAGGGCGGCTGAGCGGCAGCCGTAGAGCTCGACGGCAGCAGCGCACGCGAGCTTTCTGCGGCGTCCTACAGCGCGGCGTGCGCGAGCGCGTACGGTGGGAAACATCATGGCACCCTCCAGCACCCGCACCCTGTGGAAAGGCGCGATCAGCTTCGGACTGGTCTACATCCCAGTGACCCTGCATTCGGCCACGGCCGAGCATCGGCTGAAATTCAACCTGCTCGACAAACGGACGATGAACCCGGTGGGCAACCAGCAGGTGAACAAGGCCACCGGCGAAGCGATGCAGAAGGAAGAAGTGGTCAAGGGTTTCGAGTACGAAAAAGACCAGTACGTCGTGGTTTCGCCCGACGAGATCAAGGCGGCGCTGCCCAAGTCGACGCAGACCATCGAGATCGAATCGTTCGTGGACGGCGGCCAGATTCCCAGCACCTACTACAACAAGCCCTATTACGTCGCGCCGGCGGCAAAAGGCCAGAAGCCTTACCTGCTGCTGCTGGAGACCTTGCGCCGCAGCCGCAAGGTCGGCATCGCCCGCGTCGTGATTTCCACCCGGCAGCACCTGGCCGCGTTGTTCCCCGCCAAGGAAGGGCTGGTGCTGGAGTTGCTGCGCTGGCACGACGAGGTGCGCGACACCGCCGGCCTGCCCCTGCCCGACGCAAAAGACGCCAAGGTCAGCGAGCGGGAACTGAAGATGGCCGAACAACTGGTCGGCGAACTGGCCGACAAATGGAAGCCCGAAGCCTTCCACGACGAGTTCCGCGAGAAGCTCGAGAAATTGGTGGAAGAGAAAGTGAAGGCCGGCGAAGGCGAACACATCATGAAGCCGATCGAGGGCGAGGAGGTCAAGCCCAGCGCCGACATTCTGGACCTGACCGAGCTGCTGCGGCGCAGCCTGCGCAAGGGCGCTGGCGCCAAGGCCGCGCCCGAGGATGAACAGGAGCCTGCGCGCAAGACTTCGCGGCGCAAGGCCGCGAACGACGAGGAGGCACCGGCGCAGCGCCGCGCCGCCGCGGCGTCCAAAAGCACCGCCCGCGCGAGCACCAGCGTCAAGGCCAAACCACGCAGGAAAGCGGCTTGACCGGGGCGCGATTTCTTACGACTGCGATGGCGGCAGGCGCTTAGTATCTGGAGCAACGGATATACAGCCCAAGCGCTGAAGGAACTCGCATGAAACCCATCCTGAAATTTGCCGCGGCGTTTGGCGCCGGCGCTTTCGCCATGTACTACCTGGATGCCAGCATGGGGCGGCGGCGACGGGCGCTGGCGCGCGACAAGATCGTCGGCGCGTCGCGCGAAGCCGCCGATTTCGTCGAAGGCGCGGGCAAACACCTGGCGGACCGCGCGAGGGGCGTCATGGCGACCGGCAGCCTCGATCGCGTCTCGACCAGCCAGCCCCAGAGCGACGCCCAGTTGCGCGAGCGCGTGCAGGCGCGGATGGGCCACCTGGTCAGCCACCCGCGCGCCATCGAGGTGTCGGTGGATCAGGGCGTGGTACGCCTGAGTGGACAGGTGATCGCGAAGGAACTCGACGGATTGCTGTCGCAGCTGACGGACATGCCGGGCGTGCGGAAGGTCCATAACGCCCTGGCGGTGTTGACCGATCCGAGCGGATTCGGTGAAGTCAAGCGCGTGCAGGAAAGCGCGGACGCGGGGGTGGGGCCAAGCGACTTGGATTCGCCGCGGCGATAGGCCCGGAAGGGCGATGCCTTAGTCGGCAGTTTTCCGCTCGGCGTCCTGCGCCGGCCGCGCCGTGGATTACCGCGCCAGCAGCGCGATGCAGTACCCGAGCGCGAGGCCGAGTCCCGTGCAGAACACCACCAGCCACGCCGGCACGGGACTGCCCAGACCCCTTCCCCACACCGCCATCGGAACACCAGCGGGAACACCAGGCGATACGCCAGCCGGCGCCACGGCAACGCTGGGCTCCTGCACACCAGTGCCTCCGAGGTGCCTGGCAAAAGCCGAGAAGAAGTCATCGGCGTTCTTGCGCGCGACCGTCTGCACCAGCCGGCTTCCGACGCTGGCCAGCTTGCCGCCGATATCGGCGTGGGCTGCGTAGGCCAACAAGGTGTCGTCGCTCTCGTCCTTGAGCGACACGCGCGCTCCCATGCGGGCGAACCCGGCGGCGCCGCCCTGGCCCTGGCCGGTCAGCGTATAGCCGTTGGGCGGGTCGAGTTCGGTGAGGTTCACCGAGCCGCGGAAGGTGGCGGACACCGGCCCGACCTTGGTCGCGACGATCGCTGTGAAATCGGTATCGGAAACCTTCTCGAGCTGCTGGCAGCCCGGGATGCAGGCCTTCAAGACGGCCGGATCGTTGAGCGCTTCCCAGACGCGCTGCCGGGGGGCGGGAATCCGGTACTCGCCGGTCATCTCCATGCTCATGGTCAGTTCCCGTAGTACTTGTACAGGGCCTGGGTCCCGAGGCGGG
The DNA here is from genome assembly GCA_035571795.1 of Ramlibacter sp. Lineage (GTDB taxonomy): Bacteria > Pseudomonadota > Gammaproteobacteria > Burkholderiales > Burkholderiaceae_C > Ramlibacter. The sequence continues at coordinate 9,095 of DATNBX010000124.1, forward strand.
CGTGCCCTTGTTCGACCAGCACCCCGTACAGCTTGCGCGCCAGGGCGAGGCCCGGCAGCTCCAGCTTCATGCGCTGTGCTTCGGCCAATGCGATGCCCAGGTCCTTGACGAAATGCTCGATGTAGAAGCCGGGCGCGAAGTCCCCGGCGATGATCTTCGCCCCGAGCACGTTCAGCTGGAAACCGCCGGCCGCGCCGCTACCGATCGACTTGAGCACCGTCGGCAGGTCCAAGCCGGCCGCCTTGCCGTACGCGAGGCCCTCGCAAACGCCCATGATGGTGGACGCGATCACGATCTGGTTGCACATCTTGGTGTGCTGGCCGGCTCCTGCTTTGCCCTGGTGAACGATGTTGGTGCCCATCAGTTGGAGGATCGGCAGGGCTTCCTCGAATGCCTCCCGGGCGCCACCCACCATGATCGAAAGTTTCGCGTCGCGCGCTCCAATGTCGCCGCCCGACACCGGCGCGTCCAGTGAGCGGCAGCGATGTTCGGCGGCCGCGCTCTCGATGCGGCGCGCCAGTTCAGGACTCGAGGTCGTCATGTCGATCAGCAAGGCGCCGCGCGCGCGCGACAGGACGCCGTCGGCCGCCAGCCAGACCTCTTCCACGTCGCTCGGATAGCCGACCATCGTGATGATCACGTCGCAGCGTGCGCCGACGTCGCCCGGGCTCTCGCACCATGCGGCTCCCTGTTCCAGCAATGCCGCCGCTTTTTCGCGCGAGCGGTTGTAGACGCAGAGCGGATGACCGGCCGCGAGAATATGCCCCGCCATGCTCTGGCCCATGTTGCCCAAGCCGATGAAGCCGACCCGGGCCTTACTGGTATTGGTCATTGCCATGCCTCGTCCTCGATGGTTGCGGGCCGCGCCAGTCGCGCAGGCCCAGGGGTGCCGTTCGATGGTTGCCGGCCGCGCAGCAACCCACGCAGGTACATCGGCGTCAATGGCTGCTGGTTGGCCACGACGCCAAAAGGCGCAAGCGCATCGTTCACGGCATTGGTCAGTGCGCCGATCGAGCCCATCACGCCGCCCTCGGCCATGCCCTTGATGCCGGCGGGCGTGGCTTGGTTGGGGGTGTGCATCGACAGGATTTCGAAGTGCGGCAGTTCATGCGCGGTCGCCACCAGGTAATCCGCCAGCGAACCCGACAGGTTCTGGCCGTTCCCGTCGTATTCCACATGCTCGAACAGCGCCCCGGACAGGCCCATCGCGATGGCGCCGTGCTGCTGTCCTTCGACGACCACCTGGCTGAGTACGGTGCCGCAATCCTCCGCCACGAGGTAGCGCTCGAAGGCAATCGCCCCGGTGCCCACATCCACGCGCACTTCGCAAACGTGCGTGGAGTTGGAATAAGTCATCGGCGGCGGCTCGTAGGTCTTGTGGAACTCGAGCCCCGGCCCCATGCCCGCCGGCAGCGCCAGCGGGTCCAGGTAGGCGGTCCTGGCGATATCCGCCAGTGTCAGCCCGGTGTCGGTCCACTGCGCACCCACCCTCTGCTCGATGCGGCCGTCGCACATCCGAAGATCGTCGCTCGCGGCCAAGCCGAGGCGCTGCGCCGCGATCGCCAGCACCTTGGCCCGCGCGTCCAGCGCGCACAGATAGAGTGTTCCGCCGCCGGCAGTGCCGCCGCGCGCGCCACGGCTGCCCATTCCGTACGGCGCGATATCGGTGTGACCCAGCCTGAGCTCGACACGGGCCGGCTCGACCCCGAGCCCCTCGGCCACCGCATTGGCCAGCGATGTCTCATAGCCCTGCCCGGTAGCTCCCAGGCCGCACGAAGCGTTCACGGCGCCGGAGGGTTCGATCCGAATCCAGGCTGCTTCGTGGCCCGAGCCCGGAATGCCGGCCGACTTGTAGAAGCGCGATCCGTAGGTAGTGGACTCGACCACCGTGCAGATGCCCAACCCGAGATAGACGCCCTGCGCGCGCGCCGCCCGCTGGCGTGCGCGAAAGCCGGCGTAGTCGATTGCCGCCAGCGCCGCCTCCAGCGTTTCGCACGGCGTGATGTCGGCCAGCACCTCGCCGGTCGCCATCGTGTAGGGCAGGTCCTTCGGCTGAACCATGTTGATGCGGCGCACGGCCACGGGATCGAGCTGAAGGCTGCGCGCAATCGAATCCATGGTGCCGTCCATCACCCAGCTCGTGATCGACATCGGAGCGCGCATCGGCCCGTTGCCGACCTTGTTCGACATCAGCACCTTGACGTCGTAGCTGTAGTTCCGGACCTTGTACGGGCCCGTCAGGATCATCGCCACCACGCGGGCCAGGTAATTGCCCGGATAAAAGCTGTACGCGCCGAAGTCTTCCACGATCTCCAGTTCCAGCGCCAGCAGCCGGCCCTGCGCGTCGACGGCGGCGCGGGTGCGGCAGAAATCCTCACGAGCCTGCGACGATGCCAGCAGGTTCTCCATGCGGTCCTCGCGCCAGCGCACCGGACGTTTCAACTGCCGCGCCAGCGCGGCCACCGTCAGCTCCTCGCGGTACAGCGCGATCTTCTGGCCGAAACCGCCGCCGACATCCGGCGAAATCACGGTGACCTGCGACTCCGACAGGCGCAGCCGCGCGGCGAGCGTGGTGCGGTACGGATGCGGAACCTGCGTGCCGACATGGAATGTCAGGTGCTGCCGTCCCTGGTCCCAGACGGCGATGCAGCCGCGCGTCTCGATCGGCAGATGGGTCTGCCGATGTTGCGAAAAGGTGCTCTCCACCACGCGGTGCGCCTGGCGCATCGCTGAGGGCACATCGCCATGGGCTGCGTGCTGGTGCGACAGCAGATTGGATGGCAAGGTCTCGTCCACGCGCGGCGAGCCCGGGTCCAGCGCCTGCCACATCGAGGTCACGGCCGGCAACACCTCGTAGTCGACGGCGACCTGCTCCGCCGCGTCCTCGGCGGCGTACCGGTCCTGAGCGATCACGCAGGCGATCGGATCGCCCTGGAAACGGACCTTGTCGATCGGCAACGTGTCCATCTCCACCGGCTGCAAGCCGTCGATGGGCGGCGCCATGCGGTGCCGCGTGGTCCAGGCCGCCAGGTCCTTGCCGGTCACGACGGCGACGACGCCGGGCATTTCGAGCGCGGCCTGGAAATCAATCGACAGGAGGCGCGCGTGAGCATGCGGCGAGCGCACGAAACAGGCATGCAGTGCCCCCGGCACGTCGATATCGTCCACGTAACGGCCGCGGCCGGTCAGCAGCCGCTCGTCCTCCCGGCGCGCCGCATCTGACCCGATGTAGCGGAATTCAGGTTGCGACATGGCCCGCCCCTTCACGCATGCGCCGCGCCGCCAGCTGGATCGCCGTCACGATGTTCTGGTAGCCGGTGCAGCGGCACAGGTTGCCCGACAGCACATCCCGTATCTCTTCCTCGCTCGGATCGGGGTGGTCCGCCAGGAACGCCTGGAATGTCATCACGATGCCGGGCGTGCAGAACCCGCATTGCAGGCCGTGCGCCTCGTGCAGCGCCTGCTGCAACGGCGCCAGCGCCCCGTGTTCACCCACCGACTCGATGGTCGTGATCTCGTGGCCTTCCATCTGGACCGCGTAGGTCAGGCAGGATCGCACCGGGCGGCCATCGACCAGCACCGTGCAGGCGCCGCAAACGCCGTGCTCGCAGCCCACGTGCGTGCCGGTCAGGCCGCAATTTTCACGCAGCGCATCCGACAGCAGCTTGCGCGGCTCGGCCTCGAATTCGACATTGCGCCCGTTCACGGTGAGCGTGATGCTTTGCTTGTTCATCGATTTATCCGTGCAGCAGGCTGATCGCCTGGCTCAGCGCGCGGGCCACCAGCCGTTCGGCCAGTTCCTGCCGGTACAGCGCCGAAATCCGCGGGTTGTCTTCCGGGGCAATCGCCTCGCGCGCGGCCGCGGCCAGTCGCTTGATCCATTGCTCGCCGGGCACCTGCCCCAGGAATGGCAGCGCCAGTTCGTCCAGGTTGCGCGGCATAGGGGCCACTCCGCCAAGGCCCAGACGCACGCGCTGGACTATGGCGCCTTCGACCGCCACCGTGGTGGCGGCCGCGACGATGGCGTAGTCGCCGTGACGCCGGTTGAACATGTTGAAGGAAGCCGCTTCGCGTGGCGCCGCCTTGGGAAACTGGACCGACAGGATCACCTCGTCCGGTTGCAGTGCTGTCGTCATCGCGGACGCGAAGAAGTCCCCGGCTTGAACGGAGCGCGTGGCGCCCGGGCGCACCAGCTTCAGCCGTGCATCCAGCGTCACCGCGACCAGTGCCAGTTGCGCTGCCGGATCCGCATGGGCCAGGCTGCCCCCGATCGTGCCGCGTTGCCGGATCGCATAGTGGCCGATTGTCTGGGCCGCCTGCGCCAGCAGCGGGCAATGGCGCCGCAGCACGGGCGACTCGGCGAGCTGGTAATGGCGCGTCAGGGCGCCAATCTCGATCCAATCGCCAGCTTCGCGCACATAGGCCAGCTCGGTCAGGTCGTTCAGGTCGATCAGCTGCGCCGGCGTCGCCAGCCGCATGTTCATCATCGGCCCCAGGCTTTGGCCGCCGGCAATGACCTTGGCCCCAGCCCCAGTGCCGGCGGCGAGCTGGTCCAAAGCCTCTTCGATCGAGGTCGGCCGTAAATAGCTGAAGGCGGCGGGCTTCACTTTCCGGTCAATCCCACACCAGGCTCTGGCTGGTCTGCTTGTCGAACAGGTGCAGCCGGTTGAGGTTCACCGCCAGCTCCGCGTTGTCGCCTTCCTTGTGCTGCACTTCCTTGCCCAGGCGGAAGAACAGCCGCACCCCTTCGACTTCCATCTCGTAGAACTGGTCGGAGCCGACCGGCAGCACGGAGATGATGCGGCCTTGCACCCGCTCGGCCGCGGCGCCGGTGGTCACCTCGGAGACGTCTTCGGCGCGGATGCCCAGCACCACTTCGCGCCCGCTCTGCGCGCGCACCCGTTCAGCCACGCGTGCCGGCAAGGTCAGCGTCAAATGCCCGCGCTGGAACACGATGCGCCCGTCCTCCAACCCCACCCGCCCCTCGATCAAGTTGATGGGAGGGTTCCCCAGGAACGACGCGACGAACATGTTGCGCGGCTGCTCGTAGATGGCGTCGGGCGTGCCGATCTGCTGCACGACGCCGCTGCGCATCACGACGATGCGGTCGGCCAGGGTGAGCGCCTCGGCCTGGTCGTGCGTGACGTAGACGAACGTGGTCTGCATGACCTGGTGCAGCTGCTTGATCTCGGCGCGCATGGAAATACGCAGGGCCGCATCCAGGTTGGACAACGGCTCGTCCATCAGGAACACGGCCGGTTGGCGGACCATGGCGCGCCCGAGCGCCACCCGCTGGCGCTGCCCGCCCGAAAGCTGGTCGGGCCGGCGTTGAAGCAGCGGCTCGATTTCCAGCCGCCTCGCGGCGTCCCTCACCCGCCGATCGATTTCGCTCTTGGGGTGCTTGCGCATGCGCAGCCCGAAGGCGATGTTGTCGTACACGGTCTTGTGCGGATAGAGCGCATAACTCTGGAACACCATCGCCACGTCGCGTTTGTGCGGCGGCACCGTGTTCATCACGTCGCGGTCGAAGAACAGGTTGCCGTCGGTCACGTCCTCCAGCCCGGCGATCATGTTCAGCGTGGTGGACTTGCCGCAGCCCGACGGTCCGAGCAGCACCAGGAATTCCTTGTCGGCGATGTCGAGGTTCAGTCCTTCCAGCGCCACGAAGCCGTTGGGATACTTCTTGCCGACCGACTCGAATTGGATTCTTGCCATGGATTCTTTCCTTCAGCCTTTGACGGCGCCCGCTGTGAGTCCCGAGACGATGTAGCGCTCGAACAGGATGGCGATGATCACCGGCGGAATGATGGCCAGCACCCCTGCGGCGTTGATGAATGAAAAACTGATGTTGAAATCGGACGTGAACGAAGCCACCACGATGGGCATGGTCTGCGACGCCGGCGTCTGCGTGAACATCAGCGCCAGCAGGAACTCGTTCCAGCTCGTGAGGAACGTGAACAGCACCACCGCCACCAGCGAAGGCAGCGCCAGCGGCAGGAACACCAGCACCAGCGTCTGGAAGCGCGAGCAGCCATCCACCCGCGCCGCCTTGTCCAGCTCGTCGGGCAGCGATTCGAAGTAGCCTGTCAGGATGAAGATGCTGAACGGCACCGTGATCGCGAGGTAGGTGATGACGAGCGACAGCAGGTTGTCCATCAGGCCCAGCTTCTGCACGAACAAAAAGAAGGGAACCACCAGTGCGATGTCCGGAATGACCCGCGACGTCAGCATGAAGTAGATCGAGCTGGACCGGCCGATGAACCGGATCTTGGCCAGCGCGTAGGCCGCCGGCACACTCACCAGCAGGTTCAGCACCACCACGGCCAGCGCGACGACCAGGCTGTTCCACATGCCCGGCAGCAGGTTGCCGGCCGTTGAAGGAATGAACCCGCCGGTGGCCGTGTCGCCCTGCTTGCGATTTTCGTAGGTGACCACGGCCTCCTTGGCCTTGAAGATGGCGGCGAAGTTCTCCGCCGTGGGCTGGTGCGGGACCCAGTGCGGCGGCACCGAAGTGATCTCTACTTCGGACTGGAAGGCGGACGACACCAGCCAGGCGACCGGCGCCAGCACATACGCCGCCAGCAGCAGCGAGGCCAGGAACAGCAGCGCGCGATGACCGAGGTGCGGAAGCTTGATGGATGTCACGGCTTGAGACTCCTACAGCTTGCGGCTGGTGCTGCGGATGATGAAGAAGGCCAACGTGAAGGTCGCGATGGCCATGATGTAAGCCAGCGCCGCGCCGGTGCCGAAGGCGAGCTTGCGGAACGTCTCCACATACACCTGCCACGCGACCACGTGCGAGGCTTCGGCGGGGCCTCCTTCGGTCAGGATGAAGAACAGGTCGAAGTGGCGGATTGCCATCATCGTCTCGTAGATCATCACCAGGGCGAATCCGGGCACGAGCGACGGCAGCGTGATGTGCACAAACCGCTGCCAGGTGTTTGCTCCGTCGACCTTGGCCGCGCTGTAGAGGTCGGCGCGAATCGATTTGAGCGTGACCAGCAGCAGGATGGTGGCCAGCGGCACTTCCTTCCAGACGAAGGCATTGGCGATCAGCGCCAGCGTCTTGTCCGCATCGCCCAGCCACACGAGATACTTGTCGATCAGGCCGAGCTGCCGCAGCAGCCCGTTCAGCGCGCCATAACCGGAGTCGTAGATCCACTTCCACATGAGGCCGTTGGCCACGTACGGAATGGCCCAGGGGACCAGCAGGATGGCCGAGAGCACGCGCCGGCCCCGGAAGTCCTCGTTGAGGAGCAAAGCCACCAGCGTGGCGATCACCATGATGGCGGCCACCGACGCAACGGTGAAGCTGGTGGTGCGCGCCACCGATTCCCAGAACAGGCTGTCCTGGAAGATCTTCAGGTAGTTGTCGAACCAGACGAAGGGCACGCGATGCGGCCGCGTCAGCTTCAGGTCGAACAGGCTGATCCAGAACGAGTACACGACGGGAAACACCGCCACCACCATGAGCACGAGCATCATGGGCGCCAGGAACAGCATGGCGCTCTTCTGGTCATAGGCGCTCACCGGCTGGCCCAGCAAGCGGCGCCAGCCGGCCCGCTTGGCAGGCGCGGGCGCGGCAATTTGCAGGGGATTTGTCGGGGAGACGTGCCCCCCGGCTGTCGCGTTGCTCATACCCGCCTGCTCATGCCTGCTTGCGCATGTCGTTCCAGGCCTGCGCCGATTTCTTCAGCGCGTCGACCGGCGTGCTCTTGCCGATGATGGCGGACTGCCAGGCCGTGCCGTTCACCTCGTCCCACTCGCCAAACCAGCGCGCGATCACGTCCTTCTTGCGGGCCAGGTGCTGCTGCTTCTCGAACATGGCGATGTCGGAATACTTCTGGTAGTTGGCCTGGACTTCCGGGTCCTTGAACAGTTCCTTGACGCCGAAGCCGGAGCCCAGGTCGGCGAACAGCATCTTCTGGAACTGATACTGGCTGCCGGCCTTGCCGCCGAACCATTCGATCAGCTTGGTGGCGTTGGCGGTGCGGGTCTTGTCGCCGGCCGCCTGGGTGGTCATCGCGTGAAAGCGCATCCAGCCCACGGTGGCGTGCGAGCCGCCAGGACCGGCGGGCATCAGGCACTGCTTGACGCGGCCGGCGATTTGCGACTGCTTGGGATCGTTGAGCGTGCGGATGCGATAGCGCCCCAGCATGGCAAACGCATGGTTGCCCGAGCTGAACGACTTGAGGCCGTTCAGCTCGCCGATCTCGACGCAGGCCGGCGAGACGATCTTGTGCCTGTTGACGGCGTCGGTGACCCATTGCAGCGCCTGCTGCGCGCCGCGCTTGGGATCAGCCATCAGGGCCGCGCCACTGTCGTCGGTGAAACGACCGCCGTTCGAATAGACCAGCGCGGTGAGGAACTCTACGAGCCAGCTTTCGCGGGCCATCGAAAGCATCAGGGGGTATTGGGACAGGCCGGCTTTCTTGATCGTGGCGGACTGCTGCACCACCTCGTCCCAGGTCTGTGGCGGCGCCTTGATGCCCGCCTTCTTCAGCATCTCTTCGTCATAGAAGAACGCCATGTAATCCGAGTAGTAGGTCAGGCCGTACTGCTTGCCCTTGTACTGCATCGACTTGACGCAGAAGTCGTCGACGCCCTCGTTGTATTTCATCAGCTCGGGGTAGCCGTTGATCGGCGCGATCCAGCCGGCATCGGCCCATTCCGGCAGCCAGCTGTCCGACACCCACAGCGCGTCGATGGGCGCCTTGCCGACGAACTTGGTCACCATCGTGTCGCGGTACTGCGCCCAGGGGGCATTGCTGTAGTTGACCTTGAGGCCGGTCTTGGCCTCGAAGGCCGTGAGGTGGCTCTTCACCAGGTCCACGGCGGCCGACCAGGTGTAGTAGTTCAGCGGCGCGTTCTGCGCGTTGCCGGCCAGTGGCAGCAGCCCGGTGCTGGCCGCGCCCGCCGCTGCGGACATCTTCAGGAAATCACGGCGACTCTTTCCAGGGGTCCATATCTTGGTCATATCGAACTTTCCTCGGGCGGCGGCGGCGACAGGGTCCAGGGCCATGCCGGGCCAATCAGGTGCGCAAGCCGCCAGCCCACCGCTGCCGACTCGACCGGATGGCATTATTGTTGTTAGGGATATATATCGTCAAGTGACGACTTAAATTATTTTTGACGAGGCGCAAACACGCGGCCACGCGCACCCGATCCGCGTGCGCGGATGCTGGTACTTACGACTAAGGATTCGCGCCGCAGCGCGTTGAGGGCGGCCGTCTACTTGAGCGGCGAGAAACCCGTCGGGCTCATGAAGACGCTTTCCTGGTGCACGAGGTACGGCAGCATGGCAGGCACGAAAGCGCCCCACTCCGCGTCCTGCGCCAGCTTCGCCCGCTGGGTGCCGCGGTGGCCCAGATCCTCATAGGCCCAGATGAAGACCACCGAGTTGAGCACACCGCTTTCCTTGGTCCAGCAGCCGATCAACCTGGCGTAGCGCGTGATGATGTGCAGGCCCTGCTCCTGGTAGAGCCTCAGGAACTCCGCAGCTTTGCCCGGCTGGACCTGGTAGGTGCGCATTTCGAAAATCATGATCCCTCCCTCCATGGATGAAAACCAGTGCGAAGATCATCGCCGAAGTGTCATTCTACAATTCCTCAGTTGACGATATAGTACCGGGTACAGTGCAGGGTCCCTGACACTGCGGCCACTGCGCCGTGCCCTGCTATCGATCAAATGAGAGCCAAGTCAGCCGCCCTTCTCGCTGCCAACCGGCAGGAACCGACCGCCCCTCGACCGAAGGTGGCCAAGCGCCGTCCGACGGTCCGCCTTCCCGCCGCCGAGCGCCGCGCATTGATCCTGGAAAAGGCGTTCGAGTTTTTTTCGGAGTACGGCCTCACGGCGCAGACCCGCGGACTGGCCGATGCCTGCGGCGTGTCGCAGCGGCTGCTGTACAGCGCGTTTCCCAACAAGGCGGCCCTGATCAATGCCGTCTACGACGCCAACATCGCTGGCCCGTTCAAGGCGATCTGGTTCGTGCACCTGCGCGATCGCAGCAGGCCGCTGGAGCAGCGCCTGAACGAGTTCTATCAGGAGTACTACGACACCATCCTGACGCGCCGGTGGCTGCGGCTGTTCCTGTACGCATCACTGGCCGAAGTGGAAATGGCGCCGACTTACATCGCGGCGATCATCAGGACGCTGCTCGAAACGGTGGTGGATGAAGCGGCCTTCGATTACGGCTTGCAGTTGCCGTCGGACCGGGCGCTGATCCAGGAGCTCGGCTGGTCACTGCACGGCAACGTCTCACATCTGGCGATCCGCCGCCACATCTATCACGACGCCACCACGCTGAGCGTCGACCGTGTGATCGCGCTGCACGTGACCACCTTCCTGGCGGGCACCCGGGCGATCCTTCAGCCGGCCGCGCCAGCGAAAGCCAGGGCCAGGCCGGCTTCCTAGTGTCCGGTCTCACAAACTAGAGTTGCGGGGACGACTGCTGGTGCAGGTCCTGCACCAGGGCCATGATGTTGCCCTCGCTGTCCTTGAACCACGCGGCCTTGGCGCCGCCGCCGGTGGCGATGCCCTCGATAGTCTTGACTCCGGGCATGTCGTACTCCTCGAAGACGACGCCGCGGCCCTTGAGCCATTTCACCACCGCCTCGACATCGCCCACTTTCCAGAACGCGCAGCTGGCGCGATTGGTTCCGGCGCCAGCCGAGGGATACATGAAGAACGCGGTGCCGTAACCGCATTGGAAGGTCAGTCCCGGGCCGACTTCATGGCCCGGACCGAGGCCCAGCTTTTCTTCGTAGAACTTGCGCGCGCGCGCAAGATCGCTGACCGGAACATAGGTGTAGACGGGCGCGCTCTTGAGCATGGCTGGCTCCCTTTCGCTTGACCGAGTGTAGACCGGCGCCGGCCTGTGCGGGCGAACCGGAAACCGGTTGCAAGCTGCGTAAGCGCAGGGCTTTCGCACGCGCAGGCGCATTAATATCGTGCCGCCCATGTACACCCTCCATATGCCGCTGCAGGTCAAGGTCCGTCGACTGCCCGAATTCACCTCCGTGAAGGTCAGCGGCCCGGCGACGCTGGCGGATTTTGTCGCCTTCATCGCCGAGTTCGGGGCCGAGTCCCACCGTCACGGCGACAAGCGCGTGCTGGTCGACCTGCTCGAGGTTCAGAACCAGTTCAAGTTCACCGATCATTTCCGCATCGGCGAGGCCGCAGCCAGGGAGCTCAGGCACCTCGAGCGGCTCGCCTCGGTCGTGCCGGCCAGCCAGCTCACGCGCACCAGCGAAAAGGTGGCGGTGAGGCAAGGTCTGCAGTTGCGCGTCTTCGTCTCGATGAGCGAGGCGATCCGCTGGCTGCAGGAGCCGGCGGCGCCGGGATAGGGGTGCTGTCCTACGCCCTGCGGGCATGCCGATTGCCTCGTATCGGGTGCGCACCTTCGCGCTTAATTTCGAGGAAACCTCATGCCTCTCAAAATCACAAGCCCTGTAATCTTGCTGAGCCTCTCGCTTGCCGTGCTGGCCGGGTGTCAGTCCACAACCCGTTCGACCAGCTCCACGACCGACACGACAACGACACAGAAACGCAGCGCTGCCGCGCCGAGCACCAGCAGCAGCATGGGCGCATCGGGCGCGGCAACCACCCCTAACCCGGCCTCCCCGGCCACTGGAACCGGCGGCGGCGGAGCCGGTGCCGGTTCGGGCGCCACCGGCGGTTCAGGCGCAGGCTCCGGTTCAGGCGCCGGCACGGGCGGCCCCGCTCAGTAGCCGTAGTCTGGCGCGGCTCAGTCACGCGCCTGAGTAACAGCGATACGTCTGCTGCCCTTCGCTCGGGCAGGGCGTATCGCTGTGTTCGGTAAATTCGACAAGTACGCGCCGCCTCAGCGGCCCTGCTTTGCAACAAAACCAATCACCAATCCCTCCGCGGTGACGGTGATATCCCCCGGCTGCAGTCCCATGGTATCGGCCAGGGCGAGCTCGCGGGGGCTCAGCCGATGGAGCACGACTTCGAGCAGGGCCTGCTGCGCCAGTGCCTGCCCATAATCCTGCAGCATTTGAAGCGTTTGCCGCGGCAGGTCCGGCAAGCGGAATGAACGTACGCGAAGCTCATGGGCCCGGATCGACTGGTCGCTCGGCTCGTAGCGCAGCGCGAAGTCCACATCGAAGCTTCCCCGGTAGCTGCGACGCAACGCCGGACCTGACGCACCCAGCACCATCTCGCTGGCCAGCCGGTTCAGTTCGGGCAACAGCTGCAGGCGCGGCGCCTCGACTTCGAGAATGAACAGGTTGCCCACCGGATAGCGCGCCGGGAAACGCGCGGCGATCATCCGTTGCAGCTGCTCGATCGATACCTTGTAGACAGCGTGGTCCGCGGCGCGAGAGGAGGCGCAGCCAAGCCCCGGCCCCGCCAGGCATGCGGCCGCGCCCAGGATCGATCTGCGCTTCATTGGCCGATTCTGCCCGCCGCCCCGGTTGTGCGCAGCGAGGAGCCTGCGCGGCAGGGAAACGGGCCTGCGCCTGGGCTTGGAATCGTGCCAGGCTAGGCGCAGCTGACGCGGTGTGGTCGATCCACACAGGGAGGCTGTAACAACGCATGGTGCGATTCCAAGCCCCGGCCCGAAGGGTTGGGCCTGCAAGGGGGCGCATGCGTTGTTACGGTCACGGGTCAAGCCGTCCAGGCTGGGCTCGCGGAACGCCCGGGGCGCGCAGCTGTCCAGTGCAGCGAGCCCAATGCCGGGCCTACGCTATGCACGTACCGAGGCATCACGCTCCGGCCCGGCCCCGCGCCCGCGCCTAGCCTGCGCCCCCTTGCAGACCCAACGCAGACCCGTTTCTCTGCCGCGCAGGCTCCTTGCGCAATGACCGACAATTCCCGCCATGACCGACCGCAGCACGGCGGAAGCGCCGCCGCTGCCGCGCACCGACACCACCATCCTCCTGCTGTCCTGCGCCGCCTTTTGCAGCGGCGCGGGCCTTCGCATCTGCGACGCACTGCTGCCTCGCATCGCGCACGACTTCGATCGCACGACCGGTGTGGCGGGCCGCGTCATCATCAGCTTCTCGGTTGCCTATGGCCTCATGCAACTGCTGTTCGGTCCGCTGGGGGATCGCTACGGCAAGGCGCGGCTGGTCTACCTGGCCCTGTTCGGATGTGCCGCGGGCGCATGGGCTTCGGCCCGGGCGCCTGGCTTCGACTCGCTGCTGTGGACCCGCGCCGCCTGGGGCATGTCGGCGGCAGGCGTGATTCCGCTTGCGATGGCATGGATCGGCGACACCGTCCCCTACGAGCAGCGCCAGGCGACGCTGGCACGCCTTCTCACGGGCACGCTGTCCGGAATGATGGCCGGCCAACTCGGTGGCGGCCTGTTCGCCGATTCGGCGCCGGGCTGGCGCGGAGCCTTCTTTGCACTGGGCACCGCCTACGCCGTCGTGGCGCTGCTGCTGCTGATTCGCGTGCGCAACATGCCGGCGCCTGCAGCTGCGCCGGCCCACACGCGGATCGGCTTCGCTACCCAGCTGCGCTCGGTGCTGCAAGAGCCGTGGGCGCGCAAGGTGCTGATCGCGGTATTGATCGAGGGTGCCTTCCTGCTGGGGCCCCTCGCCTACCTGCCCGCGTACGTGCACCTGCGCTTTGGCCTTTCGCTCGCCGCGGCGTCGGCGCTGATTGCGCTGTACGCCATCGGCGGGCTGCTGTATGCGCTCGCAGCGCGCCGGATCGTGCCCAGGCTGGGCGAGCGCCGCATGGTGCTGTTGGGCGGGCTGCTGATGGGCGGCGGCTTCCTGGCGTGGCTGCTGGCCCCGCTCGGTGAGCTGGCCGGCCCGATCGCGCTGCTGGTGGGCTTCGGCACTTACCTGTACCACAACACACTGCAGACCCACGCCACCCAGATGGTGCCAGCGATGCGAGCGACCGCTGTGGCGCTGTTCGCCTTCTGCCTGTTCGTCGGCCAGGCTATCGGCGTGACAGCCGCGGGCTACGCTTTCGACCATTGGGGCTACGTGCCGCTGCTGCTGGCGCCCGCCTTGGTGCTGGCTCTGGCGGGGTGGTGGTTTGCGCGCGCGCTCCAGCGGCGAGCGCGGGCGTAATGCTTCGGACCTGCAGGTAATCCCGATTTCCTATCGACCCCGCGCACGGATGAGGAGTTGTCCTACAGCCGAGGTCGAGCTATTTGCCTAGCATGGCTGCTCTGCACTCCAGGAAGGCATCGATGCTGGCCGAAGACCTCGAGAAAATTCCGAAGACCAATGCACGGGACGCTAGCCGGGAACGTGAAATCGAGGAATGGGCCAAGACGCTGGGCATCGCGCCCGAGCGCCTGAAGCGCGCGATCGCCGCAGTCGGGATCACGCCCAGGAAGATCCGCGAATACCTGCGAAACAATCGATAGTTGCGCGCGCAATCGTATGGATGAGCTAGAGCCGCGGCTCGAGCTGGAGCTCATGCGCGCATGCGCTACTTGAGTCCTTTTTTACATGCGCTCGAGCGTTGCGACGCTACAATAAATCGCACAAGGCGAGGCGGGCTTGAACGCGATCGAACGCGAAGAAGATCATCTGCCAGCCACGGGGCCTGCACGAGCCGGCGCAGAGGATAAGAGTACCGCGGACCATGGCCGAACCCAATTATGAAATCCTGTTCAAGAATCTGCCCGGCTTGTACCTGGTTCTCGAGCCGAGCCTGCGGATCGTTGCGGCAAGCGATGCTTATCTGAAGGCCACGTCGACCGATCGCTCCGACCTGGTCGGGCGGTTTCTGTTCGACGTGTTTCCGCGCGATCACGATTACCTTTCCGTCGACACAATCCGTGACATCGACGCGTCCATCGAGTGCGTGCTGCGCAGCGGGCTGGCCGATTGCATGGCCGTTCAGAACGATTACCGGCGCCGGCCCCAATCCGAGGGCGGCGGGGTCGAGATCCGATACTGGAGCCCATCGAATTCACCCATCCTCGCGCCCGACGGCTCGGTCGCTTGCATCATCCACAGTATCGAGGACATCACCGAACTGGTGCTGCTGAAGGAGCAAGGCCGCGAGCAGGCCAAGTTGACGCAGGAGTTGCGCGAGCGGACGGACCGCCTGGGCGCCGATCTGGACGCACGGTCGCGCGAAATCGCTGAAGTCGGCCGGCAGCTCAAACTGGCGAACGAGCAACTCGGGCGCTTCCATGAACAAAGCCTGCATGAGGTCAAGAGCGAGTTCTTCGACAAGTTGAGCGATGAACTGAGAACGCCGCTGACCCTGATCCTCGGCCCGCTGGAACGGCTATTGGACGGTCCGGGCCTGGATCCCGCGGCCCGCAAGGCCCTGGGCGGCGTGCAACGAAGCGCCCGCACGCTGCAGCGCCACGTGGGCGACCTGTTCGACATCGCCAACCTGAATGCCGGGCAGATGGGCCTGCGATACGCTCGCGCCGACCTCGGTTCGCTGGCCCGGCGAGTCGCGTCGTACTTCGAAACCGCCGCGGCTGAGCGCGGTATCCGCTACGAGGTGAACACGCCGGACGTCCTGCCCGCCGAAGTGGACGCCGAAAAAATCGAACGCATGCTGCTCAACGTGTTGTCGAACGCCTTCAAGTTCACGCCCGACGGCGGGCGCATCAGGCTGAGCTTGAGCGCGCTGGGCCGGCGCGCCCGCTTCACCGTCGAGGACGACGGGCCGGGCGTGCCTCAGCCGCTTCGCGCGGCCCTCTTCGAGCGGTTTCGCCACGGTGAGGACGCCACGGCGGCCCGGCAAGGCGGCACCGGGCTGGGCCTGGCGATCGTGCGTGAATTCACGACGCTTCATGGCGGATCGGTGGGAGTGGACGCGGCGCCGCTGGGTGGCGCGCTTTTCACGATCGAGCTGCCGTTGGCCGCGCCGACGGGCGCGCCGCTGGCCGAAGCGGCTTCGCCGGATGGCCAGGCCGCCCGCCAGCTGGCGGACGAATTGGTACGGCGCGAGCCTCGATCGCGCGACATCCCGGTCCCCGCCGACGTCGAGGCACCGCACGTCCTGATCGTGCACGACCATCCCGACGTCAGCGAATTTCTCGCCGAGTCGCTGGGACGCCATTACTGGATCAGCCGCGCGTCCCACGGGCGCGAAGGGATCCAGAAAGCCCTGCTGCCCGACCGGCCCGATCTGATCATTGCCGACGTGGCGATGGCGGACATGAGCGGCCCCGAGATGGTCGCCGAATTGCGCCGCCACAGCACGCTCGAAGACGTGCCCATCGTCATGCTCACCGCCAAGGCCGACGATGCGCTGCGCCTGCAGCTGCTGCGCGAAGGCATACAGGACTACCTGCTCAAGCCGTTCTCCGTGGACGAACTGCTCGCCCGCGTGCAAAGCCTGCTGGCCCGCTGGAAGCGCACGGGACAGCGGCTGCGCCAGAGCGAAGAGCGCTACCGCACCCTGTTCAATTCGGTGGACCAGGGTTTCTGTATCTTCGAGATGATCTTCGACGACAGCGACAAAGCCATCGATTACCTGTTCCTGGAGACCAATCCGTCTTTCGAAAAACAGACCGGCCTCGTCGACGTTCAGGGCAAGCGCATGCGTGAGCTCGCCCCTGACATAGAAGACCACTGGCTCGAGGTTTACGGGAAAGTGGCCTTGACCGGCGAACCGGTGCGTTTCCAAAGCCACGCCGAACCCCTGGGGCGGTGGTTCGACGCCTATGCATTCCGCTACGGCGACCGTGAGAACCGGCAGGTCGCGGTCCTGTTCGCCGACGTCACCGAGCGCAAGCGGACCGAAGACGCGCTGCTTGAAGCCGACCGCCGCAAGGACCAGTTTCTGGCCTTGTTGGCGCACGAGCTGCGCAATCCACTGGCGCCGATCCGCAATGCCGTGCAGATCCTGCGCATGTCGCCGGCGGCCAATGCGCCGACCAACCAGTTGCTGCCGATGATGGAACGGCAACTCGCGCACATGGCCCGGCTGCTGGATGATCTCCTGGACGTCAGCCGGATCGCCAATGGAATGATCGAACTTCGCAAGGAAAGGATGGATGTGGTGCAGGCAGTGCAGACGGCGGTGGAAGCGAACAAACCACTCATCGATTCGAAGGGCCATCAGATGTCGAT
>DATNBX010000125.1:0-11389 GCA_035571795.1 Ramlibacter sp.
CGCCGTCGTCGTCCCTCACCACCACCACCGGCGCCTGTCCGACGAAAGTAGTGCGATAGCTGCCCGGCTCGGCCAGCTCGGCTTCGAGGCACAGGTAGTTCCAGGTATCGCCGCGGAAGATGCGCTCCTGTTCCTTCGGCGGGAGCCGGGGTTCGGTATAAACGTCGTACGGCACGCGCGTCAGGCCGGGCTTCGGCCATCGCATCGGGGAAGGGGTGTTCAAGTTTCTTTCCATCATCATTTTTTCTCGGGCTGGCCATCGGGACCGGCGATTCTAGGGGCGTACCTCATCGTCACATGTGTTTCGAAACGATGCGATGGCCTTGCACCTAATAGGGCGTTTCCTGCCGACTTCCCAACTCGGCCATATCCCGTATTCCGCAAGGTCATTGACTTGTATTAAATTGAACAAAACCCTCCGGAAAGCGGATCTCCCCATGCACTTTTGCCTCCGACTGTCCCGCCGTTCGATGCTGGCGGGACTCGCGGCCCTGGCTGCGAACGGTGCTTGCCTGCGCGCGTTGGCGCAACAGCCGGGCGCCGCCTTCCACCCGGTGCGGCCGGTCAAGCTGATCAATCCCCTGCTGGCCGGCGGCGCCACCGACGCCATCGTGCGGCCGATCGCGCAGAAATTGTCCGAGCTGTGGGGTCAGCCGGTGGTGGTGGAGAACAAGGCCGGCGGCGGCACCATCGTGGGTACGCTGGCGGTGGCGCAGGCGGCGCCCGATGGGCACACGTTCGGCGTGTGCATCAGCGCGCTCACGATCAACCCGAGCCTGCGCGGCGACCTGCCGTACGACACCTTCAGGGACCTCACGCCGATCACCCAGATCGGCACCGTCACCAGCGTCCTGGTGGCGCATCCCTCGCTGCCCGCCAACAATCTGCAGGAGTTCATCCAGCTGGCCAAGGCCAAGCCCGGCACGATCTCGTGGGCCTCGCTCGGCGTCGGCACGGCCGGGCACATCACCGGCGAACTGCTGCGCAAGCGAGCCGCCATCGAGATCGTGCATGTGCCGTTTTCCGGCAGCGCCGGCGCCTATCGCGAGCTGCTGCCCGGTCGCGTCCAGGTGGCGTTCGTGGTGCTGGAGTCGGCCCTGCCGCACTTGAAGGCCGGCAAGCTCAAGCTGCTGGCCGTGGCAGACCTCCATCGCAACAAGCAGTTCCCGCAGGTACAGGTGCTCGACGACACGATCAAGGGCTTGAGCTACGAAGGCATCTTCGGGCTGATCGGCCCCGCCGGCATTGCGCCCGAGACATTGAAGGCCCTGCAGTCGGATATCGCCAGGGTGCTGGCCGACCGGGAAATTCGCCAGCAGCTGGACCGCCAGTCGATGGACGTGGTGGCGTCGTCGCCCGCCGAATTCGCGGCCGCGATCCGTCGGGAGGTGGACCACTGGAAACAGGCCGTCAAGGAGTCGGGCGCCAATGTCAACTGATGCCTCATTGTTCGAGAAGGTCTGGCGCCGCCACGTGGTCGCCGACCTGGGCGAAGGATTCAACCTGCTGCACGTGGACCGGCACGTCGTGCCCGACCTGAACGGCAATGCGTTCACCGCTCTCACCGGGCGCGGCCTGCGGGTGCGCAATCCGGAACTCACCTTCGCGACCGCCGACCACACGGTTGCGACCGATCCGCGCGGCCGCGACCGGATGCAGGATGGCAACGCGCACGTGATCGCGCTGCGCCAGGGCACGAAGGAATTCGGCGTGAAGCTGTTCGACGTCGGCGAGCTCGGCCACGGCATCGTGCATGTGATCGCGCCGGAAATGGGCATCGCGCTGCCCGGGCTGACGGTGGCGATCGGCGACAGCCACACCTGCACGCATGGGGCGCTGGGCGCGCTCGCGTGGGGCGTGGGGCAGGGCGAGATCGTGCACATCCTTGCGACGCAGACCTGCGTCCAGCACAAGCCCAAGACCATGCGCGTGATGCTCGAAGGATCGCTGCCGCCGGGCGTCGGCAGCAAGGACCTGATCCTGTACCTGATCGGACGGGTCGGCGTCGGTTGCGGCAACGGCTATGCGGTGGAGTACGCGGGCAGTGCGGTGCGCGCGCTGCCGATGGAGGCGCGCTTCACGCTGTGCAACATGTCGGTGGAGTGGGGCGCCCGTTACGGGATGATCGCGCCGGACGAGACGACGTTCGAATGGCTGGCCGGTCGCCCCTATGCGCCCAAAGGGCCAGCCTGGAGTGCCGCGGTCGCGGACTGGAAGACCTTGCGATCGGACGAGGGCGCAAGTTTCGACATGGAACTCGTGCACGACGTGTCGCGCATCGCGCCGCAGGTGACCTGGGGCAACAGCCTGGACATGGTGGTCGGGGTCGACGGCCGGGTGCCCGATCCGGCGCACGAGCGCGACGCGGCCAAGCGGGCCAACAAGGAAGCGTCGCTGCGCTATATGGGCCTGCAGCCGGGCCAGCCGCTGCAGGGCTTGCCGATCGACCGCGTGTTCATCGGCTCCTGTACCAACAGCCGCCTCTCGGATCTGCGCGCCGCCGCGGCCGTGGTGAGCGGCCGGCACGTCGCGCCGCGGGTGCAGGCCTGGGTGGTGCCCGGCTCCGAGCAGGTCCGGCGCCAGGCCGTGGCGGAAGGGTTGGACAAGGTGTTCACCGACGCCGGCTTCGATTGGCGTTTGCCCGGATGCTCGATGTGCCTGGGCGCCAACGGCGACATCGTCGGACCGGGGGAGCGCGCGGTCTCGACGTCCAACCGCAACTTCGCAGGACGACAGGGCCCCGGCAGCCGCACGCACATCGCCGGGCCCGTGCTGGCGGCGGCGTCGGCTTGCGCGGGGTTCATCACCGACCCGCGGACGAACATATGACGGCACTGACCACACTCCGCGGCCCGGCAGCGGCGATCCTCAAGGCCGACATCAACACCGACATCGTCGCGCCGCTGGTGCGCGGTGCCGGCGGACCGCAGCCCGCGGGCGTGCGCAGCCAGGCCGAGCTGGCGCAGCGGCTGTTCGGCCCGTGGCGCTATCGCTCCGATGGCAGCGAAAACCCCGACTTCGTCTTGAACCAGCCGCAGTTCCGGCAAGCGAAGTTTCTCCTCGCCGGCCCGAACTTCGCATGCGGCAGCTCGCGCGAGACGGCGGCAACCATGCTCGATGCGTTCGGCATCCGCTGCGTGATCGCTCCCAGCTTCGGGCTGATCTTTCACGACAACTGCTTTCGCAACCACATGCTGCCGCTGGAGTTGGACTGGCCCATCATGCAGGACTTGGCGCAGCAGGCGGCGGCCGGCGCGCCGTTCGAACTCGATCTGCAGGCCTGCACGCTGACTCCGCCGGATGGCAAGCCGATCGCTTTCTCGCTGCCATCGTTTCGGCGCGACATGCTGTTGCAGGGCGCCGACGAGGTCGCGATCACGCTCGCGCGCGAGCCCCAGATCGCCGCCTGGCAGGCGCAAGCCCGAGCTGTGCGGCCATGGGAAATTGGAATCTGACCCCAATTTGACTGTGTCACAATGCCGATTGCTCCGGGGTGCATGCGTGAAAGCGTGCTGAGATACAGACCCGCGAACTTGATCCGGTTCATACCGGCGGAAGAAGAGCCCCTCCCCTGGCCACCGGCCACTCGTCGCGGGGAAAGCCTCCGGAGCACCTGACATGGTCGCCAAGGAGTGCCAATGAAATCATCCGCGCAATACCCCCGCGTGCTCTCGATCGCCGGTTCGGACAGCGGCGGGGGCGCCGGGATCCAGGCCGACCTGAAGACCATCGCGGCACTGGGGTGTTACGGCATGACGGCCATCACGGCCCTCACGGCGCAGAACACGCTGGGCGTGCGCTCGATCCACTCGGTGCCGCAACAGATCCTGGCTGACCAGATCGACGCTGTGGTGGAAGACATCGGCGTGGACGCGGTGAAGATCGGCATGCTGCATTCGGCCGACACGGTGCGCACGGTCGCGGCGGCGATCGAACGCCATCGCTTGCCGCGGATCGTGCTCGACCCGGTGATGGTTGCGACCAGCGGGGCTGTGCTGATGGACCAGGAAGTGATCGCCGTGCTGGTGCGCGAACTGTTCCCGAAAGCCATGCTCATCACGCCCAACCTGGATGAGGCCGCGCTGCTGGTCGGCCGGCCGCTGGCCGACGAGGCAGCGATGGAAGCGGCGGGGTGGCAACTGCTGGAGATGGGTGCGTGCGCGGTCCTGCTCAAGGGCGGACATATGCCGGGCGACATCGTGGGCGATCTGTTGGTGACCGGCGTTGTGCCCCCCCAATGGCTGCGCCAGCCACGCATAGCAACGCCCAACACCCACGGCACCGGATGTACCCTGTCCAGTGCGATCGCCGCGTATCTGGCGCTGGGTTTGCCGCTGCCGGTAGCGGTGGACCAGGCTCGCGCCTATGTGCGATGGGCCCTCGCGGCCGGCGCCTCGGTGCGCACCGGGGCCGGCAGTGGTCCCTTGAATCATGCTTTTGCGCCGCTGCCGATGCGGGTCAAGGCCTGAAAGACCGCCATGGAAACATCGCCGCCCGCTTTTTCCGGCACGCCGGACGTGGTGCAGGCCCTGCTTGCCTTCATGTCGCAGGACGGGTGCAGCGACGCGCAATTCGATGCGCTCGCGTTGCGCCTGTTCGCCTGGCAGTACGCCAATAACGAGCCGTATCGCCGGTTCTGCCAGGGACGCGGCGCGACGCCGCGCCAGATGCGCGGCTGGCGCGAGATCCCGGCGGTGCCGATCAACGGCTTCAAGGAGCTGACCTTGAGCTGCGTGCCGGCGGCAAGCTGCGAGGCGGTCTTCATGACGAGCGGCACGACGCGCGGCGACGTCAAGGGCCGCAACTACCACCCGACGCTGGCCGTTTACGACAGCTCGATGCTGCGTAACTTCGAACGCCGCTTCATGCCAGGTGCGCCCGGCATCCGGATGGGCATCCTGTTTCCCGACGAAGTGGCGATGCCCAATTCGTCGCTGGCCCACTACCTCGCGCTTGCGCTGCGCGAATTCGGCGCGGCCGGCAGCGGCTATTTCGTCAGCCCGCGCGGACTGGACAGCGAGGGCCTTTACGAAGCGCTGGCCACGGCACAGCGCAGCGGCGAGCCCTATGCGCTGCTGGGTGCCAGCTACAGCTTCGTGCACCTGATCGACGAACTCGCGCGGCTGGGCCGGTCGTTTCGCCTGCCGCCGGGCAGCCGAGTGCTGGACACCGGCGGCTACAAGGGCAATTCGCGCGAACTGCCGATGGAGGACTTCTATGCGCTGCTCTCTTCGACGCTCGGCGTCGGCCGCGACCAGTGCATCAACATGTACGGCATGACCGAGCTGAGCACGCAGTTCTACGACAGCGGCAACGCCTGCGTGCCCTCGGTGAAGTCGGGACCGCACTGGATCCGCTCGCGCCTGGTCGACCCGCTGACGGGACGCGAGATGGCGCACGGCGAGCGCGGCATCCTGGTTCACTGCGACCTGGCCAACTTCAATTCGGTCACCACCATCCTGACCGAGGATGTCGGCGTCGAAGTCGACGCGGGTTTCCTGCTGCTCGGTCGCGCCGAAGGAGCCCAGGCCAAGGGCTGCTCGCTCGCGGTGGAAGAATTCATCCAGGCGGCGACGACATGACGACGCGCCATGCCGTGGCCGGGTACCTGCCTGGGCTCAAGCACGGGGATGTGCAATGGCAGAGCCTGGGTTTCGGTTCGGGCGCCAACGCGCTCGAAGTGAAGGTCCCGGTGCTCAGCGCGCCGCAGATGCAGGCGCTGACGCAGCGCGTCAAGCAGGCCAGCCGCGTTCACCTGAAGACGCTCACGGTTTCGCAGGTCATCGAAGTGGTGGACCGCGCCATCGCGCGGCTGCTCGATCCGTCGGACGATTACCGCCGGCAGATGGAGCAGTTGCTCCCCGTCATCACGGGCTACGACGCAGAGATGGTGCGGCTCGGGTTGACCTCGTTTTTCAAGATCTTCCGCGCGCCGCAGCTCCACCGCTTCGTCGCCGAAGACTTCGCCAACCCCAAAATGCTCGATGAGTTCCAGCCGGTTGCCAAGGGCGGTGCGGCAAGGGCCTTCGGTCCCGAGCTGCTGGTGCATAGCTGGGCCGGCAATGTGCCGGGCCTGCCGCTGTGGAGCCTCGTCTGCGGGCTGCTGGTCAAGGCCGGCAACATCGGCAAGCTGCCCAGCGCCGAGCCGCTGTTTGCCGGCCTGTTCGCACAACTGCTAGCCGAGGTCCATCCACCGCTGGCCGATTGCCTGGCCGTGGTGTGGTGGAAGGGCGGCGACGAGGGGCCCGCTGCGGCGCTGTTCGGCGAGGCCGACACGGTGCTGGCTTACGGCGGCAACGACGCGCTGGAACAAGTGCGGAAACAACTGCCCGTCACGACGCGGTTCCTTCCCTACGGCCACAAGCTGGGCTTCGGCATGATCGGCCGCGCGGCGTTGAACGTGCAGCGCGCGCCGGCGACGGCACGGCTGGCCGCCCACGACGTGGTGCGCTACGACCAGCAGGGCTGCTACTCGCCGCACGTGTTCTACGTTGAGCGCGGCGGCAAGGTGGCGCCACGCGAGTTCGCGCAGTACCTGGCGAGCGAACTGGCCAACCTGGAGCAACGTTTCCCGCGCCGCACGCTGGGCCTGGAGGATGCGGCCGCGGTCGCCCATTGGCGCCAGTGGTCCGAATTCCACTCGCTTTCGGCGGAACGTGCAGGCCTCATCGGCGATGCCGGCGAGCCCTGGGCGGTGGCGTATGCGGATGAGCCGCAGGCGCTGGCTCCGACGGCTGCCAATCGCGGCATCCAGGTGGTGGCGGTGAACCAGCTCGATGAAGTGATCGCGCTGGTCGAACCACACCGCCACTTCCTGCAAACAGTGGGCCTGGCGGTTGAACCGGCCGAACTTTTTCGCTTGGCCGAGCTGCTGGGCCAAGCGGGCGTGACGCGCATCGCACCGATCGGTTCGATGACGGCGCCCGAGGCCGGCTGGCATCACGACGGGCGCTTCAACCTGCTCGACCTGGTGCGCATCGTCGAGATCGAGCAAGCGGCTGAACGCGCCAGCGACCGGATCGCGCCGTACGCCGACGAGGAGCAGCCGTGAGCTTCCTGGCCATGCAGCAGGTCGGGTTCACTTTTCCGGGGTGGCCGCCGGTCGTGCGCCAGATCGACTGGGACATCGAGAAAGGCGAGTTTCATTGCCTGGTGGGCCGCAGTGGTTGCGGCAAGACCACGCTGCTGAAGCTCGCCGCCGGGCTGCTCCATCCCGACGAGGGCCGGATCGCCTTGCACGGCATGGACGTGCTGGCTCCGGGGCCCGAGCTGGGTTTCGTGTTCCAGTCGCCCACGCTATTGGAATGGCACCGCGTGCTGGACAACGTGCTGCTGCCGGTGTCGCTGCAGCACCGGCCGACCGCCGGGGAGATCGACAAGGCGCAGCAGTTGCTGGCGCAGCTCGGGCTGGCGTCGCATGCCCGGCACTATCCGCGGCAGTTGTCGGGCGGCCAGCAAAGCCGCGTCGCGCTGGCCCGCGCCCTGATCCTCGAGCCGTCGCTGCTGCTGATGGACGAGCCGTTCGCCGCGCTCGATGCGATCACGCGCGAGGAGCTGCAGGACGACCTGCTGCAGATGTGCCGCTCGCGCCGCACCACGGTCCTGTTCGTCACGCACGACATCGCCGAGGCCGTCTATCTGGCCGACCGCGTCGCCGTGATGGACGCAGGGCGCATCGTGCAGGACATCCGCGTGGACATCGGCAAGCCGCGCACCACCGCCACCCGCTACAGCGAGGCCTTCGCCCGCCATTGCTCGCAGGTGCGCGCCGCCATGGACAAGGTGGCCGCATGAACACCAAGCTGCTGCGGATGCGCGTCGGCTCGCTGGTATTGCTGGCGCTGTTGCTGCTTGCCTGGGAGTGGGCCGCGCGCGGCTTCGGGCTGTCCGCGCTGGTGCTGCCGGCACCCTCGGTCATCTTCAAGTCGCTGTGGAACGGGCTGGCCAGCGGCTACTTCTGGCCGCATGTGCGCTCCACGGGCAGCGAACTCTTGCTGGGCCTGGCGATCGGCTGCATCGTCGGATTTGCCAGCGGCGTGATCATGTCCGAGTCGGCGTTCCTGCGCGCCCTGCTGATGCCCTATGTAGTGGTGAGCCAGGTGATCCCCAAGCTGGCGCTGATGCCGCTCTTCATCGTGTGGTTCGGTTTCGGCATGACGTCCACCGTCGTGATCACGGCGCTGATCTGCTTCTTTCCCCTGATGGAAAACACCCTCACCAGCCTGCAGCAGGTCGAGCCGCAGCGCCTCGAGCTGTTCCGCATGCTCGGCGCCACCCGGCGCCAGACCTTGCTGCGGCTGAAGCTGCCCGCCGGCCTGCCCGGCATCCTGGCGGGCCTGCGAGTGGCCGTGGTGCTGGCGCTGGTGGGCGCCGTGGTCGGCGAATTCATCGGTGCCAACCGCGGCCTGGGTGCGCTCGTCATCGCCTCCCAGGGAATGATGGATACGCCGCTGATGTTCGCCGTGCTCGTGCTCATCGCCGTGCTCGGGATGCTCGTTTACCAGGCCACGCTCGCGCTCGAGAAGTGGCTGCTCCTGCCCTATACCAAAGTCTCCTGAAAGGAATCGATCATGAACACCTACCCGCGCCGCACGATGCTGCTTGCCCTGGCTTCGCTGCTGGGCCTGCCCGCGATCGGCCAGGCACAGGCACCGGCCAAGCTCGAGAAGGTCACCATCGCCGGCTGGAGCAAGCCGATCACCGAGATCACGTCGCTGCTGGTCGAAGAGGAGAAGGGTTTCTTCCGCGCCCATGGAGTCGACCTGGGCTACATCCCCGGCGCGGGCGGCGGCGACGCCATCCGCAACCTCCTGAGCGGCCAGGCCGACGTGGCGTTCACCGATCCGGGCTCGTTCTTCTCGGCGCTCGACAAGGGCGAGAAGCTGCGCGCGATCTACGACATCTATCCGCAGAACGTCTTCAACGTGGTGTCGCTGAAGTCCAGCAACATCACCAGGCCGGCCGACCTCAAGGGCAAGAAGATCGGCGTCTACAGCCTGTCCAGCGGCACCCGCCAGAACCTGCTGTTCCTGTTGCACCAGGCGGGCCTGGCCGAATCGGACGTCACGATTGTCGTCGCCGGCCTGCTCAACTTCGCGCCGCTGCTGCAGGGCCAGGTCGATGCCACCGCGGCCACCGATACCGGCCTGGCGGTGGGCCGGCGCAGGGGCGTGGGCGACGTCAACGTGATGGAGGTCGGCAAGTACCTGAACGTGTCGAGCGACATGTACGTGGTGCGCGAAGAGGTCTACCAGCAGAAGAAGGCGCTGCTCAAGCGCTTCCTGGCGGCGTATCGCGATGCCGCCGCCTGGATGATCGCCAACCCCGAGGAAGCCGCGCAGCTCGCTACCAAACACGCGATCGACGGCACCGATCCGGCCATGAACCTGGAGATCATCCGGCTGCGCAACGCGTCGAGCATGTCGGCGACGACGCAGAAGAACGGCCTGGGCGCCTTCGACCTGGCCTCGCTGCAGAAGGCCGCCGACGCGTATCGCAAGCACGGCCTGATCCAGCGCGAGATCAAGGTCTCCGAGGTGGTGAGCCAGGACCTGCTGCCCGGCCCGGCCAAGGAGGCGAAACCATGAATTTCGACGGCAAGGTGGTGCTGGTCACCGGCGCGAGCCGCGGCATCGGCGCGGCCCTTGCGCGAGCGTTCGCGGCTGAACGCGCGACCGTCGTCGTCAACTACCTGCGTGACGAAGGCGCCGCGGCCGATGTCGTCGCGCAATGCAAGCAGGCCGGCGGCGACCCCTGGGCGGTGCGGGCCGACGTGACGTCGCCGGGCGCCGTGCAGGAGATGGTCGCGCGCACCGTCGATGAGATGGGCCACATCGACGTGGTGGTGAACAACGCCTTCCGCTCGTACTCGTTCGACCCCGAGCAGCGCAAGATGTTCGGCGAGCTGGCCTGGGCCGATTACCAGGCGCAATTCGACGGCGCCGTCGGCGCGGCCTATCACGTATGCAAGGCGGTGCTGCCGCATTTCCGGCGGCGCGCGCAGGGCAACATCGTCAACATCGTCACCAACCTGGTGGAGCATCCGCTGGTGCCGTACCACGACTACACGACCGCGAAGTCGGCACTGGTCGGTTTCAGCCGCAACCTCGCGAGCGAGCTCGGCCCGCTGGGTATCCGCGTCAACTGCGTCGCGCCCGGCCTCGTTTACCCGACGCAGGGCAGCGGCGCGACCCGTGCGCAGTTCCGCGAATCGATCATGGCCGCGACGCCGCTGCGTCGCGTCGCGCGGCCCGAAGACATTGCCGGTCCGGTGCTGTTCCTCGCCTCTGACTGGAGCAGTTTCATGACGGGCCAGGTACTTTTCGTCGACGGCGGGCTGGTGATGCGATGAACGAGCTGTCGATCGGCATTGCCGGCGCCGGCTTGCTGGGGCGCCTGCTGGCGTGGCAGCTCGGCCGCACCGGGTATCGCGTCAGCGTGTTCGACCCGGCGAGCGGGCCCCAACCGGTGTTCGACGGCCGGCAGGCGGCTGCCTTCACGGCGGCCGGAATGCTCAGCCCGCTCGCCGAGCTGGACAACAGCTCGCCCGAGGTCGCGATGCTGGGCTGGCGCTCGCTGGCGCTGTGGCCGCAGATCGCCGGCGCCATGAAAGCGCCGCCGCACTTCGCCGCCAACGGCAGCCTGCTGCTGGCGCACCGCAGCGACCTGGGTGCGGCGCAGCGGGTGCTGGCGCGCCTCGCCGACGCGTTGCCGGGCACGCCCCAGGCCCAGCCCTTGTCGCTCGCGGAACTGCAGGGGCTCGAACCGGCATTGCACGGGGCTGCACATGCATGGCTGCTGCCGAAGGAGGGGCAGATCGACCCGGTCGCCGCGATGCGGTCGCTGCACGACGAAGCGGCCGGCGTCCACTGGAACTGGAGCCGGCGGGTGGGCTCCGTGCGTGACGACGGCGCGCTGGTGCTGGACGACGGCACGCAGCAGCGCTTCGACCTCGCGTTCGACGTGCGCGGCACTGGGGCGCGCCCCGAGCTGCCGGTGCGCGGCGTGCGTGGCGAGACGGTCTGGCTGCATGCGCCCGGCCACGAGCTGACCCGGCCGGTGCGCCTGCTGCACCCGCGGCACCGCGTTTACCTGGTGCCGCGGCCCGGCGATATCGTGCTGCTGGGCGCCACCGAAATCGAGAGCGAGGACCGCTCGCCGGTGTCGCTGCGCAGCGCCGTCGAATTGATGGCTGCGGCGCATAGCGTGATGCCGGCGTTGGCCGAGAGCCGCATCCTGCGGCTGGATGCCAACCTGCGCCCGGCCCTGCCCGACAACGAACCTTGCCTGGAAGTGACGCCGCATCGGGTGCGCATCAACGGCCTGTTCCGCCACGGCTGGCTGATCGCGCCGGCCCTGGTGGAGGACGCATTGCAGGCCTGCGGCTTGA
>DATNBX010000126.1:0-29075 GCA_035571795.1 Ramlibacter sp.
ACCTTGACCGGCTCGCCCAGGAAAAACGCATATTGCTGGTCGCGCGACAGCAGTTGCCAGAACAGCAGCATGGCCACCAGCACTGCCAGCTGCCAGTAGCGCAGGTTCTTGCCGGATGGTTTCAGCGCCGAGAACACTTCAGGAGGCCCTTTTCAATTGCTGCGCGTAGCCCTTGAGCACTTCGCCGCGCAGCACGGACCAGATCTGCCGGTGCAATTCAATGAAGCGTGGCTGCGTGCGGACCTCGGCGACGTCGCGCGGGCGCGGCAGATCGATGCCGAACTCGCCGATCGGCCGCGATTGCGGGCCCGCCGACAGCACCACGACGCGGTCGCTCATTGCGATGGCCTCGTCCAGGTCATGCGTGATGAACAGCACTGCCTTTTTCTTGGCCGCCCACAGGTCCAGCACTTCGTTCTCCATCAATTGCCGGGTCTGCACATCCAGGGCGCTGAAAGGTTCGTCCATCAGGACGATGTCCGGGTCGAGCGCGAGCACCTGCGCCAGCGCCGTGCGCTTGCGCATGCCGCCCGAAAGCTGATGCGGGTAGCGATCGCCGAATCCTGCCAGGCCAACACGCTCCAGCCACGCCTGGGTCTGCGCTGCGGCCTCGGCTTCGGCCACTCCGCGGTATTGCAGCCCCACCTTGACGTTATCCGCGGCGCTGCGCCAAGGCATCAGGGCCTCGGTCTGGAACATGTAGCCGGCGCGGCGGTTGACACCTTCCAAGGTCTCGCCGAAGACCCGCACTTCCCCGGAAGACGGGTCCAGCAGGCCGGCGCCGATATTGAGGAGAGTCGACTTGCCGCAACCCGTCGGCCCCACGACCGAAACGAATTCCCCGGCGCGAATGCGCAGCGTCGTGTCCGCGACGGCGGTGTATCGCTGCCCCGGATTCTCCGGCGAATGGAACGTGACGGTGATCCGATTCAGCTCCAACGCGTAAGCAGACATGGGCTGGAGGTTAACAAAAAAGGAGCCGGCCTTCAGGCCGGCTTTTCACCTCTGCGAAGCTTTCTCTGCGCCTATGCCTTGAACTTTTCCTTGGCCCGCCGCGCGAACTCGTTGGTGTAGGTCTTGGGCAGATCGATCCTTTCGGGCTTGATCGCCGGATCGAAGCTGGCAAGCGCCTTCAACGCCGTACGGGCGCCATCATCAGGAATGATGCCGTCCAGTGCGATCGCCTCCCGGACCTTGTTGAACGACGCCAGGTACAGGGCACGGTCGCCCAGGAGGTAGCCCTCGGGCACCGTCTTGATGATGTCGCTGGGCCCGGCCGTCTGGAGCCATTTCAGGCCGTGCACGATGGCGTTGGCCAGCGCCTGGCAGGTGTTCGGATTCCTCTGGATGAACTCGGAGTGCGTGTAGAAGCACGCCGCGGGCATCGGACCGCCGAACACCTCCTGCGTGCCTTTGAGGGTGCGGGTGTCGCTGATGATCTTCACGTCGCCCTTCTGCTCCAGCATGGTCATGACCGGGTCGGTGTTGCTCATCGCATCGATCTGGCCGGAGCGCAGCGCGGCCAACGCGCCGGCCGCCGTGCCGACGCCGACCCAGCTCACTTCGCTGCCCTTGATACCGGCGCGCGAAAGCACCAGATTGGCTACCATGTTGGTGGATGACCCGGGGGCGGAAACGCCGATCTTCTTGCCCCTCAAGTCGGTCAGCGACCGATAGTTGGGCATCGCTTTGGTCGACACGCCCACGGCGATCTGCGGCGCGCGCCCCTGCAGCACGAACGCCCGGATCAACTGGTTCTTGCTCTGCATGTTGATGGTGTGCTCGTAGGCGCCCGCCACCACATCGGCCGAATTGCCGACCAGCGCCTGCAGCGCCTTGGCGCCGCCGGCGAAGTCCGAGATTTCCACGTCCAGGCCTTCGGCCTTGAAGTAGCCCAGCTGCTCCGAAATCGTGAGCGGCAGGTAGTAAAACGCGGCCTTGCCGCCCACGGCGATCGCAACTTTGGTTTTTTCGAGCTTGTTTTGCGCCCGCAGCGCGGGCGCGGCGATCGACGCCACCGCAATCGCGGCAACCGACGTGAACGTACGTCGGTTCAATGGAATTTTCATCATTGGGAGCGTCCTCTCTTTTGCTTGTTTTCGAGGTTAGCTGCCGGGGTGGTGCATCGCATCGGGAACATCCCGTGCGGGTTTTCACGTAAGAACATATCAGCGGTAGCCGCTGAAGAGGATGCCGATGTTCACCACCAGGGCGAGTGCCCAGATTGCCGACCGTACGGTCGGCAAATCCGCGACATACATCGCCACGTAAATGATCCGCAATGTGATGAACAGCACGGCCAGAATGTCCAGGGCGGTCTGCCCGGCGCCCAGCTGGTGCGCGACGATCACCGCGCCGATGAAAAACGGCAGCGCTTCGAAGGTATTGGCCTGCGCCGCATTGGCCCGCGCCTGCCAGTCGGTCTGCCGCGCCAGCCAGTCGCGCGGATTGTGGTTGTCGAAACCCCCTTGCTTGCGCGGCTTGCCCAGCCCTGGCGACTTGGCCAGCCAGGCGCACCCCAAGGGCAGCAGCGCGGCTGCGAGCACGCACCAGTACGCGACGGTGAAGCGGGCGATTTGCATTTCTTCTTATCTCCTGTCCACTAGTGCGTGGGCGATCGTTCCCAGGTCGACGTACTCGAGTTCGCTGCCGGCCGGCACGCCGCGCGCAAGCCGCGTGACCGCGAGGCCGCGTGCCTTGAGCGCTTCGCCGATCACGTGCGCCGTGGCTTCACCCTCCGCGGTGAAGTTGGTCGCCAGGATCACTTCCTGCACCTCGCCGTCCGTCGCGCGCGCGAACAATTTGGCCAGACCGATGTCCTTGGGACCGATTCCGTCCAGCGGGCTCAGCTTGCCCATCAATACGAAGTAGCGTCCGCGAAACGCGGCCGTGCGTTCCACCGCCGCCTGATCCGCCGGCGTCTCGACCACGCAGAGTTTGCTGCGGTCGCGCTGCGGGTCCAGGCAGGTTGCGCAGACCTCGCTTTCGGTGAAGGTATGGCACAGGCTGCAGTGCTTGATCTGGGCGGCGGCCTGCTGCAGCGCCTGAGCCAGCACCTGGGCACCGGCACGATCGTGCTGCAGAAGGTGAAACGCCATGCGCGACGCCGACTTCACGCCGACGCCCGGCAACCGGCGCAGGGCTTCGATGAGAGCATTCAGTGAGCTATCGGCCATCAAAAGTTCGCGGCCTTCAGGCCGCGTTATCGTCCGTTCAGAACGGAAGCTTCATCCCACCCGGCAATCCCGGCATGCCGGCGGTGATCTTGCCCAACTTCTCCTGCGACGTTTCCTCGGCCTTGCGCACCGCGGCATTGAACGCGGCGGCCACCAGGTCTTCGAGCATGTCTTTGTCGTCGGCGAGCAGGCTGGGATCGATGGTCACGCGCTTCACGTCGTGCTTGCACGTCATTGTCACCTTCACCAGGCCGGCGCCGGACTCGCCGCTGACCTCGATGGAGGCCAGTTCCTCCTGGGCCTTCTTGAGGTTGTCCTGCATCGCTTGCGCCTGTTTCATGAGGCCGGCGAGTTGTCCTTTGTTGAACATGGTCAGTTCCCTTAATCAGTTGGGCTTGATGCTTCCGGGGACGATTTTCGCCCCAAATTCGCGCATCATCGTCTGAACGAAGGGATCGCCCTGGATGATCTCTTCGGCCGCCCGCTGTTTCTTTGCGGCGGCGGCTGCGATGCGCCGGGCCGGGCTGTCGGTGACCGTGCCCACTTCGACGTTGAGGCTGACCTTGTGGCCGGCCGCTTCCAGCGCGCTTTGCAGCCGCTCGCGGCTCGCGGGCTGGTTCAGCGATTCGCGCTCGACCCGCAGCATCCAGTAGCCTTCATCCCGGGCCACCAGCTGCGATTGCAGCGCCAGCTCGCGCACGAGCGCGGCAACGAGCTCCCGGGCTACCAGCGTCGCCACCGTGGCCTGCCAGAAATCGCCCTCTACCGTCGGCACCAGGGCGGCCCCTGCGGTTGCCGTCTCGCGCGCCGATTCGGGTTGCACCCGCACCGGCACACCGACCACCTGGCTTGCCGGCCGGCCGTTCGCGCCGGCAGCGGCTGCGGCTCGTGCCGCCGGCCGCGCCGCAACAGCTTCCACGACCCGAAGTACCTGGCCCGGCGGCACACCCACCGCCGGCACCGCCGCGGGTTGCGAAGCCGACTCGCCCAAGGATGTTTTGTCAGGCTTTTCCTCTGGCGCAGCACGGCGGCTGCCGCCGCGGGGGCTATGCCCTTCGGCCGGTGCCTTGAAGGCCAGCAGCCTCAGCAGCACCATCGTGAGGCCCGCGTATTCGTCCGGCGCCAGGCCCAGTTCCGCCCTCCCATACAGGCAAAGGCTGTAGAGCAGCTGGGTTTCATCGGCAGGCATCGATTCGGCCAGCCGCGCGATGTCGGCGGTTTCGCTGTCGCCGTCGTCCGCGGCCGAGGGCACGGCCTGGATCACGGCCATGCGCTGCAGCACCGCACTCATTTCTTCCAGCGTCGATGCGGCGCTGAGGCCCAGGACGCGCAGCTCCTCCGAGATCTCCACGACAGTCTTGCCGTCGGCTTGCGCCAGCGCATCGATGAGGCGAAACACATGGCTGCGATCCACGCTGCCGAGCATCTGCCGCACGGCGGCCAACTCGATCTTGCCGCCGCCGAACGCGATGGCCTGGTCGGTCAGCGACAATGCATCGCGCATCGAGCCGCGCGCCGCGCGGGCCAGCAATCGCAGAGCTTGCGGTTCGGCCTCGACACCTTCGGCCAGCAGCACGCGCACGAGGTGCTCTTGCATCGTTTCCGGCGCCATGGGCCTCAGGTTGAATTGCAGGCAGCGAGACAGAACCGTGACAGGCACCTTCTGGGGATCGGTGGTCGCCAGCACGAACTTGAGGTATTCGGGCGGCTCTTCCAGCGTCTTGAGCATGGCGTTGAAGGCGTGCCCGGTGAGCATGTGCACTTCGTCGATCATGAAGACCTTGAAGCGCCCCTGGACCGGCTTGTACACAGCCTGTTCCAGCAGCGCCTGAACTTCGTCCACGCTACGGTTCGATGCGGCATCCAGCTCGGTGTAGTCGACGAAACGCCCGCTGTCGATGTCGGTGCAGGCTTGGCAGACGCCGCACGGTGTGGCCGTGATGCCGCCCTGCCCGTCCGGCCCCTGGCAGTTGAGCGACTTGGCCAGGATGCGAGCCACGGTGGTCTTGCCCACTCCGCGCGTGCCGGTGAAGAGATAGGCATGATGCAGCCGCTGCTGAGTCAGCGCATTGCTCAACGCCTGGACCACGTGCTCCTGGCCGACCATCTCGCCGAAGGTCCTGGGCCGGTATTTGCGGGCGAGCACGAGATACGACATGCGCCGGATTCTACGGGTTGCCCCAGGCCGGCCCCGAGGGCCTTTGTCCCCAGCCTACAATAGCCGGTGACGGGCCTCCCCGCATGGTGAAGCGGCCAACCGGGTCAGGTGGGGAACCAAGCAGCCCTAACTGTGGAGCCAGTGCCGGGGGTAAGGCTCGTCAACCTCATTCCTCACGGCTTCGTCGCTGCGCGCTAGAAGAAAATGGCGTCGAGAGCCTGGATCGAGCCGACCACACCCACCATCTCCTGGGTGTTCAGGCTGAGCATGGCTCCGAAGGCGAACAGCTCTCCCATGGTCGCGAACGTATGCCCGGCACCGACTAGCGATGCGTACTGCGCAACTGTCTCCGTGGACGCCGCTGCGCCCACGATGTTGCGGTAGAACTCGCCGATCACCGCCTCGTTGCTCACGCCCGGCCTGTAGAAGTCGATCATCTGCTGCGCTACGTCACTCAGCGCATGGCTGCCCGTCTTCAAATCGAGCTGCGCCACCCAGCGGCTGAGGGTCGCCTGGTCAGGCGCGTGGTCGAACGCCGCCTGGAGCAGGGCGTATGCCGAATAAGTGTTGCCGCCCGCAGTCGTGTCCAGCGCGTAATAGCCGCCGTCGGCCAGCGAGACACGTTCGACATTGACCAGCGTGCTGGAGTTTCCAGCGTTCTGGACCGAAAGCACGTGCCCGTCCCAGCTGTAGCTCGATCCCGAGACGCCGAACGTGTAGCGCACCAGATCGACACCGAGCCCTCCATTCACCACGTCCGCGCCGCTCGTCAGCAGGATAACGTTGGCCGAGTTGTCACCCAGGTAGACCTGGTTCGAGGGCGTGTCCACCACCTCGCTGTGGCCCGCCACCGACACCTGCTGCGCCAGGCCATAGCCGACATAATTCACCGGCTGCAGGGCAGAAACGAATACGCCGGAGTCATAGATCGAATCGCCGGTGTCGGCGATGGCGATCTTGATGGTGTTGAGCCCCAGCTGCAGGGGCGCAGTGACCTGCAGCTTCTTTGAAACGCCGTCATATTCGATCGGCATCGGCACGCTGTCGTGAACCGAATTGTCCCGGAAAATGCCGCCGATCACGTTGGCCGCAACGACGCTCAGCGGCTGGACGGCGCTGTTATTGAACAGGGCGTAGTTGACGCCATTGACGTACACGCCGGCCACATCCACGTAGCGCGACTGCTGAAATTCGGGGTATTCCTCCGATCCGAATACGACGTCAAAGCCCAGCCCCAGGGCGGCCGGATCGGTGACGTTGATCTGGAACTGAAGGTAACTCACGTTCTGGACCGGACCGGCCAGCGAGAAAGCGGCGTTCACTGTCGCCTGCAGGTCGGCGTCGGCTGCCGTATCCCCGCTATTGACGCCGTAATTGGCGACGGTGTTCGTCTCGGGGGGAGTCGGATCTCCCGTGGTCAAGAGCAGGCCGGCCCCAATGTTGAGCGCCACGCTGGTTGCGCCATCGTAAAACGAGATAGTGCTCGCCTCGCCCGGTGGAGTGCCAAAGTGTGCGCTGATCGAGCCATCGACGAGTTTGGCCCCGGTGGTGTCGAGAAATACCGCCCTGACAAGGCTGGTCAAACTGTTGGTTGCGGGGTTGTAGGTAGTGAAAGTCAAAGCAGTTCCTGTGGCTCGCAAGTCATTCGACCCTATCTGCCTGCACTAACCGTGCCTGTTCTCTAGGAAGAAAAGCTGCCGGAACTCGCGCAGTAGTAGGCACGAAACCATCCGAACGATCGGGAGCAGGACGGCCAGCACCCACTTTTGGGGAAGAAACCCCCACCTCCCATGTTTTCATCTCATCCGTGCGACCTTACGCGCGGCCGCAGGAACGGCTGACCATAACGTTCGACCGTGTCCGACAAATGTTCTCGCCGGTGCAACCCTAGACTGCGTCACCGTCGGAGGTATGGCATGAATGCCGTCGTTGCGCGGGGGTTGGGTCAGGCGAACGCCGTTATGGCGCTGCGACGCCGCATGCCCGTGGCCTTGCTGCTGGGGCTGGCCGGTTCCGCGGCGTGGGCACTGGATGCTCAATCTTCCCTCGCAGCGGCGGGCGCGGCACCAGAAGACAGAGCCGGATTGCAGCTCGAACTTTCGGCGTCGTCCCTGCCGCGGTTCGACGCCGCCGACGCATCGACCCGCTCTTCGCGCATGGACATGACGTGGATGCCGCCGCGCCGCTCGGCCTTGGGCCTGTCGCTTGGCATGACTACGACGGAAGGGCCGTCGTTCTCCGCGGCGGGACCCTACTCCGGCAGCGCGCCGGTGATGGACCTGGGCCTGCGCTGGCGCTACACCTTGGCCAGCAACTACCGCCTCGATGTGACGGCGTGGCGGCGCCTGGTACCGACGGACGCGCTCACGCTGGTGCAGATGCACCAGCCCGCGTATGGCGCACGATTCGAAATGCAGATCGGTTCCACGCCGACAACCGGCTTCGTGGCAGACCGCGGCTTTCTTGGCCTGCAGCTCGAAAGCGGCGCCCGCGTGACACTGCGCCGCAGCGAAGGCCGGCCGATGGTGTACTACCGCACCAAGTTCTAGCTCACCAGGTTCAGGCCTGATTGCCGCCGCGGGCTGCGAGAAAACTCAGCACGCCCCGCGCCGCCGCCCGCCCCGTGGCAAAGCAGGCCGCCAGCAGGTAGCCGCCGGTGGGCGCCTCCCAATCGAGCATCTCGCCGGCGCAAAAGACGGCGGGAACACCGCGCAGCATCAGGTTCTTGTCGAGCGCCTCGAAGCGCACGCCTCCCGCGCTGCTGATCGCTTCCTCGATCGGCCGGGGTGCGGCCAAGGTGACCGGCAACGCCTTGATCGCCGCCGCCAGCCGGGCGGGGTCGTGCAGGTCCTGCTTCGGCAGCAATTCATGCAATAGCGCCAGCTTGATGCCATCCAGGCCCAACCGGCTCTTGAGATGATTGGGCAGCGAACGCGAGCCGCGCGGATGCGCCACTTCGGCGAGCACCTGCTGCGCTGTTTTCGCCGGCAGCAGGTCCAGCTCGAAGGTGGCACCGCCGCGCGAACTTATCTCTTCGCGCAGCAGCGCGGAAGCCGCGTAGATCAGGCTGCCTTCGACGCCGGTAGCGGTGGCAACGAATTCGCCCTGGCGCGCGAAATGCTGGAACCGGATCGCCACCGTCTTGAATGGCTGGCCCGCGAAACGCGAAGAGAAATACTCGCTCCAGCCGCCGCGCACGTCGAAACCGCAATTGGCCGGCACCAGCCGCGCCACGTCGACGCCGCGCTGCAGCAGCAGCGGCACCCACGCCCCGTCCGAGCCCAGGTGCGGCCAGCTCGCGCCGCCCAGGGCCAGCACCAGTGCGGCGCAGCGCACCGCTTGTTCGCCTTGCGGCGTCTGCAGGCGTAGCGCGCCGTCCGCGGTCCAGCCGAGAAAGCGGTGGCGCATGTGGAATTGCACGCCCGAGGATCGCAGCCGTTGCAGCCAGGCGCGCAACAAGGGCGCGGCCTTCAGGTCAGCGGGAAACACCCGTCCGGAGGTGCCGACAAAAGTCGTGATACCGAGCTCCAGCGCCCACTCCCGCAGCGCCGGTGCATCGAACTCCTTCAGCAGCGGCTCGATCTGCGGGCGGCGCTCGCCGTAGCGCGAGGCGAATGCGTCGAAGCCTTCGGAAT
Organism: Ramlibacter sp.; assembly: GCA_035571795.1. Lineage (GTDB taxonomy): Bacteria > Pseudomonadota > Gammaproteobacteria > Burkholderiales > Burkholderiaceae_C > Ramlibacter. The sequence continues at coordinate 8,970 of DATNBX010000126.1, forward strand.
GCGTGAGGTTCAATCCGCCTTTGCCCGCCAGCAGGAACTTGCGCCCCGCCGAGGGCATGGCATCGAACACGCGCACCTGCTGCCCGCCGCGGGACAACACTTCGGCCGCCATGAGTCCCGCCGGGCCGGCGCCGATCACTGCGACAGTCATGCAACCAGCACCAACTTGCCCTGCCCGGTGAGGAACGCGGCCTGGACCGGCGCGCCCGGACAGGCCGCCCGCACCGCGAGCCGATACCGGCGCAGCTGTTCGATCAATTCGGCCTGCTGCTGCGGCCGCGCCGCGGCCTTGTAATCGAGCACCCACCATTCGCCGCTGCCGGTGCGCCGCACCAGGCGATCCAGCCGCAGCAGCTCGCCTTCGTGGTGCAGCGGCACTTCGTTGGCCTGCCAATCCACACTCGCACTGTCCCAGGCCCAGGCGCCCTCCCCGGCGAGAATGCGTTGGGCCATGGCGGCCGCCTCGCGAGCCGCAGCCTCACTCAGCTTGAACTCGCGCGCCACCCGCAGCACCTGCGCCGCGCCAAAGCTGCGCGCGCCGCCGGTCCACCCTTCCAGCAAGCGATGCAAGGCCTGTCCAAATCGCGATTCGTCCGATTCCGCCGGCGGCTTCGCTGTCGCTTGCATGATTTCGCGCGGCCGGGCGTTGGCCAGCACGGGCAATTGCGCCAAAGTAAAGTGTTCAGCGTTGCATACGGCGATCGGTGCCGCTGCGGCGCGCTGCGGCGGCTCCAGCGCCGTGCACAGCGGCTGCAGGCGCAACCACCAGCTCACTTCACCCGCGACATGCGGTTCCACGGAGGACAGCACCAGGCGTTTGCTGGCGCGCGTCATCGCGACGTACAGGGCATTGAGCTCCTCGCGCTGGCGCGCGGTCTTTTCCACTTCGAGCGCCTCGGCGCTGCAAGGTGGTGGCCGGGTTTCGCTGGCGATGAACGCAAAGCGCCAGGGCGCCGGAGCTTCGCCGGGCCATTCGACCACCACGCCCATGGTCTGCGCGCGCGGCGCCGCGCCGTCGCTGTCCAGGATGAGGACGGTGGCAGCTTCCAGTCCCTTGGCGCCATGCACCGTGAGGAGGCGCACCGCCTGCGCGGCCGAAACGGCTGGGCCCTGGAGACCGCCCGCCTTGAGTGCCCGCACGAAACCGTAGGGAGTGGCGTAGCGCGCGCCGTCGATCTGCAAGGCGGCTCCGAGCAAAGCTCGCAGGCGGGCCAGCACGGTGCCGCGCAGCGGGGCGGGCGACGCCGCCGCGAATCGCGCGAGGACGTCGCCGTCGTGGTAAATCATCTCCAGCGCGTCGTGCGGCGGCAGGCGATCCACCCACTGCTTCCAGCGCAGCAGCGTGACGCCGGCGCCGTGCAAGCCGGCTGGCAGCCCATCGCGCTTCTGGAGCAACTCGAACCAGGGCACCGCAGGACCTGTCTCGCGTCGCGCCGCCAGGGCCAGCGTCACCAGCGCCTGGTCATCCTGCCCGAACAGCGGCGACTTCAGCGCGCGCGCCAGCGACAGGTCATGCGTGGGCGAAACCAGCACGTCCAGGAGGGCGACGAGATCCTGCACCTCCGGCGCTTCGCACAGGTCGGTTTTCTCGGGCTGCTGCGCCGCGATGTGCAGCGCCCGCAGTTCGTCCTCCATCACCGCCAGACGGTCGCGCTTGCGCGCCAGCACCATGATGTCCTGCGGCTGCGTGCCGGCGCCGATCTGCTGCGCGATCCAGGCGGCCGCTTGCCTGCATTCGAGCGCAACCAGTTTTTCCTCCGGCAGTTCGCGTGCGGTGGCCAGGCTGTCGCGCCATTCGAGCGGCTCCGGTTCGCCTGCCCTGCCGCGCCGGGTCTGGGCCGGATCGGGTCGCGCAATCTGGGGCAGACTTGCGACCTCGCCTGTTTCACCCGATTCGGTGGTGTGCGGCCGATAGCCCGCGTAAGCGCCTTCGGCCTGCGCCGCGGCCATGACCTGGTTGACCACTCCCATGACCGCGGGCGCGTTGCGATGCGTGTGGTCGCAGCTGAGCAGATCGCCTTCCAGCGCCTGCACGACGAAGTCTTGCGCCGCGCGCAACACCTGCGGCTCGGCGCGGCGAAAACGATAGATGCTCTGCTTGGGATCGCCGACGATGAAGACGCTCGGCGCCGTACTGCCTGCTCCGGCATAGCCGCTGAGCCATTCGTGCAGAGCCTGCCACTGCAACGGGTTCGTATCCTGGAATTCGTCGATCAGCAGGTGCCCGACGCGTGCATCGAGCCTTTCCTGCACCCAGCCGGAAAGCACCGGATCCGACAGCATGACCAGCGCCGCGCGCTCCACGTCGTTCATGTCGACCCAGCCGCGTTCGCGCTTCAGGGCGGCGAACTGCGCGATCAGCAGCCGTGTCAGGCGCGCCATGCGCTGGTGGTGCAGCCAGGCGTCGTGCTGCGCGACAGCGGCAGCCAGCTGCATGGCCAGGTCCTGCGCGGCCCTGACGCGTGCCAGTCCATCGATCTTCTCGCTGAATTTGCGTGGCTCGCCCTTCTGCGTCAGCAGCGCGTGAAACAACGCCGGCCCGTCTTCCGCGGCCAGCGCGAGTTCCAGCTCCAGCCCTTTCTCGGCGAAAGTCCTCGCAGCGGCCCCGGCGAGCAGGCGCGCCGCCTCGATGAATTGTTGCCGCGGCCCCGGCGAGCGCAACAGGTCGAACGGCTCGCTCAGCCCGGCCAGTGCGGGGAATTGCTGCGCGAAAGCCTTGATCGACGCCTCGACCACGCCGTGCGCATCCGCCAACGCGAATTCCACCCGCTTGGCCAGTGCCGCCAGCAAAGCTTTCTGCGTTTGCGAGCGGCCGTGCATCGCCACCGAAGCTTCGAAGTCGGCGCGTGCCGCCGGCTCGGCCGCGACGGCGGCATGAAAGCGCCGCCACACCAGGGCGATTGCCTCGCTGTCGTCTTCCAGCAAGTCGTAGTGGGCGGGCAATCCCAATTGCTCCAGCACCCCCAGCGGCGCATTGCGCAGCAGCGCGGCGAACCAGCTATGGAAAGTGCGGATCTGCGCCGGCCGCCCCGACGCGAGCAGGGCCGGATAGAGGCCTTTCAAGGTCTGGATCTCATGGTCGGACGGCCGGGGGATGCCGCGCGCGACCAGGGCTTCGGCCAATTCCTCCGGCGTGGCCCGCGCAAACTCGGCCAGCCACTCGTGCAGGCGCTGGCGCATTTCGCCGGCCGCCTTCCGGGTGAAAGTAATCGCCAGGATCTCGTGGGGCCTGGCGCCGGCCAGCAGGGCGCGAACGATGCGCGACACCAGCATCCAGGTCTTGCCCGCGCCCGCGCAGGCTTCCACCGCCACGCTGCGGTGCGGGTCGCAGGCGATGGCGTAGAAGCGCTCACGGGTGATGCGCTGGCCGTTGTGTTCGTACGCCAAGGCGGCGGCGGGCGAGGACTTATGCATTCCAGAAATCCCGGCGGCACAGTCCGCGCGCGCTGCAGAAGTCGCAAACCTTGCCTTCGCCAAGCGCCGCCAGCGCAGCCCCGCTTTCGATCCGGGAAACGTCGTCGAGGATGCCGTGCACCAGCAGATCGCGCGCCTCGACCACGGCGCGCTGCTCCATCGTTTCCGTCTTGCCGCGTTCGCCGACATTGACGTAGGCGGCGCGCAGCGTGTCGTCGTCCAGCAGCGCAGCGTAGAACGCGAGCTGGGTGTCTTCGCCCGGCTGCTTTACGCGCTCCGCGCTGGTGGCGCGAGGCTCGGTCTTGTAGTCCATCACCATCGCGCGCCCGTCGGGCAGTCGATCGATCCGGTCGATCCGGCCGACCAGCTTGACCGGTCCCAACTGCAGCTCGTGCTCGCTCTCGGCTTGCTCGAACGCGGCGCGCTCGCTCGCCTCGTGACCAGCGAGCCAGGAGAGGTAGCCGTCGCGCACTTTCGGCCAGGCCGCGGCGAACGGCAGGAACTCGCCTTCGTCCAGCCGCTGCACGCGCGTGATTTCTGCAGCGGCGAGGTCGAGCAGGCGGACGCGGTCGGCGTCCGGGTGCTCGCCGCCATCTCGAAGCGACTCATGGAAGGTCCGCAGCACGCGGTGCAGCCAGTTGCCGAAGTCGCGCTTGCCCAACTCGGTGTCGAGCTCATCGTCCTCATGCAGGCCGAGTTGCCGCAACGCAAAAAAGCGATACGGGCAGCGGCGCAGGTCTTCGTAGGCGGTGGCGGAAAGCTGTTGCACCCCAAGCGGCTGGCCCACGGCCAGCGGCCGCGCCGTAGGCAGTGCTTCGAGTTCGCGCGGCTCGCGCGGATCGGCGCCGGCTTGTGCGGCGGCTTCCAGCTGCAGCGCCTGGACCAGCGCGCTGGGCAGCAGCGGCTCGCCGCTCTCATCGCTGCGTCGCCACAACAAGTCGCACGCCGGCGTCTGCAAGGCGTGGCGCCAACCGGCCCGGAGCTCGGCTTCCAGCGCTTCGCGCGTCGGCAGCCCCAGGCTGTGCCGTTGCGCCTCGGTCCAGATCCCCGGCGGCTCGGGCGCGGCTTGAAGGCGCAGCTCGTCGCAGCCGGGCAGCACGAGCGCGCCGAATGGCCGCGCCAGGAGCTGGTTGAACGGCAGGATCACGACCTGCGCCTCATCGGGTGACTGCGGCACGAAGCTGGCCGCTTCCAGCGTTTCGTTCACCCAGGCGGTGAATCCGGCCAGGCTGAAGCGCCGCGCGGCTTGCGGCAGCTGATGAAATTCGGCTTGCGCGCCCTCACCGAGCCGCAGTGCCGCAATCACCTCGGCACCGGCGGCATCGCGCTCCAGGTCCGCCCACTGCCCGGTCGTCAGCAACAGACCGCGCACGCCGGACAGCCACTGAATCAAGGGCCGAACTCGCAGCATGTCCTCGCGCCAGCCGTTCACGTCCCGCAGCAGGGCCTGCAGTTGCGCACTTTCGCCCAGGTCCGCCGTTTGAAGCGAGCGCCACTCGCGCAGGCCGACGCGGCGCACGCGCCGCTCGATGGCCATGACATGGAACGAGGAGACCGCAGTCGAATTCTTCAGCCAATCGATGACCGTGTCGCCGCTGGCGTCCCAGGCGCAGGCTCGCAGCGCCAGCATCACGTGGGCCGCCGCGCGCGTGGTTGACAGCTTCCAGCCGGTCTCGTCGCGAATGGCGACGCCGCGCACGTCCAGCAGCGCGCGGATGCGGCGCGTGAGCGCGCGGTCGACCGCGGCCAGCGCCACCGGCACGCGTCCCGCCTGCACATGCCGCAGCACGCAGGCCGCCGCGCGGTCGGCCTCGTCGGAAGGATCATCAGCTTCATGCAAGCGGATTTCGCCGCGGCAGGCCGCCGCATCGAGCGGCAGCGACACGGCCTTTCCGGCCAGCAGGGACTTGAGCATCTCGGTCAGGGGTTCGGCGCGCAGGCCTTCCAGCACGACCAGCAGGTCCAGGCCCTGCACCAGGTCGCCTTCGAGCAGCGCGTCCGCCGGATAAGCCGATGCGGCGGCCCATTCCAGCGCGACGCTCGCCACCGCACACTCCAAAGCCAGCGCCGGCGCATCGAAGCCGGCGCCGATTACATTGCGCATGTTCGCGGCCCATGCCCCGCGCCGCGACGGCGCGACGGACGCCGCCACTTGCGCCAGTTGCGAGGCGGCCTCGACGACGCGCCCGGCCACCAGGTCGGCCCGCGATGCCAGCCCCGCGCGTTCCAGCAAGTCACGCGCGGTCAGCAGGTCGCGCCCCATGTCGAAACTCACGTCATCTCCCGCCGGCGCGAAGCCGCCCGCCGCCGACCAGTTCATGGTGGTCTCGAAGCGCGGCGCGAAGCCGCTCGGGACCTGCTCGGCCCACAAGCGGCGCGCGATCGGCATCAGCTGGGCAAAAGGCAGCAGGACGACTGTGCGCGCGGCATGGGCGCCGCGCTCGGCCATGAGGCCGCGAATGCGGCTGATCAATCCCCGCAATGCCGGCGTCGCGCAATGGCTTTGCACTATCGCGTCCATAGCGCTTGCAGGGCCGTCCATGCGCGACCTGGGGACTTGGTTTCTGTCACAATTCCCTCACTGTAGCGGTATCGCCAATTGCCCCAAAGGAACTCAAGACCATGGCCAGCGACTTGATCAAGCACGTGTCCGACGCAACCTTCGAATCCGACGTCCTGAAGGCCGGCAAGCCGGTGCTGGTGGACTATTGGGCGGAGTGGTGCGGCCCGTGCAAGATGATCGCGCCGATCCTGGATGAAGTTTCGTCGGCCTACAAGGACAAGCTGCAGATCGCCAAGATGAACGTCGACGAGAACCGCGACGTCCCGGCGAAATACGGCATTCGCGGTATTCCCACGCTGATGCTGTTCAAGGACGGCCAGCTCGCCGCGACCAAGGTCGGCGCCTTGAGCAAGGCGCAGCTCACCGCATTCATCGATCAGCAGCTGGCATAAGAGTTGTCAGGGCTGCCATTGCGGGCTTGACCCGCAATCCATGGTTCATTTGCACGCCACCCTGGATGCCGGATCAAGTCCGGCATGACGGGCTTTCATTTGCACGCCTGGCTGGATGCCGATCCGGCATGACAGGCCCCCCATAGCTCTTCTGGCCGGCGCCCAGCCCGGCCAGACAACCCTCCCGGTTCTCTGTCATAATCTCCTTGAGTTCGCTGATCCGCCTGTGCAGGCGGGCCGGTTCGAGTTCCAGGTCCGTGAGGCACATCTCGCCTCGCAACATACCTCCCCAGATCCAACAAGAACTCCGCAAGGAGTACCTCCATGCACTTAAACGAACTCAAGGCACTGCACGTGTCTGAAGTCCTCAAGCAGGCCGAAGAGCTTGAGATCGAAAACACCGGCCGCATGCGCAAGCAGGAGCTGATGTTCGCCATCATCAAGAAGCGGGCACGCGCCGGCGAGCAGGTGTTCGCCGACGGCGTCCTGGAAATCCTGCCGGACGGCTTCGGTTTCCTGCGCAGCCCCGACACCAGCTACACGGCCAGTACCGACGATATCTACATCTCGCCCAGCCAGGTGCGCCGCTTTAACCTGCACACCGGCGACATGATCGAAGGGGAAGTCAGGACGCCGAAGGACGGCGAACGCTACTTCGCCCTCACGAAGCTGGACAAGGTCAACGACGGCCCGCCCGAGCAGAACAAGCACAAGGTGATGTTCGAGAACCTGACGCCGCTGTTCCCAAAGGAGCAGATGAAGCTCGAGCGCGATAACTTCAAGGGCGAAGAGAACATCACCGGCCGCATCATCGACATCATCGCGCCGATCGGCAAGGGCCAGCGGGCGCTGCTGGTGGCTCCGCCCAAGAGCGGCAAGACCGTGATGATGCAGCACATGGCACACGCCATTGCCGCCAACTACCCCGACATTTACATGATGGTGCTGCTGGTGGACGAGCGGCCCGAGGAAGTGACCGAGATGCAGCGTTCGGTCAAGGGCGAGGTGATTGCTTCGACCTTCGACGAGCCGGCGGCGCGCCACGTGCACGTGGCCGAAATGGTGATCGAGCGCGCCAAGCGCCTGGTCGAACTGAAAAGGGATGTGGTGATCCTGCTGGACTCGATCACCCGGCTGGCCCGCGCCTACAACAACGTCGTGCCTTCGTCCGGCAAGGTGCTTACCGGCGGCGTGGATGCCAATGCACTGCAGCGCCCGAAACGCTTCCTGGGCGCCGCCCGCAATGTCGAAGAAGGCGGCTCGCTCACCATCATCGCCACTGCGCTGATCGACACCGGCAGCCGGATGGACGAAGTGATCTTCGAAGAGTTCAAGGGCACCGGCAACAGCGAAATCCACCTGGACCGGCGCCTGTACGAAAAGCGCGTGTTTCCGTCGATCCAGCTCAATCGCAGCGGAACCCGCCGCGAGGAATTGCTGCTGGCCCCCGAAATCCTGCAGAAGACCCGCATCCTGCGGCAGTTCATGTACAACATGGACGAAATCGAGGCGATGGAGATGGTGCTAAAGAGCATGAGGGCGACCAAGAGCAACGTCGAATTCTTCGACATGATGCGCAGGGGTGGCTGAAGCCGCCCTGGCCCCTGGCCCCTGGCCCCTGGCCCCTGGCCCCTGGCCCCTGGCCCCTGGATTGCTATAATTCAAGGCTTTTCCGCGGAAAGTAGGCCAGACAGTCTGTCCCGGCTGCCGCAACTGAACGAGAAAGATCATGAAAGAAGGCATTCACCCCAAGTACCGCGAAGTGCTGTTCGTCGACCTGTCGAACGGCTTCAAGTTCGTGACCCGGTCCTGCGCGCTGACCAAGGAAACCGGCAAGACCGACGACGGCCGTGAGCTGCCGCTGTTCAAGCTCGATACGTCCAGCGAGTCGCACCCGTTCTATACCGGTACCCAGAAGTCGGTGACCGACATGGGCGGCCGCGTCGACAAGTTCTTCAAGAAGTTCGGCAAGACCCCCGCCAAGTAAGCGTTTCTTTCCCCGCGCGAGGTGCAATCCTCGCGCGGCGGGCATCCTCACGGCTGCCGGCGCCCATCACCCCCGGCGAAGGAGACACGATGCGAATTGCGATCATGGGGTCCGGCGGGCTCGGCGGCTATTTCGGCGCCCGGCTCGTTGCAGGCGGCGCCGCCGATGTTCACTTCGTCGCCCGCGGCAAACACCTCGAAGCCATGCGCCGTGACGGCTTGCGTGTCGAAGGACCCGAGCCGATCCACGCCAAGGCAGTGCATGCAACCGACAATCCGGCCGAGATCGGGGTCGTGGACGTCGTCATGCTGTGCGTCAAACTGTGGGACACCGAGCAGGCGATCGGGCAGATCCGCCCGATGGTCGGTCCCGGCACGGCAGTCGTTTCGTTCCAGAACGGCGTCCTGAAAGACCAGTACCTGCGCGCGGCATTCGACGAGCGCCAGCTGATGGGCGGCGTCGGCTATGTCGCGACCACGATCGAGGCACCGGGCGTGATCCGCCAGACCGGCCCCATGCAACGGCTGCTGTTTGGCGAGTTCGACGGCTCGCGGTCGGCCCGCGGAGGGGCCTTGCTGGCGGCCTGCCTGGCCGGCGGCATCAAAGCCGAACTCTCGAGCGACATCGTCGGCGAGATCTGGCAGAAATACGTGGCGCTGGTCGGCCTGTCCGGAACGACCACGACAATCCGCAAGACCATCGGGCCGATCCGCTCGCATCCGCAGACCCGCGCGCTGCTGCACGACGTGATGCAGGAAGTGGTGGCCGTCGCTCGCGCGCACGGCGTACCGCTGCCCGAAGACTACGCGCGCTTGCGGCTGCAGTTCGCCGACGGCTTGCCCGCCGACATGACCTCCTCGATGCACCACGATCTCGAGCGCGGCAACCGGCTCGAAGTGCGCTGGCTGGCCGGCGGCGTGGTGGAACTCGGCAAGGCCAAGGGAATCCCGACGCCGTTGAACCGCGCGATCGCCGATATCCTCGCCTTGCACGCGGAAGGAGCCGGTCATGGCTGATCTCACCGGCGGCATGGCCGCATTGCGCCTGCGCGGCGTCACCTGCACGCCGGTCGAAGTGCCGCTGCGCTATGTGCTGGGCACCAGCGCGGCGACGGTGCGGGCGGCGCCCTTGCTGCTGATCGAAGTGCTGACCGAACAAGGCGTCGCCGGTCGCTCGTATGTCTTCTGCTACCGGCGCAGCGGCGCCAGGTCGATCGCGCTCGTGCTGGATGAGGCGATCGAGCTGGTACGCGGTGAGAGTGTCGCACCCCTGGCGATTGCGGCCAAGTTGCAGCGCCGCTTCGCGCTGATCGGCGTGACCGGCATCGTGCGCATGGCCCTGTCCGCTCTCGACATGGCGTTGTGGGACGCACTGGCCGTCGCCGCCGGTGTGCCGCTCACCTGCCTGCTCGGCGGCACGCCGCGTCCCGTGCGCGCCTACAACTCCTGCGGTCTCGGGTTGATGAGCCCGCAAGCGGCGGCGGATGAAGCGCAGCGTTTGCTCGAAGGCGGCATGCAGGCGGTGAAATTGCGATTGGGCTATGCGACGCTGGCCGAAGACCTGGCGGTCACCCGCGCGGTTCGCGCCCGGCTGCCCGCGAGCGTCGAACTCATGGTCGATTACAACCAGGCCCTGTCGCGCATCGAAGCGTTGGCGCGCGGCCGGGCGCTGCAGTCGGAGGGCGTCGCATGGCTGGAAGAGCCGATCCGCCACGACGACCTGGCCGGAAACGCCGCGATCGCAAGCGCGCTCGACCTGCCGCTGCAGCTGGGCGAGAACTTCGACGGCCCGAAGGACCTGCTGCGGGCATTGCTGGCTGGCGCCTGCGACCTCGTGATGCCGGACGCCGGCCGTATCGGCGGGGTCAGCGGCTGGATGCAGGCAGCCGGCGTGGCCGAGGCCCACGGCACGCCCATGAGCTCGCACCTGATGCCCGAAGTCAGCGCGCATTTGCTGGCGGCCACACCGACTTGCCATTGGCTCGAATACGTGGACTGGACCAACGCCATCGCGCAGGAGCCGATGAAGATCGAGAACGGCTGCTGGCCGGTCAGCGATAAACCGGGAACCGGGCTGGAGTGGGATGCCGATGCCGTGGAACGCTACCGCATCGCGTGACAGCGCTGCCGGCGCGCCGGGCCGGCCCCGCTTCTATGACAAACTGGCGCGCTTGAACCAGCCTACTCCCGCCATCGTCGCCCAGGATGCCGTCCGACGGCTTCCGCGCGTGGCGCTCTTCCTGTTCTGCCTGGCCTATGTGGTGCCCGGTTTCATCGGCCGCGAACCCTGGAAGAATTCCGATGTGACGGCCTTCGGCTACATGTTCGAGCTGGCCCGCGGTGCCTCCTCGTGGCTGGCACCGACGCTGGTGGGACAGCCGCCCGAATTCGACGCGCTGCTGCCGTACTGGCTCGGCGCATGGGCCATGCAGCTTGCGCCGGCCTGGATCGCGCCCGACTTCGCGGCGCGCATCCCGTTCGTGCTGCTGCTGGTGCTGACCTTGGCCGCCACCTGGTACGGTGTGTATTCCCTGGCCCGCAGTCCGCAGGCGCAGCCGGTCCCGTTCGCCTTCGGCGGCGAGGCCAACCCGACCGATTACGCCCGCGCCATGGCGGACGGCGGGCTGCTCGCGCTGATCGCATGCCTGGGCTTGGCCCAGCTCTCGCACGAAACCACACCGTCGCTGGCCCAGCTGGGATTTACCTCGCTCGCCTTCTATGCCATGGCGGCGCTTCCGCGGCGGCCTGCCCTTGCTGCACTGTGGCTGTTGGCCGGTATGGCGGGGCTCGCGCTCAGCGGCGCGCCTGTCATGGCGATCCTGTTCAGTGCCGGAGGTTTGGTGATCAGCCTGCTCGATCGCGATGCCCGCAACGACGCGTCGCGAACCCGGCCCTGGATGGCCGCCGCCATCCTTGCGGCGGCGCTGCTGGCCACGGCGGCTCTTGCGTGGGCCCTGGATCTGTGGCGCTGGCGCATCAGCACGGAAAGCCTGGCGCGCGAATCGGGCGCGCTCGGGCGACTGCTCCTGTGGTTCACCTGGCCGGCCTGGCCGCTGGTGTTGTGGACGCTCTGGCGCTGGCGCCGCCAGCTGGGCAGCCGTCACGTCGCGCTGCCGCTGTGGTTCGCACTGGTTGCTGTGTTCACGACATTGGTGACGCCGTCGTCCGACCGGTCTTTGCTGCTGGGCCTGCCGGCGTTCGCTACCCTGGCCGCGTTCGCCCTGCCCACTCTGGGGCGCAGCGTGTCCGCGCTGATCGACTGGTTCACACTGCTGTTCTTCAGCGGCTGCGCTTTCATCATCTGGGTCATCTGGGTGTCGATGCAGACCGGCGTGCCGGCCCAACCCGCCGCCAACGTGGCCAGGCTCGCGCCCGGCTTCGAGCCGAGCTTTTCCGTGCTGGCGTTTCTGGCTGCGGTGGCAGCGACCCTGGCGTGGGGCTGGCTGGTGAAATGGCGCACCGGCCGGCATCGCCTGGTGCTGTGGAAAAGCCTGGTGCTGCCGGCCGGGGGCGCGGCCTTGTGCTGGCTGCTCGTGATGACGCTGTGGCTGCCCGTGCTGGATTACGCGCGCAGCTATGCCCCGGTCGTGCGCGGAGTGATGCAGCGCATCGACCAGCCCGGCTGCGTCAATGTGTTCGGGATCAGCCCGGGCCAGCTGGCGGCGTTCCGCTACCACGGCCAGATGGATCTGCAGCACGCGAGCCGGGAGGGCAGCTGTCCCTGGCTGCTCGCAGCCGCCCGGCTGCAGCCGTCGATGGAACTCGCGCTGGACATGCGCGGATGGCGGCTGGTTTCGAGCATCCGGCGGCCGGCCGATGCGAAAGACAACGTTCTCCTGTACCGAAGAATCGTCTCCCGGTGACTGAATTGCGCACGATCGCCCGGCATGCGGGAACGGTGCTGGTGGGACAGCTCGCCGTGATGGCGTTCGGCGTGGCCGACACCATCGTGGCCGGACGGTACTCGCAGCAGGCCCTGGCCGCGCTGTCGGTCGGCTCGGCGGTGTACATCAGCGTCTTCGTCGGGCTCATGGGCCTGCTGCAGGCATTGCTGCCCACATGGGCCGAGCTGCATGGCCGGGCGATAACCGCGCCAGCCAATTCGCAGCCTGCGCCTCTGGCGCAGGGCCGGGGCACGCACCACCACGACCTCGGCCGGTCGATCCGGCAGTCCCTGTATCTCGGTGCGTTCGCCATGTTGGCCGGGGGTTGGGCCCTGCTGGCGCCCGGGCCCCTGCTGCGCTGGACCGAAGTGCCGCCGCAACTGCAAGGCGAGGTGACCCGATATCTGACAGTGCTGGCACTGGCGCTGCCGCCCGCCCTGTTGTTTCGCATGTACAGCACGCTCAACCAGAGCCTGGGCAAGCCCTTGCTCGTGAGCTGGCTGCAAGGGCTGTCGCTGCTGGTGAAGGTGCCGCTCACGATCTGGTTCGCGTTCGGCGGACTGGGCCTGCCGGCACAGGGCGCCGTCGGCTGCGCCTGGGCTACCGTCGTGGTGAACTACCTGTTGCTGGGCTGCGCCTTGTGGCTGCTCCGCACGCAATCACTGTACCGGCCGTATGCGATCTGGCGCGCTCTGGAGCGGCCCGACTGGCGCGCGATCGGCCACTTCGCACGCCTGGGCGTGCCCGGCGGGCTGGCCGTCATGGTGGAAGTGACTTCGTTCACCCTGATGTCGCTGTTCATCGCGCGCCAGGGCACGGTCGCTTCGGCCGCGCACCAGGTCGCCGCCAACCTGGCCGCCCTGCTCTACATGGTGCCGTTGTCGATCGCGATCGCGACCAGTGCCCGCGTGAGCTACTGGCTGGGCGCCGGCGACGCGAGCCGCGCGCGGCTGGCCATTCGCAAGGGCTTCAAGCTGGGCCTGGTCATGGCGCTGGCCCTGGCCGCGGGCATGGCCGTGGGGCGCGGCAGCATCGCGGCGATCTATTCACGCAGCCCCGAAGTGGTGGCACTGGCGGCCACCCTGCTGGCCTGGCTCGCGGTCTATCACCTGGGCGACGCGGCCCAGGTCTTGTGCGTGTTCGTGCTGCGCTGCTACCGGGTCGCGGTGGCGCCGCTGGTGGCGTACTGCGTCCTGCTCTGGGGCGTGGGACTGGCGGGCGGCTATGCGCTCGCCTACCAGGACGTGGGCCCCTGGACAGCGCAGCACTCGCCCGCCGCCTTCTGGGCTGCCGGCGCCGTGGCGCTGGCCCTGCTCAGCGTCATCCTGCCAGTGATTCTTTGGCGGGCCGTTCGTTCGTATCGGCCGGCGGTCGATGGCTGACCGGTGCGAAGTGGCGCAACCGGCTCGCCGGAAACCGGATCGAGAAGGTCGACCCCACGCCGGGCGAGCTCTCGATCAGCAGTTCGGCACCGTGCCGCTGGACCACATGCTTGACGATGGCCAGGCCCAGGCCGGTGCCGCCGGTCTCGCGCGAGCGGCTGCGGTCGACGCGATAGAAGCGCTCCGTGAGCCGCGCAATGTGCTCGGCCGCAATCCCCGGACCAGTATCGCGCACTGAAAATTCACCGCGCCCGCCGGGCAACACGCGCCACCTCGCTTCGATCGAACCGCCCGTGGGGGTGTAGCGGATCGCGTTGCTCACCAGGTTGGAAAAGGCGCTGAGCAACTCGCTGGGCGAACCGGCGATTTCGATCCCACCGGGATGATCGAAGCGCAGCTCGAGCGACTTGCCCAACATGGCCGACAGCGCCTTGGCATCCTGTTCGCACTGCGACATCGACACGGCCAGCGGCGCCCACTCGCCGGCACCGGGCAAGGGGCTGCCCTCCAGCCGCGACAGGGTCAGCAGGTCGCTGACGAGGGTCTGCATGCGCTGCGCCTGCTGCGCCATCAGCGCCAGGTAGCGGGCCCGTTCCTCGCCCTCCAGCGGAAGGTTCTGCAAGGTCTCGACGAAGCCGGCCAGCACGGTGAGCGGCGTGCGGATTTCGTGCGACACGTTGGCCACGAAATCGCGCCGCATCACCTCGGCCTGTTCCACCGCTGTCACGTCACGCGACAGCAGCAGCCGGCGCCCTTCACCGTACGGATGCAGGTAAAGCGAGAGCTTGACCGGCCGCGACGGGGCGCTGCGCGGGCCGGGAATGACGACATCGCGCGCGTCGCTGCCGCCGTTGTAGTACGCACTGAAGGATGGGTCGCGGACCAGATTGGTGACCTGCTGCAGCAGGTCGCGCTGCAGGTCGAAACCGAAGTGGTCGGCCGCCGTCTGGTTGCACCACTCGATCCGGCCCTGCGCGTCGAGCAGCACCACGCCGTTGGGCGATTGCTGGATGGCGGCCAGAAATTCCTGCAGCCGCCGCTGCGCTTCCTGCGCCTGCATTTCGCGCAGGCGCAGCGCGCGCTCCGTGCGCTCGGCGGCCTCGCCCCACAGCCCGCGCAGCGCCGGCTTGCCCGCGACCTCGCCGTCGCGCAGCCATTGGAGCAGCGCGGCGGCGCGCATGCCGTCCACCGCCAGCCAGGCCAGGCTCCCGGCGACCAGGCCCGCCCCCGCCCCGCTGTCGCCAGCCAGCCACCAGCCCAGCAGGCCCCCCGCCAGTTGGCAAAGAAGAAAGGAGAGGAAGCGCCACGCCATGTTCGATTGTGACTCGGCCAAGCGCATTGCAGGCGCGGCCGCCAGGGCGCTAGGCACCCGTACCGCTGGCGGCGGCTGAAGGCGCGGTGAGCCGGTAGCCCGCGCCGCGCACGGTTTCGATCATGGCGCCGGCCGGACCGAGCGCCTCGCGCAGCCGCTTGACGTGGACATCGACCGTGCGCTCCTCGATGAACACATGGTCGCCCCAAACCTTGTCCAGCAGGTGCGACCGGCTGTGCACCCGCTCGGGATGCTTCATGAGGTAATTCAGCAGCTTGAACTCGGTCGGTCCCACCTTCAACGCACGGCCGTGCCAGGTGACGCGATGCGTGGCCGCATCCAGCACGAGCTGGCCGACGGCCGCCGTGTCATTCACCTGCTCGGGTGCGCGCCGCCGCAGCACCGCCCGGATGCGCGCCAGCAGCTCCTGGGTCGAGAACGGCTTGGTGATGTAGTCGTCGGCGCCGGCTTCCAGGCCCGCGATCTTGTCCGGCTCGTCGCCGCGGGCCGTGAGCATCAGGATCGGGATGGCCTTGGTCCGGTTATCGGCGCGCCACTTGCGCGCCAGCGCCAGCCCGCTCTGGCCCGGCAGCATCCAGTCCAGCAGGATCGCGTCGGGCAGGACCGCATCCATTTCACGCTGGGCCGCGTTGCCGTCCTCCGCCCACACCGGCTGGAACCCGTTGTGGCGAAGATTGACTGAAACCAGCTCGGCGATGGAAGGTTCGTCTTCGACGATCAGGACCCGGGGCGCACTCTTCATCAGCGCACGACCGATTCGATCTCTTCCATCGATGCATGGCGGACGTCTGCGCCCTTGACCACGTAGATGGTGAATTCGGCGATGTTCTTGGCATGGTCCCCGATCCGCTCGACCGCCTTGGCCACGAACAGCAGGTCCAGGCTGGACGAAATGGTACGGGGATCTTCCATCATGTAGGTGATGAGCTTGCGCAGGAAGCCGTCGAACTCGCGGTCGATCAGGTCATCCTCCTTGAGGATCGAGACCGCCGCGGTGGCATCCAGCCGTGCGAATGCATCCAGCGCCTTGCGCAGCAGCCCCGAAGCCAGGTCGGCCGCGACACGCAGCTCGGAAGCCGGCAGGGTGCGCGCCGAACCGCTGCTGATGATGGACTTGACCATGCGGGCGATCTTGACCGCCTCGTCGCCGGCGCGTTCGAGGTTGGCGGTGGTCTTGGAGATGGCGATCAGCAAGCGCAGGTCGCGCGCCGTCGGCTGGCGCCGCGCGATGATCGACGACAGCTCGCGGTCGATCTCGACTTCCATCAGGTTGACGCGCGACTCGATCTCCTTGACCTGTGTCGCCGCTTCTTCGCTGAACTGCGACAGCGCATACACGGCGGTGCGGATCTGCGACTCCACCAGGCCGCCCATTTCCATGACGCGGGTCGAGACGGTGCTGAGTTCGCTGTCGAACTGGGTGGAAAGGTGTTTGTCAGCCATTGCCTCGCTCCTTCATCCAAACCGCCCCGTGATGTAGTCTTCGGTCTCCCTGCGCTTGGGCTTGAAGAAGATCTGCTCGGTCGCGCCCATCTCGATCAGGTCCCCCAGGTACATGTAGGCAGTGTAGTCACTGACGCGCGCGGCCTGCTGCATGTTGTGGGTGACGATGACGACGGTGTAGTCGTTCTTGAGCTCGGCGATCAGCTCCTCGATCTTCCCGGTGGAAATCGGGTCCAGCGCCGAGCACGGCTCGTCGAGCAGCAACACCTCGGGCTTGATCGCGATGCCGCGCGCGATGCAAAGGCGCTGTTGCTGGCCTCCCGACAAACCTGCCCCGCTTTGCGACAACTTGCCCCTCACCTCGCCCCACAAGGCCGCCTTGCGCAGCGCCCATTCGACGCGATCGTCCATGTCGGTCGGGCTCAGCTGCTCGAACAGGCGCACGCCGAAGGCGATGTTGTCGTAGATCGACATCGGGAACGGCGTGGGTTTCTGGAACACCATGCCGATCTTGGCGCGGATCAGGGCCACGTCCTGCCTGGACGTCAGCAGGTTTTCGCCGTCGAGCACGATTTCGCCCTGCGCCCGCTGCTCCGGATAAAGCTCGTACATGCGGTTGAAGGTGCGCAGCAGCGTCGACTTGCCGCACCCCGACGGACCGATGAACGCGGTGACTTTCTTCTCCGCGATTTCCAGGTTGATGCCCCGGAGCGCGTGGAATCTGCCGTAATAGAAGTCGAGGTTCCTGACGGAAATCTTCGGCCGGTCATTGGCTGGAGGGGGTGCCATCGGATGCCTTGTCAGATTCTGCTGCGCGTGAACACACGTGCCAGGATGTTCAGGCCCAGGACGGCCACGGTGATGAGGAATACACCCGACCAGGCCAGCTGCTGCCAGTTCTCATAGGGACTCATCGCGAACTTGAAGATCGTCACCGGCAGGCTGGCCATCGGCTCGCCCAGGCTGGAGGTCCAGAACTGGTTGCTCAGGGCGGTGAAGAGCAAGGGTGCGGTCTCGCCTGAAATGCGGGCCACCGCCAGCAGGATCCCGGTCACTACACCGGCGCGGGCCGCGCGCAGCGTGATGCTCATGATCACCTTCCATTTCGGCGCGCCCAACGCGTAAGCCGCTTCGCGCAGCCCCGCGGGCACCAGCATCAGCATGTTCTCGGTGGTACGGATGACGACCGGTATCACGATCAGCGCCAGCGCGATGACGCCGGCCCATCCGGAAAAGCTCTTGTAGCGAGCCACGACCACGGCGTAGACGAACAGCCCGATCACGATGGACGGCGCCGACAGCAGGATGTCGTTGACGAAGCGAGTGAGCGAACCGAGCCAGCCCTTGGGGTCGTACTCGGCCAGGTAGATGCCGGCCATGATGCCGATCGGCGTGCCGACGAAGGTGGCCAGCATCACCATCAGGAACGAACCGTAGATGGCGTTGGCCAGCCCGCCCGCTTCGTTGGGCGGCGGAGTCATCTGGGTCAGCATGGCCCACGACAGGCCAGCCACGCCAAGCCTCAATGTTTCCCACAAGATCCACACCAGCCAGAAGACGCCGAATGCCATCGCCGCGAGCGACAGCGCCAGCGCCACCCGGTTGACGCGCTTGCGCTTCTCGTAGAGGCGCTCGCGCTGCTGGGTGCGGTCCGCTTTCCCGACCAGGCGCTCCGCCGTGCTCAGCTCGTTCATGCTGCTGCGCCCTCCCTCTTCCTCAGTTGTGCCAGCAGCAGCTTGGACAGCGAGAGCACGACGAAGGTAATGAAGAACAGCACCAGGCCCAGGTAGATCAATGCCGCCTGATGCAGCCCGCTGGCCGCTTCGGCGAACTCGTTGGCCAGCGCCGAAGTGATGCTGTTGGCGGCCTGGAACAGCGAGAGCGAGTCGAGCTGGTTGAAGTTGCCGATCACGAAGGTGACGGCCATGGTTTCACCGAGCGCGCGACCCAGGCCGAGCATGATGCCGCCGATCACGCCGGCCTTGGTATAGGGCAGCACGACCTTGAACACGACCTCCCACGTCGTGGAGCCCAGAGCATAGGCCGACTCCTTGAGCATCGGCGGCGTGACGTCGAACACGTCGCGCATCACGGCCGCGATGAAAGGAATGATCATGATGGCCAGGATGATCCCCGCCGAGAGAATGCCGATGCCCACCGGCGGGCCGGACACCAGCGCCCCGAGGTAAGGCACGTCGGCCAGCAGCGCTTGCAGCGGCTGCTGCACGAAGGTCGCGAGGATGGGCCCGAACACCAGCAGGCCCCACATGCCGTACACGATCGACGGCACCGCCGCCAGCAGTTCGATGGCCGTGCCCAGCGGCCGCTTGAGCCAGGACGGCGAGAGCTCGGTAAGGAACAGCGCGATACCGAAGCTCACCGGCACGGCGATCACCAGCGCGATCAGCGAAGTGGCGAGCGTGCCGTAGATCATCACCAGCCCGCCGAACTCGCCGCCGACCGGATCCCACACGCTATTGGCCAGGAAGCCCAGGCCGTATTTCTCGATGGCCGGCCAGGCACCCACCACCAGCGAGACCAGGATGCCCGCGAGCAGCCCCAGGGTGATCAGTGCAGCCGCCTTCGCGGTCCAGCCGAACAGCAAATCGGCCCACGCATTGCGTCGCGCCGGACGCCCCCGTGGCGGCGTCATCCGGCGCGCCAAGCCGTTGCCGGCCAGCTCCATTGCGGTTTCATGGGCCGCAAGTGTAGAGGACATTACGGGACCCAACGCAACCTCGCGCCACCGCATTCCGCGCCGTTACTTGAACGCGATGGTCTTGCCAGATGTGTCCTTGATGTCGCCCCAGGACTTTTCGATCTGGGTCTTCACGACGGCCGGCATCGGCACGTAGTCGAGCTCTTCAGCGGTCTTGTCGCCGTTCTTGAACGCCCAGTCGAAGAACTTGAGCGCGGCAGCTGCTTCGCCGGGCTTGTCCTGGCTCTTGTACATCAGGATGAAGGTGGCGCCGGTGATCGGCCACGCGTCTTTGCCGCCCTGATTGGTGAGGATCTGGTAGAAGCTCTTGGACCACTCCGCGCCGGCCGCCGCGGCCTTGAATGCCGTGTCGTCGGGCGCGACGAAATTGCCCGCCGAGTTCTGCATCTGGGCAAAAATCATCTTGCTCTGCTTGACGTAAGCGTATTCGACGTAGCCGATCGAATTGGGCAGGCGGTTCACGAATGCCGCGACGCCTTCATTGCCCTTGCCGCCCGCGCCGGCTGGCCAGTTCACCGCAGTGCCTTCGCCCACCTTGGCCTTCCACTCCGCGTTCACCTTGGACAGGTAGTTGGTGAAGATGAACGTGGTGCCCGAGCCGTCGGCGCGGCGCACCGGCGCGATCGCGGCATCGGGCAGCGGCACCGACGGATTCAGCGCCTTGATCGCCGCATCGGTCCACCTGGTGATCTTGCCCAAATAGATGTCGCCGAGCACCTGGCCGTTGAGCTTGAGCTGGCCGGGCGCGATGCCCTTGATGTTGATCACCGGGACCACGCCGCCGATCACGGTGGGGAACTGCATCTGCCCCTTCTTGGCCAGCTCGTCGTCCTTCAGCGGCATGTCGGACGCGCCGAACGCCACCGTCTTGGAGTCGATCTGCTTGATCCCCGCGCCCGAACCCACCGACTGGTAGTTGATCTTGACGCCGGTGGCCTTGTTGTAGTTGGCCGCCCATTTGGCGTAAAGGGGCGCCGGGAAAGTGGCGCC
>DATNBX010000127.1:0-12361 GCA_035571795.1 Ramlibacter sp.
CTACCACAACGGCTCGATCTGGCCGCACGACAACGCCCTGATCGCGGCGGGCATGGCGCGCTACGGCCGCACCGAGAGCGCGATGCAATTGCTCTCGAGCACGTTCGACGCCAGCCTGCATTTCGACGCCCATCGCCTGCCTGAATTGTTCTGCGGCTTCCCGCGCAGATCCGGCGCCGGTCCGACCCTGTACCCGGTGGCGTGCTCGCCGCAGGCCTGGGCCGCCGCGGCGGTGTTCGGCATGCTGCAGGCCTGCCTCGGGCTGGAAATCGATGCCGGCCATTCCGAGATCACGCTGCGCACGCCGCGGCTGCCGCCCTTCATCGACTGGATCAGGATCACCCGGCTGGGCGCGCCGGGACCGAGTGCCGACCTGCTGCTGCAGCGTTACGAGCGCAACGTGGGCATCGAGGTCGTGCGCAAGGACGGCAATGTGCGGGTGACGGTTGTAGCTTGAAGGGACTGCGAGTAGCCTGGGGGACTGCGAGACTCCAAGGCGACACGCCGCCCGGTTGGCGGGCGCGAAGATCGACGGAGAAACGTCTCAGTAAGGTGCGCCGTGAACTACGAACCATCTCCCACCGCACAGGCCTGGCTGCAGCAGCTGCAGGCCTTCCTGGATCGCTACGTGCTGCCGCATAACGGCGCATGGCATGGCTGCGCCAGCCAGGGCGTGTACCCGCCGTTCATGGAAGACCTCAAGGCGCTGGCGAAAACCGAAGGGCTGTGGAATCTGTGCCTGCCGGGCCTGCGTGAGGACGAGCCGGGCACGCGCCTGAACAACCTCGACTACGCGCCGCTGGCCGAGGCGATGGGCCGCCTGCCCTGGTCGGCGGAGGTCTTTAACTGCAGCGCCCCGGACAGCGGCAACATGGATCTGCTGCAGCGGCACGCATCGCCCGCGCAGCGCGAGCAATGGCTGATGCCGCTGCTGGAAGGACAAATCCGATCGGCCTTCGCCATGTCGGAGCCCGACGTCGCTTCGTCCGATCCCACCAATCTGCAGACGGCTGTGCGGCGCGAAGGTGGGCAACTGGTGATCAATGGGCGCAAGTGGTTCATCACCGGCGTGGCGCATCCGGCGTGCCGCCTGCTTGTCGTCATGTGCCGCAACGAAGGCGAGACGACCACAGCTTCGAAGCATGCCGGCCACAGCATGGTGTTGGTGCCCATGGATGCGCCGGGCCTGACCATCGTGCGCAATATCTCCATCATGCAGCACACCTCGCTCGAAGGGCACTGCGAAATCCTGCTGCGCGACGTCCGCGTCCCGGAAGAAAACCTGCTGGGCACCTGGGGCGAAGGCTTCGCGATGGCGCAGGGCCGCCTGGGGCCGGGCCGCGTGCATCATTGCATGCGCACCATCGGACAGTGCGAACTGGCGCTGGAACTGGCCTGCGACCGGGCGCTGGAACGGCACGCGTTCGGCAAGTACCTGGCCGACCAGGCGAACGTGCAGGACTGGATCGCCGAGTCCCGCCTGGAGATCGACCAGGCCCGGCTGCTGGTGCTGCGCGCCGCATGGGGGCTGGACCAGCCCGAGCGCGATCCGGGGCTGCGGGCCGAGGTGGCTGCGATCAAGGTGGTCGCCGCCCGGCTGCAGACGCGTGTCGCCGATCGTGCGATGCAGATCTTCGGGGCGATGGGAATGTCGCCGGACACGCCGCTGGCGTGGCTGTGGACCTGGGGCCGGGCAATGCGTTTCCTGGACGGCCCTGACGAGGTTCATCTGCGCACGGTTGCGCGGCAGGAACTCGCGCGCGCCCGCGAGCGCGGCGGCTCTTCGTCGGCCTACTTCACGACGCCGGAGCAGATGGAGGCGCCGCCGCGGATTCGCTGACGCGGTCGGGTTTGGGTGCCAGTACGCTCACGTACCGGCTCGGCTGCGGGCGCTGGCGGATCGGCTTGTTGCGATCCGCAGTGCCGATGGCCATGAAGCAGACGGCATCCTCCGTCTCGCGCAACGCGAACAGCTCCCGCAATTCCCTGGAGCGCAGGGCCTTGCCCCCGGTGACCGACGAAGCGAAGCACAGCGCCGTTGCCATCAGCAGCATGTTCTGGATCGCGCAACCTGCCGAGATGTAGCGCTCCGCCTTCGGAATCTCACTACCCGGCGCGCCCGTGTCAACGACCGCCAGCATCAACAAAGGTGCCCGGAAAGCCTTCTCGCGAGCCTTCTCCACGTCGTCGGCAGCGGCGCGCGGATCGCGCTCCAGCAGCGACGCTGCGAACGCATCGGCCAAGCGGCTGCGCTCGCTTGCGGGCACGATGATGAAGCGCCACGGCACGAGCTCTCCGTGATCGGGTGCCGCCCCGGCCGTGGCCAGGATCCGTTCGAGTTGCGCAGCATCGGGGCCGGGCTCGAAGAGCCGCTTGGGCAGGATGGTCTGGCGATGATGGATCAGCGCCTCGGCCCATTCGGCCGACGCGGGCTCAAGCGCAGCCGGCGAAGGCGATCGGGCGTCCGTGGCAAGCACGTGCACGACGTCTCGTCATGTTATCCGCAGTGACCGATGTGGCCGCATTGCGTGCAGTAGTCGCAGCCGTCCTTGCGGATCATCGCGTAGGCGCCGCACTCGGGGCATTTGGCGCCGGCCATCGGCGCCGGTGCCGGGGCGCTGACTTCGACGTTGGGCGTGGCGGTTTCATGGCCGTTGCGCCCCGCGATCAGGTTCTGCAGCGCGTAGGCGATGGCGGCGACCTCCGAGTCATGCCACAGCGGCACGTGCGTGCCGTCCGCCTTGCGGTAGGTGCCCAGCCGGACCGGCCCGCGGTCCCAGGCGACCTTGCGCATGTCGGCCAGGGCGCGGTCCAGGAAGCCGCCGCGCGCGGCGAGCGACAGCAGCCGCATGCTGGCGGTGACCCACTGCTGCGACTCGCCGTTCTGGCCCACCGGCATGAAGAATTCGATGGCGCGCTGGCGCCCGTCGGGCAACGGCAGGAACGACACCACCAGGTACAGGTGCTGGCGTCCTTGCTGGGTCCAGTACTCGATCTTCTCGGCCATCGCCGGCAGCGCGCCCTTGGGACGGCTGGTGATGACGGTGCGCATCAGGTCGATCGGCGGCGGGGCTGCCTCGGCCGCCTGCTTGGGCGCTTCGGTCTGCAGCACCGCGCCCACGATACTGTTGGGGCGGTAGGTCGCGAGCCCCTTCAGGCCGGCCTTCCAGGCTTCGTGATAGAGGCTCTTGAATTCCTCGTAGGGATAGTCCTCTGACACGTTGACGGTTTTCGAGATCGCGGTGTCGACGAAGGGCTGCACTGCCTCCATCATCGCCACGTGCGCAGCCGCCGGCATGTCCATCGCGGAGACGAAGTAGGGCGGCAGGTTGGCGACATCGCCGCCCAGGCTGCGGTACAGGCGCCAGGCGTGGTCTTCGACGTCGTACTGGCTGACGCTGCCGTCACCCTCGCGCTTGCGGCGCTGGTAGGTCCACGAGAAGGCCGGCTCGATGCCGTTGGACGCGTTGTCCGCGAAGGCCAGGCTGACGGTGCCGGTCGGCGCGATCGACAGCAGGTGGCTGTTGCGGATGCCGTGCTCGCGGATCTTCTGCTTGAGCGGTTCGTCCAGCCGGCTGGCGAAGGTGCCCGATTCCAGGTAGCGCGCGGCGTCGAACGCCGGGAACGCGCCCTTTTCGCGGGCCAGCTCGACCGACGCGGCGTAAGCTGCGTCACGCATGCAGCGCGCGATCTTCACGGCCATCTCGCGGCCGGCGGGTTCGTCGTAGCGCACGCACAGCATGTACAGCGCGTCGCCCATGCCGGTGAAGCCCACGCCGATGCGCCGTTTGGCCATCGCCTCGTTGCGCTGCTGCTGCAGCGGCCAGAACGTCAGGTCCAGCACGTTGTCCAGCGCACGGACCTGCAACGCCACGGCAGCGGCGAACGCTTCGAAATCGAATTCGGGTGCGCCGCCGAAACCGAAGGGCTGGCGCACGAAGCGCGTCAGGATCACGGGCCCGAGGTCGCAGCAGCCGTACGGCGGCAGCGGTTGCTCGCCGCAGGGGTTGGTCGCCGCGATGTCCTCGCAGTAGCGCAGGTTGTTGTCGCGGTTGATCGTGTCCGGGAACAGGATGCCCGGCTCGGCGAAGTCGTAGGCCGAACGCATCACGGTGTCCCACAGCTCGGAGGCGGGCAGCGTGCGATAGACCCACTTGCCATCCTCGCGCTGGTGCGCTTTCCCCAGCAGCGCGGTACCGGGCTTGGCGCGATGGACCAGCGACCAGTTGGCGCCAGCGTCCAGCGCCTCCATGAACTCGTTGGTGACGGAAACGGAGACGTTGAAATTGGACCAGCGCCCCGGTTTGCGCTTGGCGGTGATGAACTCCAGCACGTCCGGATGGTCGATCCGCAGCACCCCCATCTGGGCGCCGCGGCGCGCGCCCGCGCTTTCCACGGTGGCGCACGAATGATCGAACACGTCGATGTAGCTGCACGGCCCGGAGGCGATCGAGGCGGTGGCGCTGACCTCGGCGCCGCGCGGGCGGATGCGCGAGAAGTCGTAGCCGACGCCGCCGCCGCGCCGCATGGTCTCGGCCGCTTCGCGCAGGGCTTCGTAGATGCCGGGGTAGCCGTCCGCGTCCATCCCCTGGATGCAGTCGCCCACCGGCTGCACGAAGCAGTTGATCAGCGTGGCCTGCAGCGAAGTGCCGGCCGCGCTCATGATGCGCCCGGCCCCGATGGCACCGGCTCTCAGGTTGGTGTGGAACAGGGCCTTCCAGTGGTCGCGCTTGGCTTCGGTCTCCACCGATGCCAGGGCTCGCGCCACCCGCTCGAACAGTTCCTCGAGATCGTTTTCCCCCGGCTTGAGGTATTTCTCCTTGAGCACGTCCCGGCTGATCGGCTGGATGGCCAGTGACACCAGGGGGGCTTCGTCACGCTTCATGCGTAATTCTCCGTTAGACCGGGCGGCCGGATGCCGCCCATCAGCCATTGCATCAATTCAAGGACGGAGCGGATTTGCGTGCCGAAAGGCAAGCGCCCCGCGCCGCGGAAAAACAGGCCCAGCCCGACTTCGCCGGCCAGCGCATGCCCCAGCATCTTGTCGATGCAGAACTGTCCCCAGCCGGCGTTGCCGTCGCGCAGCCCGCAGTTTGCCAGACAGTCGAACTTCATGGTGCAGGGTTTGACGTGGGCGTTGCGTTTCAGCCGCGGTTCAAGCCGCAGGTATTTTTCCAGCCAGGGCGTGCGCACCGCGCGAGCGGGCAGGCCGGCCACGCTGGTGAACTCCACGGTGTCTTCCGGCTTCGCCTCGGCCAGGATCCGCTTGAATTCGGGATGGGCATCGCATTCGGTGGTAACGGCGAAGGCCGTCCCCATCTGAACGGCCGTCGCGCCCATGTCCTGCAGCCGGTGAATGTCCTCGCGGCTGCCGATGCCGCCGGCCGGGATCAGCGGAATGCGGCCTTCCAGTCCGGCCTTGCGCAGGAACTCAAGCACCTCCGGAATGACCACGTCGAAGTCGAAGCGCCGATCGTTCAGGTCCGCCACTTTCGCGGCGCCCAGGTGGCCGCCGGCCAGCTTCGGGTGTTCGATCACGACGGCGTCCGGCAAGCGGCCCTTTTTTTCCCATTTGCGCACGATCAGCTGCACGCCGCGGGCATCGGAAAGGATCGGGATCAAGGCGGCCTTGGGAAAGTCGCGCGCCAGTTCGGGCAGGTCCAGCGGCAGCCCGGCGCCGACCACCAATGCGTCTGTGCCGCTGGCCAGGGCACAGCGCGCATAGGTTTCGTACGCGCTCACGGCCCGCATGATGTTCACGGCGACGAGGCCGCGCCCGCCGGCCAGTTCGCGGGCGCGCGCGATCTCGCGCGAGAGAGCTTCCAGATTGGCGGCGTCGATGCGCTCGCGGGCGTCGGGTTCCTTGTCCAGGTTCCCCGTCAGGGCCATCAAGTCGGGGTGATGGCGGCGCAGGTCGACCGAAGAAATCGTGCCGACCCCGCCCAATCCGGCCACCGCTCCGGCCAGTCCACCCGCAGAAACACCGACGCCCATTCCGCCTTGCACGACCGGCAGCAGCGATTTCCCGGCAAATTCCCACGGGCGCAGCCCCGAATCTCTGCACAGGGCGTGCAACCGCGCGGCAACGGCCGCGGCGTCAGCCAACGAGGGTGTGTCCAAACCTGCTCCAAATAGATTAAATGGCCCGGGGGGCCACCGCAGGAGGCTACCGAAGCGGAAGGCTCATCTCCTTGCTATTCATCAATTAGAACGCTTTTCCCGCCGCCGGCAGTCGGCCGGCCGTCGCGGGCAACGCCTAGACCTACTGGATCAGCGGCGAGTCCGCGGTTTCCAGCATCACGCCTTCGACGAGCGCCCGCCCGGCCAGCAGCCGGATGTACTGGTGCAGCGCCTTGGCGCGCGACTGCTGGGCCAACTGAACTTTGATACGTTCCCGTACCTCATCGAACGGCAACCGGCGGCCCGGCTGGCGCTCCAGCACCTCTACGATATGGAATCCGTAGCGGGTATGCACTAGGCGGGGCCGAAGGCCGACACCGCCCAAGGGACTCTGTGGCCCGAACAGCTCGACCGCCAGCTCGTCGGCGCAATCGTGCGGGGCGATCCAGCCCAGATCGCCACCCTCGGCGCCGCTGGGGCAATTGGACAGCTCGCGTGCAAGGGCCGCGAAACGGCCGGGGCCCACGTCCTTTCGGCTGAGCTCGAGCAAGGCTTGTTCCGCGCGCGCCGCCAGCATGGCGACATCCACGCCTTCGGTCACGGCGAACAGGATGTGTCGAACGTGCGCCAGTTGTCCTTCGATATACCGATCCTGGCGGGCTTCGTAGTAACGGCGGCACTCGTCGTCGGTCGGCTGGGGCACCTGCACTTCGCGATCCAGCATGGCTTCGATCACCTGATGATCGGCCGGCGAGAGCAATGGCGCCTGAAGGCCAGGATGGCGCGGCAGCAGACCTTGGAGCACGGCCTCCTGCCGCAGCAGTTCCGCCCAGGCGATTTCGCGCAGTTCGGTTTCGTCCGGCGCTGGCCCAGCCGCATGCAGGGCGATGCCATTGATCGCGGCGACCGGGGCTGGTGTGCCGCCGCCTGCTTTGGCGGCACCGCCGCAAGTGCAGGCGCCGCCGCCGCAGCCGCTCGCGCTACTCATGACACGGCCTTTCCGGGTTCGAGCCGCACGCCGGCAACCGGCTGCGACGAAGCTGCCGCGGGCGCGGCCGGGACACTGCGCGATCCAGCGAGGGCGCGGCGGGTGCGCACCACCTGATACGGCCGCACCAGGTAGCCCAGTGTCGCGAAACCGCTCCACACGTGGACCAGTCGGGTGAACGGGAAGATCAGGAACAGCGACATGCCCAGGAACATGTGCGCCTTGAAGATCCAGCCGGCGTCCGCCAGCATTTCCACCGCGCCGGGCCGGAACGTGACGATGCGCTGCGCCCACTCGCCCAGCCTCATCATCAGGCCGCCGTCCAGGTGTTGGGCCGACAGCGGGATCGTGATCAGGCCGAGCGCGAACTGGACCCACAGCAGCACGAGCAGCAGGATGTCGCTGGTCCGCGAGTTGATGCGGATGCGCGGGTCCCACAGGCGGCGGTGCAGCAGGATCGTGACGCCGATGAAACCGAGCAGGCCGAACAGGCCGCCGGAAACCATTGCCCCCATTTGCTTGTCAGGCGCCGAAACGAAGTGCTCGTAGATGAAATGCGGCGTCAGCAAACCCATGCTGTGCCCGCCGAGCAGGAACAGGATGCCGATGTGGAACAGGTTGCTGCCCCAGCGCAACTGGCCATGGCGCAGCAATTGCGACGAGTCGCTCTTCCAGGTGTACTGGTCGCGGTCGAAGCGGATCAGGCTGCCGGCGAGGAACACCGTCAGGCAGATGTAGGGGTAGTAGCCGAACAGGAATTGGTCGAGGATGTTCATGCGCTTGCTCCGGGGACGGGAGAGGTCTTGCGGACGATATGGATCGGTTGGGGCTGCCCCGGGCTGGCTTGGCCGCGGCTGCTGCAGCCGTCGAACACCACCGGTTCGGCCCAGCTTTCATCGATCGGCGCGTCGTCGGCCACCGGGACGGCCTCGGCCTTGTGACCGGCAAGTTCCAGGATCGCGGCCAGCACGGTGGCGTAGCGGCTGTCGCGTTTGCGCAGCGCGCTGAAGATCGCGTTGAGGATGTGGGCCATCTCGCCCAGGAAATCACGCGCCAGCGCGGGCGGCTGGGTGGAGGCGAACTCCAGCACGACGCACAAATGGTCCGGCAGCTCGTGCGGCGCGAGCAGCAGGCCGGCCTTCTCGTAGGTCTGCGTCAGGTCGATCATGGCCGGCCCGCGATCGCGCGAGTCGCCGTGCACATGCTCGAACAGGTGCAGCGAAGTGGCGCGGCCTCGGTCGAACAGCTCGACGTAACGAGCTTCCAGTTCGATCGCGTCCGCGCGCTGCATCTCGCGGATGAAGGCGCGCAGTTCGGCGCGGCGCGCGGCCGGCAGCGCCGCTTCGGAATCGATCGCGTCGGCCAGCGCCGGCAAGAGCCCGCGCAGCTTCTCGTCGGGGTAGCCCAGCAGCAATGCCAGGCAGCGCAGGGTATGGCGGTTGTTTTTCATGTCTTGCTCATACCGTGGACTTGATCGGAATCGTGCGACGCTTCTTGCCACCGAACAGGCTGGTCTCGGTCGAGCCGTCGGAGCAGCCGTTGCCGAAGGAGAAGCCGCAGCCGCCCTTCATGTCGAACGTGTTTTCCGCGTATTCGCGGTGGCTGCTCGGGATGACGAAGCGGTCCTCGTAATTGGCGATGGCCATCACGTGGTACATCTCATCGACCTGCGCGGCCGTCAGGCCCACCTGGTTCAGCACCTTCACGTTCTCGACGTTGTCCACGTGCTTGCCGCGCTGATAGGCGCGCATGGCCAGCATGCGTTCGAGCGAGCGGATCACGGGGCCGGTGTCGCCGGCCGTGAGCAAGTTGGCCAGGTACTGCACCGGGATGCGCATCTGGTTCACGTCCGGGATCTCGCCGTTGGCGCCGAGGTGGCCGGCGTTCGCGGCCGAAGTGATCGGCGACAGCGGCGGCACATACCAGACCATCGGCAGCGTGCGGTATTCGGGGTGTAGCGGCAGGGCGACTTTCCAGTCCATCGCCATCTTCCACACCGGGCTGTTGCGCGCGCCTTCCAGCCAGGCCTCGGGGATACCGTCCCTGCGGGCCTGCTCGATCACCTTCGGATCATGCGGGTCCAGGAACATATTCAGTTGCGCCTGGTACAGGTCCTTCTCGTTTTCCACGCTGGCCGCTTCCTCGATCCGGTCGGCGTCGTACAGCACCACGCCCAGGTAGCGGATCCGCCCGACGCAGGTTTCCGAGCACACGGTCGGCTGGCCGGCCTCGATGCGCGGATAGCAGAAGATGCATTTTTCGGCCTTGCCGGATTGCCAGTTGTAGTAGATCTTTTTGTACGGGCAGCCCGAGACGCACATGCGCCAGCCGCGGCACTTGTCCTGGTCGATCAGGACGATGCCGTCTTCCTCGCGCTTGTAGATCGAGCCGGACGGGCACGACGCGACGCACGCCGGATTCAGGCAGTGCTCGCACAGGCGCGGCAGGTACATCATGAAGGTGTTTTCGAACTGGCCCACCATCTCCTTTTGCACCGCGTCGAAATTCGCCAGGTTCGCGTCCTTGCCGCGCTTGGAGAATTCGCCGCCCAGGATTTCTTCCCAGTTCGGGCCCCATTCGATCTTTTCCATGCGCTGGCCCGTGATCAGGCTGCGCGGTCGCGCCGTGGGCGCCGCCTTCATTTCCGGGGCCGATTGCAGATGGTCGTAGTCGAAGGTGAAGGGCTCGTAGTAGTCGTCGATCTGCGGCAGGTTCGGGTTCGAGAAGATGCGCATCAGGAGCTGCCACTTGTTGCCCTGGCGCGGTGCGATGGAGCCATCGGCGTTGCGCTTCCAGCCGCCGTTCCACTTGCCCTGGTTCTCCCACTCCTTGGGATAGCCGATGCCGGGCTTGGTCTCGACGTTGTTGAACCAGGCGTACTCCATGCCTGGGCGGCTGGTCCAGACCTGCTTGCAGGTGACCGAGCAGGTATGGCAGCCGATGCACTTGTCCAGGTTCAGGACCATGCCGATCTGTGCGCGGACTTTCATGCTGCCTCCCGACGAGCCGTCTCTAGGGTGGCCGCCCCCTCTGGGGGCAGCGAACGAATGTGAGCGTGGGGGATCATGCTGCTTCTCCCACGTTTTCGGTTTCCTCGTCGAGCCAGTCGATCCTGTTCATCTTGCGCACCACCACGAACTCGTCGCGGTTGGTGCCGATCGTTCCGTAGTAGTTGAAGCCGTAGCTGAACTGGGCGTAGCCGCCGATCATGTGGGTGGGCTTGAGCACGATGCGAGTCACCGAGTTGTGGATGCCGCCGCGCATGCCGGTGATCTCGGAGCCGGGCGTGTTGATGATTTTTTCCTGGGCGTGGTACATCAGCACCATGCCGGGGTTGACGCGCTGGCTGACCACTGCCCGGGCCGAGATCGCGCCATTGAGGTTGAACAGCTCGACCCAGTCGTTGTCCACGATACCGGCGCGCGCGGCGTCGTCCTCCGACAGCCAGATCACGGGCCCGCCGCGATTGAGCGTGAGCATGAGCAGGTTGTCGCTGTAGGTGGAGTGGATACCCCACTTCTGGTGCGGCGTGATGAAGTTCAGCTGGATCTCGGTGTTGCCATTGGGCTTGATGCCCGCTATTCCAGCCGTCGTCTTCAGGTCCACCGGCGGGCGATAGCAGACGCTGCCCTCGCCGAACGCCAGCATCCAGGGGTGGTCCAGGTAGAACTGCTGCCGCCCGGTGAGGGTGCGCCATGGGATCAGTTCGTGGACATTGGTGTAGCCGGCGTTGTAGGAAACCTTCTCGCTTTCCAGGCCGCTCCAGGTCGGCGACGAGATGATCTTGCGCGGCTGCGCCTGGACGTCGCGGAAGCGGATCTTCTCGTCCTCGCGATGCAGCGCCAGGTGCGCGTGCTCGCGGCCGGTCTGCTTCGAAAGCGCGTTCCAGGCCTTGACCGCGACATGGCCGTTGGTTTCGGGCGCCAGTTGCAACACCACTTCACAAGCGTCGATGTCCGTGTCGATCGAGGGCATGCCCTGGGTCGCACCGGCGTCGGTGACCAGGCCGTTGAGCTGGCCCAGCTGCTCGACTTCGGTCTGCGTATTCCACGAGATGCCCTTGCCGCCGTTGCCCACCTTGTTCATCAACGGGCCGAGCGCCATGAAGCGCTTGTAAACGTTCGGGTAGTCGCGCTCGACCACCGCGATCTGCGGTGCCGTCTTGCCCGGAATCAGGTCGCATTCGCCGCGCTTCCAGTCGGCCACGCCGAAGGGTTGCGCCAGCTCGGCCGGCGAGTCGTGCATCAAGGGTGTGAGCACCACTTCCTTTTCGACGCCGAGGTGGCCCGGGCACAGCTCGCTGAACTTCTTGGCGAAGCCCTTGTAGATTTCCCAGTCGCTCTTCGATTGCCAGGCCGGGTCCACCGCGGTGGACAGCGGGTGGATGAACGGATGCATGTCGCTGGTGTTCAGGTCGTTCTTCTCGTACCAGGTCGCCGTCGGCAGCACGATGTCCGAGTACAGGCAGGTCGTGCTCATGCGGAAGTCCAGCGTCACGACCAGATCCAGCTTGCCTTCGGGGCCGTGCTCGTGCCAGACCACCTCGGTCGGCTTGGCATCGCCCACGCCCAGGTCCTTGCCCTGCACGCCGTGGCTGGTGCCCAGCAGGTGCTTGAGGAAGTACTCGTGGCCCTTGCCGGAGGAGCCCAGGATGTTGGAACGCCAGACGAACATGTTGCGCGGCCAGTTGGACGGGTGGTCAGGGTCTTCGCAGCTCATGCGAAGCGTGCCGTCCTTCAGCGCCTTGACCGCGTAGTCCTTGCCTTCGAGGCCCGCAGCCTGTGCGTCCTTGGCGACTTGCAGCGGATTGGTCTGCAGTTGCGGCGCCGACGGCAGCCAGCCCATGCGCTCGGCGCGCACGTTGTAGTCGATCATGCTGCCGGCGAACGCCTTCTTGTCGGCCAGCGGCGACAGCACTTCCTCCATGCCAAGCTTCTCGTAGCGCCACTGGTCGGTGTGCGCGTAGAAGAAGCTGGTGGAATTCATCTGGCGCGGCGGGCGGATCCAGTCCAGCGCGAAAGCGAGGGCGGTCCAGCCGGTCTGCGGCCGCAGCTTTTCCTGCCCGACGTAGTGGGCCCAGCCGCCGCCGGACTGGCCGATGCAGCCGCACATCATCAGCATGTTGATGACGCCGCGGTAGTTCATGTCGCTGTGGTACCAGTGGTTCATCGCCGCGCCGATGATCACCATCGACTTGCCGTGGGTCTTGTCGGCGTTGTCGGCGAACTGGCGCGCGACGGTGATGATCTGGTC
>DATNBX010000128.1:0-2931 GCA_035571795.1 Ramlibacter sp.
CAGCGCGAGCACCTTGCCCAGTTCCACGCCCCATTGGTCGAAGCTGTTGACGCCCCATATCGAGCCGCTGACGAAGACGCGATGCTCGTGCAAGGCAATCAATGCGCCGAGACTGGCAGGATCGAGGCGCTCGAGCAGGAAGAAAGTGCTGGGGCGATTACCGGGAAAATCGCGGTGGCCCCCACCGTCGGGCTTGCCTTGCATCATCGCTTGGGCCTGCGCCAAGGCGTTCGCCAGCAGCAATTCGTGGTGGCCGGCCAGCGCATGGTCCGGCGTCCTGACGGCGATGAACTCGACCGGAATCACGTCCGTGCCCTGGTGCAGCATCTGGAAATAGGCGTGCTGGCCATTGGTGCCGGGCTCGCCCCACAACACGGGCGCCGAAGCATGCGCGAGCGGCTGGCCGTCCATATCGACGCGCTTGCCGTTGCTCTCCATTTCCAGCTGTTGCAGATACGCGGGCAACCGGCGTAGTGCGCTGTGATAGGGCGCCAAGCTGCGGCTCGCGAAGCCGTGGAAATTGCGATTCCACACATCGAGCAGCCCCAGCCGTACCGGCAGGTTGCGCTCCAGCGGCTGCGTCGCGAAGTGCCGGTCCATCTCGTGCGCGCCGGCAAGCAATGCGCGAAATGCGCCGGCGCCGATCGCAATGGCCACCGGAAGGCCGATCGCCGACCACAGCGAATACCGCCCGCCGACCCAGTCCCAGAAGCCGAAGGTGGTGGTGATGCCGAATTCGCGGGCAGCCGTGACGTTGGTGGTCAGGGCCGCGAAATGGCGCGCAATGTCGCGGCCGCCGCGGGTTTCGAACCAGGCCCGCGCCGATCGCGCGTTCGTCATGGTCTCGAGGGTAGTGAAAGTCTTCGAAGCCACCAGGAACAAAGTGCTTTCCGGCCGCAGCAGTTCCAGCACCGCAGCGAGTTCGTGGCCGTCGATGTTGGAGACAAAATGGAAGCGCTTACCCGGCATCACAAAGCTATCGAGCGCGCCAACCGCCATTTGTGGCCCGAGGTCCGAGCCTCCGATGCCGATGTTCACCACGTCAGTGATCGCATGATCGTGTCGTACCTGCTCGGCAAAAGCCAGCATGGCGTCCAGGGTGGCGTGTACCTGGGCCGCATCCCGGTCGGTGCTCGCACCAACCGGCTCACGCAGCAGCCAGTGCTTGACGGCTCGCTGCTCGGTGACGTTGATCGCCTCGCCCGCGAACATCGCATCGCGGTGGGACTCGAGAGCGCACTCGCGCGCCAGTTCCAGCAGCAGCGCCTGCGCCTGAGTGTCGATCAGGTTCTTCGACAAGTCCGCGAACACGCGGGGCGCCTCCTGGCTGAATTCTTCGAAGCGGCCAGGATCGCGCTGGAATGAGTCGCGCAAGACCAGCTTGCGGCCAACGTGATCGAAGTGCTCTTGCAGAGCTGACCAGGCTGTCGTTCGATCGCAGCGCGGCCGTGCGGTGCCACTCCCCATCAGTCAGCTTCTCTCAGCAGTTGATTCATTTCACCATTATCGGGCCCTGCGGCGCCCGTCCGACGCGGCGATCGCGCGGGAGGGACATTGCTGGAATGAAGAATGTTGACTGCCGGTGCCCTGTTATGGACTAGATCCTGCCTTCCTCCACCGCGTGGCAGGAGACCTTTACTCCCTGAATTTCCAGCAGCTGCGGACGCTCGGCCTTGCAACGGGTGTTCGCATGCGGACAGCGCGGATGAAAGGCACAGCCGGTCGGCGGGTTGAGCGGATTGGGCACCTCTCCCTGAACCGGGGTCCGTGAGCGACCGGTATCGTGCAGCTTCGGGATCGCGTCGAGCAGCATCCGCGTGTACGGATGGCGCGGAGTGGCAAAAAGTTGTTGCTTGTCGGCGAGTTCCACCAGCCGTCCCAGGTACATCACGCCGACCTGGTCGCTCACATGCCGCACTACGGCCAGGTTGTGCGAGATGAAAAGATAGGTCAGGCCGCGCTGGCGCTGCAGGTCCTTCATGATGTTGAGCACCTGGGCCTGCACGCTCACGTCCAGCGCCGAAGTCGGTTCGTCGCACACCAGGAACTCCGGCTCGGTAGCCAGGGCGCGCGCGATCGAGATGCGCTGGCGCTGGCCGCCCGAGAACTGATGCGGGTACTTCACCATGTCCAGCGGCGATAGGCCGACCGATTTGAGCAGCTCGCCGACCCGGGCCTCGAGCTGCGCCTCGTCGGTGATGATGCCGTGTTCCTTCATCGGCTCGCCCACAATGTCCTCGACGGTCCAGCGCGGGTTCAAGCTCGCGTACGGGTCCTGGAAGATCATCTGGATGCGCCGGCGCAGCTGACGCCCTCCCGATGTCTTGAAGGCCGCATGGGCGTCCTGGCCGTCGAAAGTCAGGCCGCCACGAGTGGGTTCGTATAAGCCCACCAGCAAGCGCGCGACGGTGCTCTTGCCGCAACCGGATTCGCCCACGAGCCCTAGCGTGCGGCCCTTGCCGATCTCGAAGCTCACGGCGTCCACGGCGCGCAGCATTTGGCGCGGCCGCCGCTCGATCACGCGATTCAGCCAGGGCACGGAGACGTCGAATGTCTTGGCAAGGTCGTGCGCCTGGACCAGGGGAGCGTTCATGCGACCTCCGTCGCCGCATGCGCATCGTGCAGCCAGCAGGCCGCGCGGGTCGCACCAGCGGCGAGCAGGTCCGGGCGCTGCACCATGCAGCGGTCGAAGACGCGGGGGCAGCGCGGGTTGTAGGCGCACCCCGGTGGAATCGCATCCAGCCGCGGCATCGCGCCGTCGATCTGGTTCAGGCGCTCGCGCTCCGTCGTGATATCGGGAATTGCCGCCATCAGCCCCATGGAGTAGGGATGGGCCGGCTGGTTGATCACTTCGTGCACCGGGCCGATCTCGGCGACGCGCCCCGCGTACATCACCGCGACGCGGTCGCAGGTTTCGGCGATCACGCCCAT